>CAKSWA010000008.1 GCA_934511165.1 uncultured Oscillospiraceae bacterium | reverse complement strand
CGGCCCACGGAAGATGTGGACGTTTTGCTCCTGAAGGTCATTGACGCGGCACCACAGAAGGAACGAAAGAAGGCAGATCGTGCGGCACGATAAATTCTCGAAGCAAAACATTCTCCTATACTGCCTCGGCACGATTCCGGTTATATGGCTGGCGCTGCTCATTGCGCCGTTTATGGAGGATGGACTTCCCGGGCTGATCAAAAACTTTGGGGCGGCGATGAGCCGCCCATTTTATATCACGCTCTGCGGAAACAGCTTGAAAACGATCCTCGTTTTGCTGCTGTGCTACGGACTTGCCATCGGAATATACCTCTCCACCCAGCGCAATTACCGGCGGCGGGAGGAGCACGGCTCCGCCCAATGGGGCTCTCCCGTGCAGGTGAACAGAAAGTACGCAGACAAAGTCCCAACGCGAAACAAGATCCTCACGCAGAATGTCTCCGTCGGGCTGGACGGGCGCAAACACCGGCGCAATTTGAATACGTTGGTCTGCGGCGGCTCCGGCGCCGGAAAAACAAGGTTTTTCGCCAAACCAAACTTGTGTCAGGCAAATTCCAGCTATGTTGTGCTTGACCCGAAGGGTGAGCTTCTGCGTGATACCGGAAACCTGCTCTCGTCTAAGGGGTACGACATCAAGGTTTTGGATCTTATCAACATGGAGAAAAGCCATTGCTATAACCCGTTCGTGTATCTGCGCAGCGACAACGATATCCAGCGTCTGGTGACGAACCTCTTCAAGAATACTACGCCGAAGGGCTCGCAGAGCCAGGACCCGTTCTGGGATCAGGCGGCGACCATGCTTCTATTGGCGCTCATCTTCTACCTGCACTACGAGGCCCCGCCGGAGGAGCAGAACTTTCCGATGGTCATGGAGATGATCCGCGCCGGGGAAGTCCGGGAGGACGACGAGACATACAAGTCCGCGCTGGATATCCTCTTTGAACGGCTGGAAATGCGGAATCCGGAGCATATCGCCTTGAAGTATTACCGGAGCTATCACTCCGGCAGCGGCAAAACCCTGAAATCTATCCAGATTACCCTGATCTCCCGCTTGGAAAAGTTCAATCTGGAGAGTCTTGCCAGCATCACACAGAACGATGAACTGGAGCTGTGGAGTATCGGCGAGAAGAAAACGGCGGTCTTTGCCATAATCCCGGACAATGACAGCTCCTTCAGCTTCCTCGTGGGAATGCTTTATACTCAGCTGTTCCAGCAGCTCTATTATCAGGCGGACGTTATCCATGGCGGCCGGCTGCCGGTACACGTCCATTTCTTGATGGACGAGTTTGCAAACGTCGCTCTGCCCGATGAATTTGACAAGCTGCTCTCCACCATGCGCTCCCGGGAAATCTCGGTATCAATCATCATCCAGAATCTGGCGCAATTAAAGGCGCTGTTTGAGAAGCAATGGGAGTCGATCGTCGGTAACTGCGATGAGTTTCTCTATCTCGGCGGCAACGAGCAGTCTACGCATGAGTATGTGTCCAAGCTGCTCGGGAAAGAAACGATTGATACCAACTCATATGGGCAGTCCAAAGGCCGCAACGGCAGCTACTCCACCAACTGGCAGTTGGCGGGGCGTGAGCTGATGACGCCGGACGAGGTGCGCATGCTGGATAACCGGTATGCGCTTCTTTTTATCCGTGGCGAGCGGCCGGTGGAGGACCTCAAGTTCGATATCCTGAAGCATCCGAACATCGCACTCACTGCAGACAGCGGGGCTGGTCCCTACCGGCACGGCGAAGACAGCATCAGCATTGCGGCTCTGTCCATTGACGAGGGCCTGCTGAAAAAGGCCGGTGCAGAACCGGTCAGCGAGGACGAGTACCTCTTCTTCTGTGAAGAAGAACTCGAAGAATTACTGCAAAAGAAAATGGAGGAAAAACAGCGTGAACAAGAAAACCAAGAATAAGATTGAGACCCCGAATGTAGCCAAGAAGAGCTTTCGTGCCTACTGTACCCTTGTTATCACCGTGGCGCTGATTACAGCGTTATCCGCCGCGGCCTTCGCCGCCGACGATCCTATCGCCGTTGTCAACAATCTCTCGGACTTCATCTTCGGCCTGATCCGCGCGGTGGGGCTGATTATTCTGGGCTGGGGCGTTGTGCAGGTCGGCATGTCCTTCCAGAGCCACGACCCGAGCCAGCGCTCCAACGGTTTCCTGACGCTGGCAGGCGGCATTGTGATTACCTTCACCAAGGAAATCCTTGACCTGATCGTCGGCTGACCCGTTATCCGAAAATACGGGGCGGCTTCCCAATAAGAAGCCACCCCAGAAGGAGGTGCAAGTATGTCGGATAACTGGGTCGTACAAAATCTCGAAAACGCCCTGGAGACATGGAACGAGAAGCTGGCGGAAATCTGGCAGCTCCTCACGCAGTCGCCGGAGGAATTTAAAGGCGGCGCGATCTGGAATGTGATCGTCGGCATCCACGGCGCGGTGCAGGCCATCGGGCTGGCTCTGCTTGTGTTGTTCTTCGTTGTGGGCGTGATGAAAACCTGCGGCTCCTTTGCGGAGACCCGGCGGCCGGAAACCGCGCTGAAGCTCTTCATCCGGTTCGCTCTGGCCAAAGGCGCGGTAACCTACGGGCTGGAACTGATGATGGCGCTTTTCCGCATCGTGCAGGGAGCGATCTCCACGATTATGGACTCCGCCGGTCTAGGCGCTGCACAGGAAACGGTTCTGCCGCCGGAGATCATAACCGCTGTGGAAGACTGCGGCTTCTTTGAGAGTATCCCCCTGTGGGCGGTGACGCTGATCGGTGGGCTGTTCATTACGGTGCTTTCTTTTGTGATGATCATGACGGTATACGGGCGCTTTTGCAAACTGTATCTCTATTCGGCCATTGCGCCCATTCCGCTCTCGTCCTTTGCCGGGGAGCCGAGCCAGAACGTGGGGAGAAGCTTTCTCAAAAGCTACGCTGCCGTGTGTTTGGAAGGCGCGATCATTGTGCTCTCGTGCATCATCTTCTCCCACTTCGCTGCATCGCCGCCCATCGTCAAGACCGACGCTGCGGCCGTAACGATGGTGTGGAGCTATATTGGGGAACTCATCTTCAACATGCTCATCCTGGTCGGCTCTGTGAAGATGTCCGACCGGATCGTACGGGAGATGATGGGGCTGTAATGGCGCAAACCGTTTCTATAATATAGGGAATTTTTTGCCGCATTCCTCGTCAAAAAGTTCCCTATAAACCATTTCACCGTCTCCTATTCAGGAGGCGGTTTTCTTATACCCAAACGAAGGAGGTATCTCTTTGGAAGTCAAGATCAACCGTGAAATCCGAAACTATACGGAATCCATGTTTTTCGGACTGTCCATGCGGCAGTTCGTTTTTTCTTTGCTGGCCATCGGTGTCGCTGTGGCGCTGTACTTTCTGCTCCGCCCGTATGTAGGCCTCGAAACGCTGAGCTGGATCGCCATTCTAGCTGCAGCTCCGTTCGGTGCGCTGGGCTTCTTCAGCTACCACGGCATGAGCGCCGGGCGGTTTCTCCGGGTGTGGTTTCGCTCAGAGATTCTGGAACCGGTACACCTACGGGTACAGCCAACCAACCTGTATTACGAGGCGCTGAAAAGCGTCATAGAAGCTCATGAAAGGGAGGTTTACAAACGGCATGATAAAGACGCTCAGTAATCTTCTCCAGCAAGATAAAGAGAAATACCGTGTTCCCCGCCGCGTGCAGGACGTGATCCCCATCCGGCGCATCTGGCCGGACGGCATTTTTCTCGTCGGCAGCAAGTATTCCAAGATGTACCGCTTCACGGACATCAACTACCTCGTCGCCAGCCGCGCAGATAAGGAGTCCATGTTTCTCCAGTATTCCGAGCTGCTGAACAGTCTGGACGCCGGGGCTACCGCAAAGATCACAATCAACAACCGCCGCCTGAACCGGGTCAACTTTGAGAAGAACATCCTCATGCCGCCGCGCGGGGATGCGCGTGACAACTACCGCCGGGAATATAACCGGATGCTGCTGGACAAGGCGATGGAGGGCAACGGCATCATTCAGGAGAAGTACATCACCGTCACGGTGCTCAAAAAGGACATAGAAGAGGCTCGTTCCTACTTTGCCCGCACCGGCGCAGATCTCTGCTCCCACTTCGCCGCCCTCGGCGCCAAGTGTACAGAGCTGGATGTCACCGAACGCCTGCGCGTCCTGCACGACTTCTACCGCGTCGGCGAAGAGGTGGACTTTCACTTTAACGCGAAGGACATGATGCAGAAGGGACACGACTTCCGGGATTACATTTGCCCGGACAGTATAGAAAAGACCTCGGACCGCCTAAAGCTCGGCAAACGCTTCTGCCGGGTGCTGTATCTCAAGGACTACGCTTCCTATATCAAGGACTGTCTGGTGACGGAGCTGACGAATCTGAGCCGGAACATGATGCTCTCTATTGATATTGTCCCCGTCCCCACCGACGAGGCGGTACGCGAGGTGGAAAACCGCTTGCTTGGCGTGGAGACGAACATCACCAACTGGCAGCGCCGGCAGAACGCCAATAACAACTTTTCCGCCGTGATCCCCTACGATATGGAGCTTCAGCGCCGGGAGGCCAAGGAGTTTCTGGACGATCTCACCACCCGCGACCAGCGCATGATGCTGTGCGTCCTCACCATGGTGCTCACCGCGGAGACGCAGGAGCAGCTCGACAGCGACACCGAGACCGTCCTTTCCATTGCCCGCAAGCATATGTGTCAACTCGCCGTGCTGAAGTATCAGCAGTATGACGGGCTTAATACGGTGCTGCCCATCGGGACGCGGCGCATTGACGCCTTCCGGACGCTGACGACGGAGAGCCTTGCCGTGTTCATCCCCTTCAAGGTGCAGGAGATCATGGACAAGGGCGGCATCTACTTCGGCGAGAATGCCATCTCCCACAACCTCATTATGTGCAATAAGGAAACGCTGCTGAACCAGTCGGCGTTTGTCCTCGGCGTCCCCGGCTCGGGCAAATCGTTCTCGGTAAAGGAGCTAATTACTTTCCTTATGCTCAACACGGACGACGATATTCTGATCTGTGATCCCGAAGGCGAGTTTGCCCCGCTGGTAGAGGCGATGGGTAACGACATCGGCACCGTCATCCATGTGGCCGCGGGCGGCAAACACCGGCTCAACGCCATGTACATGGTAGAGGGCTATGGCGAAAAGAACTCCATTGTGGATAAGTCACAGTTTATCATGTCGCTGGTTGAGCAGATTGACAAGAGCGGCGTTGGCCCGCAGCACAAATCCATCATCGACCGCTGCACGGCGCAGCTCTATCAGGAGGCAGCAGAAACCGGTATCATCCCAACGCTCTCGGCGCTGCGCGAAAAGCTGCTGGTGCAGCCGGAAGCAAAGGCGCAGGACATTGCGCTTTCGCTGGAGCTCTATACCACCGGCTCTCTGGATATTTTCGGGCACGCGGGGAATGTAGATCTGGATAAGCGTGTGGTGGTATTCAACATCCACGATCTCGGCGAGCAGCTCAAGCCCGCGGGGCTGCTGGTTATTACGGACACAATGCTCAACCGCGTCACGCTCAATTGGCAGCGCGGCCGGCGCACGCATGTCTTCATTGATGAATTCCATGTGGTATTTGAAAATGAGCAGAGCGGCAACTTTTTTGCCTCGGCCTGGCGGCAGTTCCGCAAGCGCAACGCTTTTCCCACGGCCATTACGCAGAACGTGGAGTATCTGCTAGACTCGGTGCAGGCCAGCACAATGGTGTCCAACTCCGAGTTTGTGGTCATGCTCAATCAGGCGGCGAAGGACCGGGAGAAGCTGGCAAAGCTCCTGAACATCTCCAACGAGCAGATGAGCTATGTCACCAACGCGGATGCCGGCTGCGGCCTGATCCGCTATGGCCGGGCGTTGGTTCCGTTTATCAACCGCTTCCCCAAGGGCACCGAGCTCTACAAGCTGATGACAACGCGCCCCGGCGAGGGTGTGTTCGGAGTGGGACGCGATGGCTGACATCAAGACACGCGATGCCGTTACAGGGACGATAAAGGCCATAGACAAGTCCGCCGTGGCTGCCGAGCGCATGAAGGATGCTTTTATCCGAACAAAGGACGACGCGCAGCGCGGCGCTTCTTCTGCGGAGGACAGTCCGGAGAAATACGCGGCGGATAAGGTGACCAGCCTTGCAGAAACCGCTGCATCCCGTACAGCGCAGGAGTTTGATAAGCAGGGGCGGAAAGCCGTTCAGCAGTCTGCACGATCCCACACGAGACCTTTTTCTGATAGGCGACCGTCTACATTTATAGAAACGCCCCAGTCGGAAACGGCTGGGGCGCGGTTCAAACGGGAAGAACACAAGCGTATGTCGCTCCGTACTCAGAGAAGCAGCGGCGAGACAATAAAACCGTCTGTACGGGAAAAGCGGACTCGGTCAATAAAAACCGCCGACCGGGCGGTAAAACCCGTTGAGCGGTCTGTCCGAACGGTCCGGCGGACAGCGCGTACTATTCCTGCCAATCCCGGCGTTACGGTCAAGACGGCAAACGCGTCCGCGCGGCGGGCGAAGGCTGCGGCGAGAAACTCTGTCGAGGTCGTGAAAAAGGCTGCTGCCGCGGCCTCAAAAGCGATCCGGGCAATCCTCGCCGCGACGAAGGCGCTCGTCAACGCGATCCTCGCGGGGAGTTGGATTGCCATCACCATTGTCCTAGTTGTTGTACTGCTCGGCGCTGCCCTCTCGCTCTTCGGAAGCGAAAGCGGACGAACGTCATATGTGCCGGTGAGCGAGGAGGTGGAGACCTATACGCCCATCATCCGCGTGTATGCCAATCAATACGGCATAGGAGAATACGTCGAGCTGATCAAAGCGATCATGATGCAGGAGAGCGGCGGTCAGGGGTTTGATCCCATGCAGGCGTCCGAAAGCGGCTATAACACCCGTTACCCACGAACGCCCAATGCCATCACCGATCCGGAGTATTCCATCGATGTAGGTGTCCAGACCATTGCGGACAGCTTGCGGCAGGCCGACGTGGAAAGCCCTGTCGATATGGAAAACATCAAGCTGGCCTTGCAGGGCTATAATTTCGGCAATGGGTTCATTCTCTGGGCGCGGGAGAATTACGGCGGATACTCGGCCATCGCGGCGATTGAATTTTCCAATCGTATGGCTGCGCAGCTCGGCTGGAGCGGATACGGCGACAAGCAGTACCCGGCGCATGTGCTGCGCTACTACCCGTTCGGGCGTGCCTTCACCGCAGAGGGCAATCAGGCCATTGTGGAGATAGCGCTGACACAGGTCGGCAATGTAGGCGGCGAGCCTTACTGGAGTTGGTGGGGGCTGAGCGAGCGTGCAGAGTGGTGCGCCATGTTTGTAAGTTGGTGTGCTGATCAGGCTGGGTTGCTCAATACCGGCGCTATTCCAAAGTTTGAGAACTGTGTCTGGGGCGCGAACTGGTTCAAGGATAACGCCGGATGGGCGGACGGCTCTGCCGAGCCGAGTCCCGGCGATATCATCTTTTTCGATTGGGAACCCGACGGATACCCGGATCATGTGGGCATCGTTGAAAAATGCGAGGGTGGTTTGGTATACACCATTGAGGGTAACGTCAACGACGACTGCGCCCAGGGGCGCTACTATGTAGGCGGCACCTGCATCTTTGGGTATGGATTACCGGCGTATTAAAACAACAGGAGAGTCATAGAATCCGGCTCTCCTGTCATACGCAACTAACTGCATAATAATAAAAAGAACCCTTTTGTTTGTTGATAAAACCAGAAAACAGCACTATACTTCTTATAGTTGATAGTTTCACGTTTTTGCGACGAAAAGACGTTCAGCACAAAAGGGGGATGAATCTATGGCTGCGGCTAATAGCAAATGGATTGAGGAAGCCGCGATAAACGCGCTTGATCGAGTTTTTCTCTCCTGCCCCATACTAAGTCCTTTTACCAAACGCAATGACAGAACTCCGTCATGGGATGGCTTCGTATTGGTTTACCAAAACGCTTCTCATAAAAATGAAAACTTATTGGGGCGAGTTCCGATTCAGGTTAAGGGAACAAAGAAGTCTGTCACTTCAGACACAGCATCTTTTTCCTGCAGGGCTGCAGATCTCCGCAACTATTGCAATGACGGCGGCTGCATATTCTTCCTTGTAAGTGTTCCTTCTGTCATCGGTGAGGCGGACATCTATTATTCGAGCCTGTTGGTCTTCGATTTAAAACGCATGCTTGACGAAATCGGCAATCAAAAGAGTTGTACAATCAAACTAACCAGATTCCCTTCAAAAGACATAAACGAAATCAGCACGATCTTTACAAGTTTTATCGAAAATTCGCGGAAGCAGGCCAGCTTTGTCGGGAAAAAACTGATGTCCCTCGAAGAGCTTACCCGTAACGGTGTCGCCATTGAGTCGCTAACGTTTAACGCTTCCGGTATCGGACTTAACGAATTTAATCTGGGAAAATATCTCTCTTCTCATGATTTTTACTTGTATGCAAAACCAAAAGGATTGGACATTGAGATTCCGGTTGATAAAGTCTGCAATGCAACTGTTGTAAAACGCATTGATGCGAAAGTAACGGTCGGAGACGTTGAATACTATCCGTTCTATACCGTTGTATATAAGGAGGGAACTGCACATCATATTGAACTGGGAAAGGGAATCACAATAAAACTGGACTTGTCCAGCAAAAAATTCAATATAAGCTTCAAAGCCACCGGAACACTAAGCGATCGGATTCAAGACGCCTCATGCTATATCGATATAATAGAAAGCAGAGAAATAGCGTTTAATGGCGAAAAGCTGGCTTTCAGCAATCCGAATTGGAAGGGGCTACCCAAAAGCGAAGAACAGCTTCGGTACTATAAAGATGTCAAAAAGATGCTCGATACTCTTGGAGTTACAGAAGAACTGCAATGCGATAACCTTACGGAAAAGGATGAAGAGAACATACGAAACTTTGTTGCTGCTATCCTTTATAACAGGAAAATCGGCTTTCCGGGTATAGAAGGTTCACCTATCTACGGCGCCTTTCCGATAGCGAATCTCTCGATTTGGATATGGGCCATTCGGCAAGAAGATGGGTATTATCAAATAAAGAGCTTTTTCGACGCGCAACAGTTTGCTTTTTTTGAAGAAAATGATACTGCACACGCCCATCCCATTCCCACATCACAGTATTTTTTGCTGGATAAAACCGCGTTTGTCCATGCGTCCAACATGAATTATGATACTATACTAAATAGTATTACATCCTTAGCTCCCTCTCCTAAGTTTATACCGTACACGACAGATTTACTTTTGGAGATTCTTCGTGCGTATGACGAGCAGACAGACAAAGACGGCGAACTATTGGTGCTTGCCGATTCACTTTGCACATGGCTTTCTACGTTTGAAAGCGAAGAGAATGACCCTGTTATACGGCTCAATCATCTCCAGATAATCAAGCGCAAACGCTCTTTTATCCCACAGGAAATCATTGAATTGAGTGGTTTTACAAATGCGTCTTATCCTGCGGAAGTTCGATGCAGCGCATACTTGCTTCTCGGAGATAACAGCGAAGCCCAAAAGTGCTTCGCGGAGCTTTCACCTTCCATGCAGGAAATGTTTATTTCCCTCCCAATATACCATTTCGCAAACTTTCAATAACGGATGCCCGACATAGCAAAACCAACTATTGTTACATGGAGGTAAATATGGACGATTTGCCGTGGGGTCATTCCATAATCACGCTTGAGGACAGATTACAGGAAATTGAAAATTTGCTCTCATCCAAATTTTACCAGGCAGCTCTGGCGCTGGCATTGACTGTGCCGGATATCTGCGGCAAGGTGGAGTTTCCAAAAGAAGGTGTTCATGATCGATATACCAAATGGTTCGCCTTGCATGTAGAGCACAATTTTGAACCGGTACATCTGCCCGAGGATGAAAATGACGCTGCCCCTGATTACTCCAAACGAGCACTAAATGGGGAGATGTGCTATAGACTGCGGTGTGCATTTCTCCACTCTGGAAGTGATGACATTAATGAGACGCGGCAAGTCGCCCCTATTAACGCAGGAGACTATCCGGATTATTCTGTGACCTTTGATTTCGTCCTTAGCGAAGATAAAACAGAGTTCACCTGCGGAACGGACGACCGCGAAAAATCAAAGCATTTCACATACTACATTGCTATCCCTAAGTTGTGCAGATGTATATGTACCGCCGCAAAAGAATGCATAAGGAAATATGGTAAGGAAGCTTTTACTGGAAACTGTAAAATATATAGCCGCTGGAAATGGCAGCAGGATTATTTAGAGGAAATGGAAGAGTAAAATTACTCTTATATGATGCCAGATTGCTGCGGACTATGCGTTATCTCAGCAAAAGGCGGCACGTTAAACGTACGTATTGTCAGAAAACAGCAAGCTATTTACCCTGCGTTTTGCCAAACGCTCGGTAAACGACTTGCTGAAATAGTTGCAAATTCGTCGCAAGTTGGTTTTAAGTTAGTTGCAAGTTGAACGCAAGAACTTACTCAGGATTACCCCAAAGCTATGTTTCCATCAGCAGAAGAAAAAGCCGCCCGAGCGGGGACACGATGTCCTCCGCCGGGCGGTTTTCCTACTTAATACTTCTTAATATCTCACAACGATGAATCTTAGAACCAGACGCCGGAAGAATTTGGTATTCTTCTTCAGTTGCACGAGAAGCGCATCGTGCAGGTGCTTGAGCTTCTCTCGCTGCTCTTCGTTCATCTCGTGCGTGCTGAACGCCGCTTCTTCCCACAGCACGGCGCATTCCCCGTAGAGGGCTGCCGTATCCTCGCCGCAGAGCTTCGCAACGCGCGGCGTCAGCGAATGGACCGATGCGCCGCCGCTCTTTATGCCCATATCGCCGAGCAACTCCCGGCAGTAAGCGAAAATCGCGCAGATACCCTCTGCCGCGGACGCATCGTCAAACCCGGCCAGCCGCTGCCGCAGCTCGCGCCGCTTTTTCAGATAGCGCGCCAGCAGGAAGAGGATCGCCGCCAACAGCAGCCCCAGCAGCGAGAGCAGCGCCGTCTTTGCCGTTTCGCGGACATCCGGCCGTTCCTTTTCTTCGGACTGGATGTAGTTATCCTCCGTCATTTCCTCGGAGGCCTTGTCGTCGCCGTCCGATTCGTTCTCGCCGGTGTCATAGCCCTGGAAGATATCCGGCTGCTCCATCCGGTCGATGTACGGCGGCGTCACCTCAAACGGTACCCATCCGATGCCGTCCTGATAAAACTCCACCCATGCGTGTGCGTGCGCCTCCGGGACGGTCAGGACCGCGTTTTCCAGCTGTCCCTCCACGTCCTCCGGGAAGATGAGATATCCCTCCACATAGCGCGCCGGGATACCGTAATGCCGGAACATCAGCGCTGCGGCCGTGGCATAGTGCACCGAGTACCCGGCACCGCTCTCCAGGAAGAAGCGCAGGAAGTCCTCGCCGTCGTCCCGGGTCTCCTTGGGCATCTCGGTGTAGGATGCATTGGCCGTGAGATACTCCAGAATCCGCTGTTTGGCCTTCTGGTAGGACATGTGCTGGCCGTTTTCCGTTTCCGGCTCGCCGAGCTCCCGCGTGAGGTAGCTCTCCACGCTCTCCGGCAGCGCCGTATAGGCGTCATACACGAAGGTGTTGTACTGGCTCTCGCTCACGAGATACGACGAGAGCTCGTCCGAAGGCGTCTCCGCGTCCATCCGCAGGAAGCTCACCAGCTCCGTGTACCGCTTCACCTGATTCGGCAGAGCCGTGTAGGTATAGCTGTTCCGGCCGCGAAAGCCGCGGGAGAGGAGCGCGCTGTCGCCCAGATTCTCGCTGTCGAGCAGCGCCGCGTCCGCGCTGCACAGCTCATAGGGCGCGTAGACGTATTTCCGGCTGGCATCCACGGTGTGGACGGAGAGTGTGTTGAGGTCATTGCTCGTCAATCGCCCGTCCAGAAGCGCCGCTGCACTGGCAAGCTGCGTCTGGCCGTAAAAGCCGTTCTGATGCAGCCAGTAGAAAAGATTGGCGCTCGTGTACAGCCTCTGCCTATCCAGCGACGTCCAGCCGTCGCCGGTATAGCTCTCGCCGACAAAGCCGCGCAGATACAGCGAATCCGGCTGGCTCATCACGACCTGCAGAGCCGTGGTCTCCGGAAACACCAGATCACCCAAATTCCGGAAGTCGCCCTCCGGCAGCGCACGGTTTTCCGCTTTCCCGTAACGCGCCTGTCCGGCAGCAGTTTCCAGCGCCGCTTCCGTGCCGGAAGCGATTGCGCTCTTTTCGTAGCCGCGGACGGGGATAAAGAGTGCGGACAACCCCAGCGTCACGCAAAGGATCAGCGCGACACTGCCCGCCGCCGATACGGTGGCTCCGCCGTCGGTGCGCAGGCGAAAGCCCCGCCCCCGATAAAACGCGGTCACGATCAACAGCGCCTCCGCACCGAAGAGACACAGTCCCCAGCCAAGCGCTGCCGTGCCGCCGGTAACGGCCTGCAAAACGACGAGCCCCAGCACGAAGAGCGTTGCAAGCAGTAAGTTTCCGTTTTTCACGATCCACGCGCACAGATATCCCAGCAGAAGCGCGAGCGGCAGCAGGAAGAATGTTGTCTGCCGCCAGACATTTCCCTCGGTCGCTGCAAAGTGCGTCAGGACCTTCCGCTGCGCCGTGCCGAGTGCGTCGGAGACGGCGTTCGCCGTCCGACAGAACCCGGAACGGACGTCCGGCAGAAACGCGAGCGTCATGCCGACGCCCCAGACCAGCAGCACAAGAAGCGCCGCCTGCCGGATACGGCGCTGCCGCTCCGGCAGAAATGCCGCCGCGATCACCAGCGCGCCGCCGAGCATAAGCAGCGGCAGATATACCGTTAGAGAAAAGGTCGTGCAGAACGTGCCAAGGATCCCGGCGAAGAGCGCTGCCGCGGCGATGGCGTCGCCGAACGGATACTTTTTCTGCCGGGTCAGGACGAAGGAAAGAGACAGATTGGATGTTTTCTTCATATCGTTTCCTCCGCCGCTCTCAAATCGCAATATAGCTCAGTTCCCGGAGATAGTTCTCCGGAGTGAACGCCATAACATGTACATTATCCGCATACAGCGCCTCCGGCCAGCTCTCATCCGAGCAGAGAAAGAGCGTAACGTGGCCGGCATGGGCGCTCAGCTCGGCAATGGACGCGGGAACGTGCGGCGCAAAACAGATCACATGGGCATAATCGTTCTCCGCGCCGTCCAGATACCGGCGCACCACGTCGCTCTCCTCATCCGCTCCGGCGTCCAGCAGCCGGGAGATCGCGCCGATCAGATCCTCGCTTCCGTGAACATCGGTCTGCTCATAAAGCCCGGTGCGACCGTCTGTCCAGCCCATGCCGAAGCGGACATCCTCCGCGGCGAGCACCTGCACAACGGAGCAGTACGCCTCCGCCAGCGTGTCGCGCACCGCCGCAGGCGACGCCGCGTCGTTTTCAAAGAGGAACATATACGAGGTCTCCAGCGGCAGCCCCGGCTCGCGGACCACCATGCGCTCCAGCTTGGCCGAGAGCTTCCAATGGATGCTACGCGGGCTGTCACCGGCGCGGTACTCGCGGATATCAAAGGTCTCCGCCGGGTCAAAGCCGGGCTTGTCCGGCGAGTACTCGGTGCCTTCGGCATCCATGCTCATGCGCGTTCCCACCGAGAGCGCCGGGGAAAACGTGTCCGGGAACACCGTACACCGCGCAGCCGCGTCCGTCGTATAAGCGCGGCGGGACAGGCCGAACAGATCTCGCACGGCCAGACACTCTACATGCAGCTCCACCGCGCCGCCGTGGCGGCTCTCGAGCGTGAACGGCAGCTTGGCCGCCGTCCGCCCCGGCAGACGCAGCGACACCGTCCGGCTCACGCTCTCTCCGGTGAGGCGGTTCTCCTCGCGGATCGTGCAGTCGATGCGTCCCATCGGGAGCGCCGTACGGTTATCCAGCTTCAGCATTCCCTCGGTCTTCTCGCCCTTGGCCGCGGACGGCGCCAGATGCAGCGATACCGCAGGGCCCGTCCGGCGGCAGAGATTGCACAAAACGCACACCATCGGCCCCGCAACGGACGCGAGCAGCAGCACCAGCGCATAGTAACGGTCGGTGAACACATACAGAAGCGCCGCGCCAACCAGCCACAGGCCGTAGGTCAATCGCGCTTTCCACATACCCCTTACTCCCCGCGGCCCGCCGCCGGCATGGGAACGCTTGCAAGTACGCTCTCGATCACGGAGGAGGCCGAGGTCTCCGTCATCTTCGCCTTCGGGCTGAGAATGACGCGGTGGCCGCTCACGTCCGCGAATATGGCGGCGACGTCCTCCGGCACGGCATAGTCGCGCCCTTCCATATAGGCGTGTGCCTTCGCCATGCGGCAGACGGCCAGCGCGCCGCGGGAACTGAGACCGAGCGTGATCATGGCGTGCTCGCGCGTCGCGCGGCTCAGCCGCGTCACATACTCATACAGGCTGTCCGCCATATGCACCGCCACGGCTTCCTTCTGCATTTTCAGCAGCGCTTCCTTGTCCGCCACCTGCCGCACGGAGTCCAGCGGGTTTGCCGTGTGGCGGTCCTTGAGCAGATTCATCTCATCCGCAAACTCCGGATACCCCAGATGCAGCCGGATCATGAAGCGGTCGAGCTGTGCCTGCGGCAGCAGCTGCGTTCCCGCCGAGCCGACCGGGTTCTGCGTGGCGATAACGGTGAACGGCTGCGGCACGTCGTGCGCCCGGCCGTCCACGGTTACATGGCCCTCTTCCATGACCTCCAGCAGCGCCGACTGCGTCTTGCTGGACGTGCGGTTGATCTCGTCGGCCAGCAGCAGATTGCACATGACCGCGCCCTTGACATACTCAAACTCCTTGCTCTCCTTGTTATACAGGGAAAAGCCGATTACGTCCGACGGCACCGTGTCCGAAGTAAACTGAATGCGCTTATAGTCGAGTCCCAGCGCCTTGCTGAAGGAGAGCGCCAGCGTCGTTTTGCCGGTGCCGGGCACGTCTTCAAGCAGCACATGGCCGCCGGACAGCATGGCCATCAGCACCTTGGCGATGGCGTCGTCCTTGCCGAGAATGACCTTTCCGACCTCGCGCCGGATCTCTCCAATGATCTGATTCATTTCCCTGTCTCCTTCGTTTTTATCTCTTCGGTATGGGATGCTGCTTTTTTCTTTTTGATGATAATGAGAACGATCGCTGCGGCAGCAATCACCGCGGCGGCCGCCGCGATAATTCCAACCGTCCGGCCCGTCTGCGTACGGTCCAGCCGCTCTCTCGCGGCATAGAGCCCGCCCGCACCGGTGACGTACGCCCGGTTCGCCTCCGGCAGCGCCTCGATCTCCGCGATGACCTTTTCGAGCGCTGCGCGGTCGCCCGCGCCGAGCTTTTCTGCCGGGAACAGCTCTCCGGCGATGCGGGCGTTGATGGCCGCGACCTCCTGCCGCTGCGCTGCGATCTCCGTCTCCTTCTCCAGAAGGGCGGTACGCCAAGCGCTGTCCGTATCGCCGAGCTTATCGAGCAGCAGCGCCACGGTATCGGCATCGGCGAGCGTCGCCGGGCTCGGCAGCGCCGCGCAGACCGCGGCGTCCGCCGCCGTGAAGCGGGTGCTCCACGCCGTGCCCACTGTCCGGACGTCGAGTTTCTCCGCTGCCGGGACTTCCTCCGCCGGGTCATAGAAGGGCTCCTCGATATCCATGCCGAGAGCGCGCTCCCAGCGGAGAAGATACGTATAATTGAACACATACCGCCGCTCCCCGGCGGGAATGGCGTCATAGCGCGCCTGAAGCTCCGCCGCCGTCGCGGCGTCGGGCTCCGTACCCGCCGCGGCCAGCGCGTCGATCTCCTCGCGAAGCGCGCGCACGGCCTCCGCCGTTTCCGCGTCCGCTTCCCCGCGCAGATCGTACAGGCTGTGCAGCCCGTCCTTGAAGCGCATATATGCCGTCAGCGCGCCGAGCGCCTGTTCGCCCGCCATTGCGTTGGAGCCGTCCGCGCCCTTTTCGAGCGTGTGGGCAAAGCCGCCGTCCGGCTTGGCGAAGCGCAGCAGCGCGTCGAGCACGCTGCCGCCGCGCTTGACAAAGCGCGCGTCCGTTGCCGGGTCGATGCCGAGCGCGCACAGCGCGATGATGACCTGCGCCGCGCTCTCGGAGCTTTCGCCGTCGTCGCCGAAGCCGCCGTTTTCCATCTGGCAGGCCGAGAGCGCGCCGAGCGCCAGCTCGATCGCCTCGCTCACGGTGCGCTCGACCGTTGTTCCCGTCGCCTTATCCGTTACGGTGAAAACGTGGGTGCTGTTCTGATACGGCGCGAGCGCCTGCAGCGTCATGGCCGTGAGATCGGCGCTGACGCCCTCGCCGCTCAGCGAGAAGCCGCGCTCGGCCGACTGTGCGCTGAGAATGCGCGTGAGGATGGTCTCGCGCGTGTCGGCTGCGCCCGCCGGGACGGAGTAGCCCCGGCTGTCGAGCAAGAGCAGGCCCCAGGTGAGGCCGTTGATGCCCTGCGCGCCGAGATCCTCTGTTTTGCCGCGGTCGTACACGCCGTCCGCGACGAGGTTGATCGTCTCCCCGGCGGCGTTTGTGCCGAAGGCCAGCGCGTCGCCGCCGCAGGCCGTGGCCGCAAGGCCGGTGCGGTGCCATTCCGAGGCGCGGACACGGTCCAAGCCGCCGTTTTCCTGATATTTCTGACTCACGGCGTCCTCGAGCGCGCTGCCGTAGGCGGCGTAATCGCTCTCATAGCCCGCGCGGAACATATAAAGCGTGTACCAGTCAAGCCCGCCCGCTGCGGCGTATTCCGCGGTCTGCGTGCTGAGCATGGCATCCTCGCTCACGCCGAGGCGTCCGGCGCACCATGAAACGATACCGTCCATGTACCACGCGATGTCCTCGCGGGTATAGCCGCCGCCATCGGCGGCCTGCGCGGATGGCACGGGGCAGCACGCCAACACCAGAAGCAGCGCGAGCAGCAGAGAGGCGAGTTTCTTTCCCTTCACGCCGTCACCATTCCTTCCCGTAGCTGTTGATGAGGCCGTAGCCGCCGTTTTGTCCGACGTCCTTGCCGTAGGCCAGCGTGAAGCGGACGCGAAGCACCTGCCCGTCGAGCAGGAAGCACTCGGAAAGGCTGTGCGTCGGGTAAACGCCATCCACCTGATACATCCAGCCGGAGCCCTCGCAGAAATCGAATTGGCCGAGGGAGTTTTCGGAGTAGTTGTTCCATTTCAGGCCGTCCTCCTCGATCTTTTCCGCAAGATCTTCGGGGATGGACGCGCCGTTGGTGATGCCGTCGCGGATGATGTACGCGAGATAGAACGAGCCCGCGGCGTCGCCGCCGTAGTTATATTGGAAGCCGTTCTGGTTGAGCAGCTCCGTGAGCGTATACACGGCGTTCACGCCTTCGTAGATCGTTACCTGCGTGGGCGGGATGAGGTAGCCGAGCCCCACGGTCGTGGCCTCGACGCTTACCGTCGCCGTGCCGATGGGGTCACCGTTTTCCACGGAGTTGCAGTATATCTCATACGACCGGCTGGCCGAATAACCCTCGCGGTCGGTAGCCGATATGGTCACGATGTTGGTCAGATTCGGCTCAAAGTACAGCTCATATGTCGTATTCGAGGATGCGGGGCTGATCGGCTCGCCGTTGAGCACTACCGTTACGCCCGAGCCGTCCGCGCCGGAGGCGTAGATCGGCTCACCGAGATACGACGTCGCCGTAACGCTCAGCGGGAAGCGGCGGCTGTTGGTCGTCGCTATGTCGTCCAGATTGGTGACGATTGTCGGCCGGTTTGTTTCGAGCGCCGAGGTATCGTAAACGATCACGAAGCTCTGCTGATAGTTCAGATCGTTTTTGGCATCGTTGACGAGCAGCGTGATGGTGTTGTTGCGCGGCTGAAGCGTCACAAAGTATTCGCCGCTGTCGTTCGTGATGGTGACGCCGTTGAACATTACGCCGTAGCGCGCCGCGCTGCTCAGCCCCAGATCGCCGCGCAGCCGCGCGATGAACGAAAAGTCTGCACTCTGTACGGTCATGTTGGCGAGATTGTGCTCGAAGAGGATGCTCTCGTCATAGTAGACCGTGTAGGACTTGGAAACGGTGCGCGTCGTTCCGTCGCGCATGGAGTACTGCGCCGAAACGGTGATCGTGTTCGCGCCGTTATCGAGCAGCACCGTGCCGGAAAACTGCGGCACGCCCCAGCCGTTGACCTCCACCGCGGTGGAGACGGGTGTGAGCGCGTACTGCTGCAGCGCCTCGAGATTGTGCTGGATCGTAAAGGAATACCCGCGCACCGCCGAGGTTGAGCCGTTGACGATGGAGGTATAGAAATACACCAGATCCGTCGGCACGGTGTGATCGCCGTTCCCGCCAGGCTCGTCCGACTTGCCGTCGCCGGGCGACGGGCTCGGCGTGAGCGCACCGCTCGGCCGGTCGGCCGGAGGCGGCGTGAACACAAGCTCCGGCATATCCTCCGGTGGCTCCGGCGTCGCGTCCGCCGGTTCCGGCGTCGGGCTTGGCGGCTGCCTCAGCAGCTCCGTGCTTACCGAGAGCGAAGGATCGCTGTCGAGCAGAAGGAATGAGCTGTCTGCGCGATCGGTATACTCCTCGCCCGGCGGCGCAACCTGTGCCCCCGCGGCAATGTATATAAAGCCGAACAGAGCCGCCAGCACTATGAGCGTTGTGAGGAGGTTAACGGCTCTTCTTCGATTTTTGTTTCCCATGTTATCCGCCCTTCTTTTTAAGGCTTTCTTTTCTCAAAGTATCTGCGATAGGGTGGCCGCGCCATCCCCGCCGCCGAAGCGGAGGGATGACGCAGATTTTTCGTTGTTCGGGATAGGCCGCTTTATTCTTCGTCCTCGTCCCCTTCATGTTTTTTGCCGAGCACCAGCCAAAGCACGACACCGCCGCAGAGCACCAGCGGGATCACCCACCAGAGCCAGCTGAGGCCGGAGCCGGAATCGGTATCTGCCGTATTCTCGCTGGGGGTGACGCCGGTCTCGATCCTGCCGCCGGTCTTGCCGGAGACATCCGTGACAGTCGTTTCGCTCTCCGGCGTACCGGCGCCGGTCTCGCCGGCCGGGTTTGTCCCGGTCGTGCCGGTGGTTCCGGTCGCGCCGCCGGCCGTCGTGCCGGCGACGCCCATGTTCCCGCCGGTGATGGTGCCGCCAGGGGTCACGCCGCCGCCGCCCTGCGTTGGGCGGTCGCCGCTGGTGAGAATGCGTTTGTATGCCGCTTCCGCTGCAAGGAGAACGTTGTAGTTTCCCACGCGGGCGCGCAGTGTCTCGGAGAGCGCATCAAACGCGGTGCGCGCTGCCGTAATGGACGGGCCGCTGTTTTTCGTCACGGTGCCAATCGCGTCAATGAGTGTTTCCACCGCGGCGATCTTCTCGCGGTTTTCCTCCTCGCGGGCCGCATCCTCCGCGGCCTGCTTCTTCTTTTCCGCAAGTGCTGCTTCCAGCGCTTCGAGCCGCGTGAGGCGGTCGGGCGAGTACATTTCCTTCTGCCGGACGGTCAAACCGTTATACGCGGTACGCGCCGCGCTGATGGTCTCTTCGCTCTCGAGTGTGACCGGTTCGGCGATTCGATCGACCAACGCTTCGGCTTCCCGCACGGCGTCGCGCTCGGCAATGAGCTCGGCGAGCTTCTTCTCCGCCGTTTCAAGGATCACAAGACTGTCCTTGATCTCCTCCTGCAGCGTCGGGATGACTGCGTCATAAAGCTCGCGCGCCTCGCGGATCTGCTCTTCCTTCTCGAGCGTCACCTCGCCGATGGCTTGAATAGCATCGATCGCCTTGCGCTGCGCCTCGTGTTCTGCGTCGGTGATGACCACAACCGGCACGAGCACCGTGAGAGAGCTGTTCCGCAGCGAGTAGGTGAGCTGCACGCTGATGTCGCGCCCTTCCAGCGGCGTGTCCGCCCAGGTAAGCAGTTTGGAGTTCGTGATGTCCTTCTCCGCGCCGTTCGCCATATGCGCGACGACCTTCATGCCGGTGGGGTCAAACATCTCTCCGGCGTCGTAGCGCGTTTTGTCCGGCTCCTGCACCAGCTCGATACTCAGCACCTTGCTGCCGATGGCAAAGAGGTGGTTCGAGTCGTTCTTCATATAGATGGTGCCGTCCTTGTCCACGATGGGGCTCGCGATGCAGTACTGCGCGAGATCGCCCTGCGGCGTGAACAGCACCGGTGCGCAGTTATCCACGGTGTACCGCTTTCCCGCGGAGGTATAGGTCTCCGACACGGGATCGGCCAGTGCCGTCTGTCCCGGCTTATCGCGGATAACGCGCAGCGAGCCGGGCGTGTAGTTGTCGGCAAAGTAGACATACACCTCGTCGCCGTAGCCGGTGGACAGCAGGCCGCTCGTCTGCGGGCTGCCCTTGGTGTTGGCCGTGTACGCAATGCTCCACGACGCCAGATCGATGACGGCGATGTGGTGCCCGTCGTACACCTTGAACTGCGCCGCGCCCTGCACACCGACATACGCGCGGCCGTTGTAGATGACCGGCGTCGATACGCTTCGTCCGCCGAGCCGGATCTCCTTCAGGCTGTCCTTCACAAAGCGGCCGTTTGCCTGGACCTTTACGCTGTAGAAGCTGCCGCCGCCGCTGGTGAAATAGTAGCTGTCGGTCGCCGCGTCGTAGGAAACCGTCGAGCGGATGTCGCCGTTGAGCCCTTCGATGGAGTCGAGCAGTGCGCCGCTGACCGGGTTGAGCGAGAGCAGCATACTCGTCTGCGACTCATACCCCTTCTCGCCGTCCTCCGTGCCGACCAGCACAAACTTCTCCGTGGCGAGTGCGCCCGCCCAGTAGAAGCCGCCGGACTGCGTGCGCACCCAGAGCGGCTGCTTGGCCTCGAGCGGCTGGCTCGAGTCCTCGTCCGTGATCGTCAGACACACCATGTGCGCCGCGCCCTGCTCGCTGTTCCAGAAGCCCGTGTAGATGCAGCCATCGGAATAGGTGATCGGGCAGTTCGGCTGGTTCGCGCCGAGACCGATGCCGAGCGAGTCGGTATAGAGCCACAGGGATTCCAGCGTCTTCGCGTTGAACGCCTGCACCATGCCGCCGCCGAGCGCCACGAAGATCATGCCCTCGGCATACGCCGGAGGCGTGATGGCGAAGGGCGAGCTGCCCTGCATCTCTCCGCGGGCCAGTACCTCACCGGTCTCCGAATCAAGCCGCAGCAGCTCCTTGCCGGAGTAGCTGTAAAGCTCGCCGTTGATGATGATGGGCGTTCCCGGTGCGCCGTTGGCCTGCCCGCCGGTCGCAATGGACGTTGCCCAGTAGAGCTCGGCGTTGTCCGCGCTCGTCGGCGTTTTGGCATCTGTGACGCCGTTATTATCGTCGTTGCCGCGGAAGTTGCCCCACTCGGCGGGAAGCTCGGTGTCAATGTCCGGGTTCGTCTCGGCAGGGACGAGCTCGATGTCAATCTCCATGTCCTTTTCCGCACAGAAGGAGCCGGTCTGCGCCACATAGCCCACCGCGGAAACGGAGTAGGCATAGTTTTCCTTTTGGCCGAGCGTGAAGGTGCCGAGCCGCGGATAGTACACGGCGTCGCCCGCATCACGCAGCAGGACATTGTAAACCGCGTCCTCCGGCGTGACGTTGAACTTCACCTTCACCGGCAGCGAGCGGTTGATCGTGAGCTTGTACGTTTTCTCCACGCGGTCCACGATCCCGTCGTCGTAGACAAGATCAATGGTAAAGCGCGTCTTTGCGCCGTCGAGCGGCAGAGCGTATACTGTACGATCCGACATCTGCGTGCCGTCGAGCGTTTCACTTGCCTCGATCGTCTCGCCGTCTACGGTGACCTTATAGTACTCTGTGTTGCCGGTCGAGAGCGTCATATACACCGTCTCAAGCGTTGCGGACACGTCCACGGAGCATTCGAGCGTCTTCGCGTCAAACTCACACTTGGCAATGCCATAGGAATTATAGTTTGCCGAGCTGGACTGGCTGACCCTTTCACGGTAGAGCCAGACGTTCTGCACCGCGCGGTCGCGCAGCACGCGGATGCGGTAGACCTGCTGTCCGCCGTCCTTATCCGTGGTGGTGATGTTGATCCAGCTCTCCCCGGGTACATAGGGGCGCAGTATCCATTTGACTTCCTGCGCTGTTTTCCCGGTCATGTCGGTAAGCTTTGCAGTCGCAATGCCTGTACTCGGCGAGCCGGTGCCGCCCCAGCCGGAGAGGTATGTGACCTCCACAGTTGCGCCGGTGCGCTCCGCCTCGGACACAAGGGTCTTGAAGCTCAGGTATTGCAGAGCATCGCTCACGGTCATCGTGTATTCATGCACATCCGATTGAAACAGTGGGTAGAGTGCTGCCGTTTTTTTGCTGGATGCCGAGCCGGCCAGAATGGTCAGATCCTCCAGGATTTCCCTTCCCGGCTTTTGATCCTTGTGGGTAAGAGTGAACGTGTATTCCCCGGTGCGTCCCCAGCCGGAGATGCAAGCGGTAAATGTCGTATCGTTCTCCGGATCAATGGGCAGGCGGAAGAGACAGCCGTCGCCGGGAAGCACCTCCGGCTCGTACCCGTCGATCGTGATGGGGATGCGCTCTTTTTCAAGATAGTCATTGCTTGTGTCGAACGGCACGAGGATGAGCTCGGCGCTGTCCGCGCCGGCCGGCACCTCAACGGTGAAGTTCCGCTTGCCGTTTTCCATGGTGAGCGTCTGCATCAGGCCGCCGGAGGTCACGCCTGCGCGGAGGATCCACGGCTCCATATAGACCTCTACGGTGAAGATCTGCTCGCGTCCGTCGTCCGCTGTGGCAGTGACCGTGATGGTCTTGTCGCCATTGCGATCATTGCCGACCCAGAAAAACTGGCTCATTTCTCCGGCGTAGGTAGAGCCGCTTTCCAAAGACAACGAGGTTTCCGTTGTGTAGCCGCCAAGGATATATTTGGCTTCAATCTTGCCGGTCACGCCGTCGGCGAACGCCGCGCGGATGTACATATGCTTGCGGCCTGTCGTTTCCGCGACCCGCCCCTCGTAGTGGAACACGCCGCGCTCGCCGGTGAAATTGATCACGTTCCACGTACCCGGCTCGCCGCTCTCGCTGATTTCAATTGTTTTGAGCAGCGGCTTTTCGAGGAACTCCTCATTGATCTCATAATCCGGATCCCCGGAGGAGAGTATCATACGCCCGGTCTTTGTGTGCTCCTTCCCGTCTGCGGTGTAGGCAAGTGTGTAGGTGTATTCGCCAGGCTGGAGGGTGTTGCTCCCCGCCTGTCCGTGCGTGACCTTTCCATTAACGTCTGTAAACGTAACGGAGAGTCCCGACATTACCGGTTCATCCAGATAGGTGGCCGAGACGAGGACGTTCACCGGTGTAACCGGCGCTTTCACTACGCGCACGGAGCCGTACCAATGGTACGCCGCCTTATAGGCATACATGTTGGTGTCCTTGACGCGCAGGTAGTAGAGTCCCGGCTCGCCGAAGAAAATGGTGATTCCGGTTTTGACGTCGCTTACGTCATCCAGCGTCCGCCATTCGGTCTCGTCGGCGCGGCGCACCTCGACATGGCACTTTCCGGCGCCGTTCGTCAGCGGAAACTGCGTACCGGCCGCCGCTGGGCGGACGGTCAGGCGGGAATAGTTGTCCACCACGGCGGTCCGCTCGTTTACGGGCAGGTAATTTGTCCGGTAGTCTGAACCCGGCAGAACGAAGCCGAGGAAGCTCTCTTCGCTGAACGCATCGTCGTTCACCATGACGGTGAGCTCCTGCCCGTCGGAGAGCGTGCGCAGCCACGCAATTTTCGGCGCCGGTACGCCGGGCATATAGTACTTCGTGCTGAAGATGTGATCCACAAAGAGGTTGACCGGCCGGGCGCTGCCCATGAAGTGCGACACCTCGCCGCCGAAGTAATTTATGTCCACATACGGTGAGCCGATGTTCTTGTTGCGCTCGGTGAGCGTCAGCGTATTCTCGCCGTAAAACTGCCGTTCCACCTCCAGCAGCGCCATGAGCACCGTGACCTGTCCGGTCGGCCCGTCCGTTTTGGTCCAGTTGGTCGTCAGCGGATCATAGACATAATCGTCGTAGTAGCCGGACATATAATACTCGCTGAGATCGGCGTAGGATACCGTGACGGGGCGGCGGTAAATATCGCCCTGCGCGTCCGTCATGTACTTGTCGCCGTCCATGAGCGAGACATAGACCGTGACCGTCTCGCCCGCAATCGCACCCGGGGAAGGCTCCATAGCGATGTCAAGCGTCCTTGCCTCGCCGAGAACGTCAAACGTTCCGCTCACCGTGCGGCATCCGGGCGCCTCCACGGTGTAGATATACTTCCGCCCGGTATAGAGCTTCAGCTCCGTGGTACCGTCAAAGATATCCTGCGTCTCACCGTTCACGGTGAGCTTCACGCCCTTCACGGGCGCGCCGTCCTTCGTGACGTTCACCGCCACGGCGAAGGGACCGCGGTTATAGAGCGGCAGCTCCACGGTGATGGACTGGCTCTCGTCCGTCACAACGAACTTGCCGGTAACCTCTTTCCAGAGCTTCGTCCCGGCCTCGTTCTTCGCCGAGATCTTGTAGGTGTAAATGCCCGCAGGAAGACTGTACACCTTGCTCCCGGTGTACTGGAGCGCGGCGCTGCGGGTTTCGTTGGCCCACCACTCCGCGCCGTCCTCGTCGGTCACCGTCATGGTGACCTTGGCGCTGCTCGGAAGATTCTTTCCGGTGTCGCCGTTGATTGCCGTGAGGATCACGGTCTGCGCATGGGCAATGCGCAGGACATTATTCGTCGGGCGTACCCATGAAGCACCGGTCACATAGGACGTGAATATGTGTTCCTCGTCCTGCTCGCCGACGGGGATAACGACGCTGGTGTCCTCCATCGGCTCGCCGTCCAGAAGGATGGAATACTCACTGCTGGCAAGGTTTTTGACCGTGATGCCTTTGACATCCTCCGTCACAGCAACCGTCCGGACGCTTCCCTCGATAATACAGCCGTCCTCCTGCCGGTACTCCAATTTATCCGTCGGAATATAGGATTGGGAAATATTGCTGCCGCCGCTTGCATCCGAAAAACTGAAGTTCTGATACGAATGGATGTAAAACCGGAAGACATAGTCCTGCACCGTTTCGCCGTCCGCGCTCGTGCAGCGGATGGTGATGCCGGTCACGGCCGTAGTAAGGTCGCCGAAAATGTTTTCGTAGGTGTATGCGGTATCGTTGGTGCGTGACGAGCTCTGCTCCGTGGTGCTGCCATCGGCGTTCATGAGGAGGAACTTGTAGGTGCCGTCGGCATACTCGTCCGAGAGCTGCGCACCGGCCCGGATCCTCGCTTGGGACCCGAAGGAGCCGTCAGTACAAACCTCATAGTAATACCGGTCCGGCTGGAAGCCGGTCTCCATCACCCTCTTGAGCGCGCCCTCAAAATACACGCTCTTGAGCATGGGTGTGTCGTGCCGCTCCTCGCGCTGCACGGTGAGCATATAGGTGCGGCTCACGCCGCTCGCCTTGTAGGAGATCGTGACGGGGATGGTCTGGCGGCCGTCCTCGTCCGTCGAGAGCGTGACATACCGTCCGCGGCAGTCCGCCGGGAGACGCACGCCGTCGATGGAGACGCTCTTAGTCGGCTCGTCCGTGAGCATGTAATTCATGGTCGTGCGGACGTACACGCGCTGCGCATCCATCGGCACGCCGACGGTATAGTTTTCCCGCTTGCTGTTAAAGACCGGCGAAAGTGTTTCCGGTCCGATGTCCGTGCTGACGGAGAGGCTCCAAAGCTCCGGCAGCGGGATATAATAGAACGTATAGACCTGCTCCACATCGCCGAGCGTTACGCGCACCGTGCGCTTCTGCTCCTCGCCGACAACGCCGTAACGCTCGCCGAGATAGGACTGCGCCCAGCCGCCGTTGGAGATGTCGTAAACGGCGCTGTGGGAGGTGCTGCTGTTGTCGTCGTAGCCGTAGGTGTATTCGAGCGAGACGGTCGCGCCCTCGGAAAACTCCGCTTTTATGTGGTCGAAATAGCTGTCTCCGGTAAGCGGCACATGGTATTCAAATACGCCCGGACGCACGTCCGTGCGGAGGACGGGGGTATATTGCCACGCGCTGCCGTCCCACTCACTGCCGCCGACGATCAATGCCTTGAGGAGCATTTCGTCCTCATAGGTCTCCGGCTCGAGCGCCACATTCACGGTGCGCCCGGCCATGCCGACGGTGAAGGAGCCGGTCTCCTTCTTGTATCCCTCCGCCGTGATCTCATAGGTATAATCGCCGGTGAGCAGCGAGTAGGTATACGCATCCTCCGCCGAGGCGGTCATACGCTGGCCGTAAGCGTCATATACGGCGATCTTCGCGCCCGCGATAACCGCGCCGCCGCCGGTGACGGCAAAGCGTGTGTCATAGGCGCTCGAAACGCCCTCGGTAACATGGAGTGTGTACGTCGTCGCGCTGGGAAGGCCGCGCGCCTCGTCCGCCGTGTGGGACACGGTGATCTTCACGTCCGCGCTGCCGCCGGCAAAGGAGACCTCCGCGGTCTCGCCGCCGGTCACTTTCTCGCCGTTGATCGTCACGCGGTAGCCCTTGGATTCCGTGAAGAACGGCGTCGCCGTGATGAAGAGCGCCTTTGTCCCCTCCGGGACCTCCACGTTATACTCGGTCATATCGCGCGAGAACACGGGGCCGAGCAGCGCCGCCTCGCCGTTGGCGGAGACGGTCAGGCTCTTGAGCGTGCGGTGGAGCAGCAGCTCGACATTATACTGCTGCGTATATGCGCCGCGCGTGAGCGTCAGGGTAAAGCGGCCGCTGCCGTCCACCTCGTTGGCGAGATCGCTCGGCTTCCAGCCCTTCTGGCCGCTCTCATCAATCAGCACGCCGTTAAAGGTGAAGGAGAGAGTCTTGTCTTCGCCGCTGAGATTCGTATAGGCGATTTCCGCCGCGGCGTCCGGCTGCGTCTTGCCAACGGGATCGAAAAGGAATGCGTTGGAGATTGAAAGATCGGTGCTGATACGTCGGTAGTCGGGGCCGTCAAAGTGCAGCGTGATGGGCTCGCTGTATGGTACACCCTGCAGGATGTTCCACGCGTCCTGATCCTCGCGCGCCGAAACGCTGCTGACATTCTGGAAGCGGAAGTTTGTGAGCCAAGGATAATTCACCTGCGTGAGTGTCAGCGCGGTTTCCTGATTCTCCGTGGTCTTTTTCACCGTGAGCTCGCCCTCGCAGGGCTCGTAGAGCTCACGGTAATCGTAAGTGACCCAGTTAAATCCCTGCTGTTTGAGACCGTAGCCCTCCTTGCAGGAGACGGTGTAGGTATACCGCCCGCGCGGCAGGCTGAGGGAGTAATAGCCCTCACCGGCCTCGGTCGAGGTGGTTTTCTGGTTGTTATAGTCAAGGCTGGCGACCGTCACAGTCGCGCCGGTGACGGCGTTGCCGTCTGTGTCCGTCAGGTAGAACATGACCGGGTACTTCACCGTCTGCGTGGGGGCCATTTCCACGTTGATGACCATCGGCTCGTCCGACTCGACCACCTTGATGATTACCTGCTCCACGTCCTCGTACCCCTCCATCGAAACGGAGTACATATACTTGCCGGGGCGGAGCATGAAGTTATAGTTGCCCTGCGTGTGCGGGACGAGCTGATAGTTGGCGTCGCGCAGCGTCAGCGTGGCGTCCGGCAGATCGATACCGGCGTAGGCGATGGAAAAGCGTACCTCGTAAACGCCCTCCTGCACGGAGAGGTTCACGGTGTAAACGGCGCGCAGCTCGGATGCCGCGCACGCCGCGGCGAAGACGAGCGTATGCTCGCCCACGGCGTCCGGCGTGAAGGAATAAACGGTTCCCTCGACCGTCTCCTCCTCGCCGCCGTCCATCGCGACGGTGTAGGTTAAATCGTCGTTATTATAATCGGTAAAGATCTTCGTAAGGTCGAGATTCCACGCGCGGTTCACCGCCGTGACCTCGCTCGCCTCAGCCTCCACGCCGTAGACAAGCTCTGGCGAATGGGGCTTCGGCGTCTCGGACGGCTCCGCCGTGGGGGAGGCCCCCGGCTCTTCCGACGGCTCCGCAGAGGGAGACGCGGACGGGGAAGCCGCCGGGGATTCGGACGGCGGCGCGGAGGGCGATTTTTCGGCGTCGTCCGAGCTTTCCGTGCGCGCGGCGGGCTGCACCCGTACCGGCGCTATCGTCGCCGGTGCCGAGGGTGTGGCTGCCGGGACAGGCGTTTCCTTGGTGTCCGACGCATCTTCGCCGTCCGCCGGAACGGCGGACGGGGCGGGCGTCTGGGAAGCCGCTGGTGTAGGCGATGCCTCGCTCTCCGGCGTCCAGCCGAGTGCGGCGGTCAGCTTCGCGGCCAGCGCCGGGCTTTCCACGGCCTCGCCGTAGCTCTCGAGCGCGGCGAGATATGCCTCGCTCCCCTTATCCTCCGCCGCGGCCATCGCGCGCAGGAGGTTCTGCAGCGTCTCGGGGAAGTAGTCCTTGCCGTTTTCGCTCTGCACGCTCTGGTGCAGGCGCACGACGTGCACTTCCTCCGGACGGTACATATCCGTCAGGGTCATAACGCCGACGTGCGTATCGCACGTGGCGATGTATTTCTCGTCGTTGAGCGTGATGCGCCCAGTCGCCACATCCGTGCCGAAGCGCTCGGAGATCGTCACGTCCTCCAGACGCGCCACGGCGTCGAGGATCGTGTCGCCGGTTTTGTACTCAACGCGCACCGGCGCAAGCGCAAAGCCGTCCGTCGTGACGCCGTCCGCGGAGGTCTCCGCGGCGAGGACGAAATACCCGTCCTTCTCCGCTCTCGCGGGGGTATAGAGCGGCTGCGCCTCTCCGTCTTCCGTTTTGCTCTCCGTCTCCGGGCCGGCCGAGACTGCCGGAGCCTCGGACGGCTGGTTCGGTGCCTCCGGCGTCGGCGTCGCCGCCGCTTCCGCCGTTGGCTCGGCGGTGCTCTCCGTCTCCGAAACGGCGGCGGCGGGCAGCGCCAGCGAGAAGAGCATAACGACCGCGAGCAGCAGCGTTATGAATCGTTTACCCTTTCCGTATGTCTGTGTCATGGGCTTTTGCACCTCTCTGCGCAGTTCTTCTGCTGTCAAAGCCAACGGGCGTACAGCGTCATGTTTTTCTCTACTTTATCTTCCGCGAAGTTCCAGGGCTTCGTCCGCGCCTTGTCGGTATACCAGCCGCCGAAGCGCGCACCGGCGCAGCGGGGATCCTCGGGGCGGGCGACCGCCCGGCCGCGCCAGACGCGCGCCGCGTCAATCTCGGAGCCGACACCGGTTTCAAACCGCACGGTCTTGCGCAGCAGCGCCAACAGGAGCAGCAGCGCCAGCAGCAGAGCCCCGCCGCCGATGCCGACCCACAGCCACGGCCCGCTGCCGCCCGTCAGGCCGAACGCCTCGCTCTTGTCCTTCGTCCAGCGGGCGTAGAGCGTCATGTTGCCCTGCACGGTGTCATTTTCAAAATCCCACATGGTTTTGAGATCCATGTCGGCGTACCATCCGGCAAAGTACCAGTCCTCGCGCTGCGGGTTTTCCGGCAGGGTCACATGCTCGCCGTAGGGCACCGTCTGGTCCTCGACGGCACTGCCGCCGTTCGGCTCGAACCGCACGCGGCAGTCGGTGGACACGATGATCGTCACGTCTTCCGCTGTGCAGCTGTAGGAATCGGAGCCGTCCTCGCGCGCGACAAGATAGTTCTGGCTCGTGATCTTCGATGTGCCGCTCTCGGCCTTGACACGAAACTGCACGCTGCCAACGACCGTCCGGGCGTTCCACGCCGCGCCGCCGGAGAGCGAGAGATAGTTCATGTAAAACTCGCGCATGCCGTCGCGCAGCGTGATGTCCGTGCTCTGCACGCCGGAGGTCAGCAGTGCGCCGCCCTCCACCAGCTCGAAGAAATCCGGGTCATAGAGGATTTCGTCCTGCATGGCGTACATGGTGTAGCTCACGTCAGCATCGGTGCGCTGCAAGGTGAGCAGCACGGTGACGATGTCGCCGGGGGCGACGGTTTTGGTATGCTCGCCGTCTACCGTCAGATCAAAGGTGAACGCGGGGTCGGCGGCCAGCGCCGCCGTGCCGAGCAGCAGCGCGAGCGTGAGCGCGAGCACCGCCGTGAAAATGCGTTTTGCTGTTCGTTTCATCCCTTTTTCTCCTCCTCGTTCTCGTGCATATAGATCCATACGATCGCCGCGCCGTCCTCCATATCGAGATGGCCGTCAGCATTCGTGTCGCTTTCCAGAAACCGCAGCATATCCTCGCCGGAAAGGCTCTCGTGCCGCGCGTTGTACATTGCCTGAGCAAGCTGCGCGTCCTCCGCGCGGGTAAAGCCGGAAAGATCGCAGTCGCCGTTGCCGAACACCTGCCCCGCGCTTGCGCCGCGGCCGGTGCCGACCGCTTCGCTCACCGCGCGCTCCACACTCTCCTGCCCTTCTCCGGAGAGGATGAGCCAGGCATACGCGCCGTAGTGTGGCACGTAATACATCGGCTCGCCGTCATAGGTGCAGCGGAGATTCAGCTCCGCCGGGACGGCGGCGCGCACGAGCCAGACCGAGCACTTGTCCTTGAGCTTCACATATTCCGTCACGGTGATATCCACGCGCGCCTCGCGGTCGATGCGCACCGTGATGGGTCCGGCGACGTACTCGCCGGTGATGGTATAGGTACCGTCGCCGTTATCGCGCAGCGGCACATCCTCGCCGTTCACCTGCGCGCTCAGCTCGTAAGCGTAGAACTCCGAGGGGGTCACGCGGAACGTGTAATCCTGTCCCGCAGAGGCGGTCGGCTCGCCGCTGGCAGCGTCCGCGCCGGAACCGTCAAAGATCACGGCAAAGCCCGAACCGGGGCGGGTGTTGCCGCCGGGGCGGGTGGAGGCCGTCTTGCCGACGGTGATGGTAATCGCGCCGTCCAAATACTGTCCCGGGATCGTGTAGGTGTCGCCCATGATGCGGGGGGATACCTTCCGTCCGTCCATCGTCACGTTTACCGTGTAGGTATAGCCGTTGTCGCGCACAAGGCGGAAAACGTAATCCTTGCCGTAGGTCGCCTTTGCGCCGTACTGCACGTCGTCCTTGCCCGCGCCTTCCACGGTGACGGTGTAGCTCTTCGGCATCACCGCGGCCGTGACCGTAATGTTGCCCGTGACGGCGGAGCCGGGGATAGTGTATGTCCCGTCGCCGTTATTGCGCGGCGTCACCGCCGTGCCGCCGACCGTAACGGTGAGATCGGCGTAATCGTAGTGCGCCGGGTCGGTCGCAAAGGTGTAGTCCCGGCCCGCGGGGGCGGTCTTGCGGCCCGTAAAGCCCGTGTCCGGCAGCGTGACGGTGTAGGTCTCGGCGACGTGCAGCACCGTTTCCGCGTCGAGAATACGCGCGGGCGGCGCGTCCTGCACGTTAGCGTTGCCCTTGGCGTCGATGTTCGCCGCGGTCAGCCGCACCGTCGTGTCCCCGGCCGCGATAGGCCGGAACGTGAGCGTTACCGCGCCGAAAGACGCAGAAGCGCCGTAGCGCGCGAGCGTCACGGTTCCGACGGCGTCGTTCACAGCGTAGGACGCGTCACTGCAGCCGGTGAAGGCGAGACGCGCGGCGTCGTAGCTGAGCATGAGATACGCCGCGGCGTAATCCGTGCTGTCCGCCGAGCCGATGACAAGGCGCAGCGCCGTTTCCTCGCCGACGGACGCACTCTGATCCATCGGCATGGCCGCCGTGTAGCTCCCGGCGGCGAGCGCCGCGCCCGGCAGCAGCGATGCCGCCAACACCAGCGCCAGAAGCAGACTGACCGTTTTCTTCATAGATCTTTCTCCTTTTCGGATTCGGATGGTTGCACATATTGAAGTCCCCCTCTCAGAGGGAGCCCCTGTGGGGGATAAACCTCTCCGTCAAAAACTTCGTTTTTGCCACCTCCCCTGTTAGGGGAGGCAAGCGGGATTTCGGATAACTAACTTGGCTCCCCTGACAGGGAAGCTGGCGCGGCGCACAGCGCCGTGACTGAGGGGTTCGCTCCAAAGCCTCCCGTGTAAAGGGTGCCTTTGTTTTTCGGTTCATCCCTGCCGCCCGTGGGCGGCGGGGATCAGCCGAAAACTCTGCCGAAAAATACGCGCTATCCAGCCCTGCGGGAACGCAGGGCTGGATATGGAGTTTTTATGCGAGTTTTTGCTGCATTATTTGCCGAGAACCGTGTTCACGACCGCCGCAGCGTCAAGCACCGTTACGGTATGGTCGCCGTTCACGTCCGCCGCGAGGAACTTCGCGCGGCTGAGCGCGTCAAAGCTGGCGTACTCGGTGTTGTAGATGTTGTAGACGAGCTGCGCATCGTTCACGTCGATGTTGCCGGTGCCGTTCACATCGCCGGTGTAAACCACCGCCGCCGCGGTGCCGCTGCCCACCTTGACGGCGGCGATGGCCTCGGTCTTAACCGTGTCCGCATTTCCCGCGGAGATCACGAGCCAGCAATAGCCGCCGTACTTCTCAGAGGTGAACATCGTGTCCGCGCCGTAGGCAAGGACGCTGTCACTCTTGGCAACGACGAGCCAGATGCTCTGTCCGTCGAGCTTCACATACTCATACACCTCAACGCTGTAGGGATTCACCGCGGTCTTGGTGACGGTGACGGTCAGCGGCGCACCGGTAAGCAGACTGCCGGGGATCGTGACGGTGCCGTCCGCGCCGACGGTGAGCTCGGTATCGCCGGCCTTCACGGTGTAGGTGTAGCCGTCCTTCTTGTTGATTTTAAAGGTGGTGTCTTCACCGTTTTTCGCCGTGAGGATCAGACCGCCCTGCACGTCGTCGGTGTCGCCGGTGATGGTGATGGTCGTCGTCGGAATGACGATGGCCGTCTTCTCCACGGTGATGATCAGCTCACCCTTGATGTCCGCGCCGGAGATCGTGTAAACGCCCTCGGTCGTCGCGGTGGCCGTGACGGTGTTGCCGCCCGCAGTGACGGTGACGGTGTAGTTGCAGCCGTCCGCCTTTGTCAGCTTGAAGGTATAATCCGTCTTGTAGGCAGCCGTCGCCGCATTTTCGCTCACATCGCCTGCGCCGGTGCCGGTAACGGTGACGGCGTAGGTCTTCGGCGTGGCCGTGACCACGATCTCGCCGGTGACGTTCTTGATGGTGAAGCTGCCGTCGCCGTTGTTCGTGACGGTGGTAGTCTCGCCGCCCATCGTGGCCGTCACGTCATAGCAGCCGTAGTCGTCGCCGTTGGCCTTGAATGTGTAATCCGTGCCCGCAGCAGCGCTCGCCGCGCCGGAGAAGCCCTCGGGCAGCGTGACGCTGTAGCCGCCGACGGTGATCGTCGCGGCCGCGGTGGTCTCGTCGATGTTCGCTGCGGGGGCGTCCTGCGCGTTGGCATTGGCTTTGGCGTCAACGTTCGCCTTGGTAATTGTCACCTTGCCCGCGCCGACGGCCTTGCCGGTGAAGGTGAGCGTGACGGCAGCGGTGCCGCTGTCCTTATTCGCGCCGTAGCCCGCGATTTTCAGCGTGCCGGCCGCTTCATCCACAACGACATCCTGCACATCCGCGCTCTTGTAGGTGAGAACGTCCTTGTCGTAGCTAACCTCGAAGTAATAGGCGTTGTAGGCATTGCCTTCCTTGTGGGTGACGTTCAGGGCAACCGTGGCTTCCCCGCCGACGTTGATGCCGGCATCGCCGCTCGCCGCCACGCTGTAGCCCTCGGGAATCACGGGCTCGGGCGGGTTGACGCTGCCGTCCTCAATGGTGAGGGTGGCGGTGGCCGTGGTGGCTTCCGTCATTACCGCTTCGGAGGAATAATTCTTGGCCACATCCACTCCTGTAACCTTGAGTTCATAGTTGCCAGCTTCCGTACCGGCAGGAACGGTAATCGTGTAGATGGCAAACTTGGAAATGGAGTAGTCCTCCATATCACCGGAAAGCCAGCTGACCTGGTTGGTACCAAGATTGATGTCTCCAGCCGTTATCGGCATGTTGGCATCATCGTTGGTGATAGCCGCAACGCTCCAGCCCTCCGGAAGGACTACGCGCAGGCCAACGCTGCAAACCGTTACGGGAGACTCCGGGGCAATCGTGAGCGTTACGGTCTGTGCCGCGTCGCTCTTGGTAATCTTGGCGTTATTCAGTACGGCGGTGATGCCCACCTCGTCCGCCGCCAGCGCTCCCACACTCAGGGAGCAGAGCAGCAGCACCGACAGCAGCAGCGCCATACCACGCCGGGTAAAGTTTTTCATATGTATATCCTTTCCTGTCATCCGTGCTTACCAGTTGAAGGTGAGCTTGTTCAGAGAAGCGGCTTTGATCTGTCCGGCATCTGTCGTTTTCACGGTCGTGCCGCCGCTGACCATTGCGCAGATAAGATTCAGTCCGCTCAGAGAGCCCTTGTTGAGAGACGCCGCTTTCGCCATTCCGGCGTCGGTGGTATTGATCACACCATCCCCGTTCACGTCGCCCTTGAGGCGGACGATGATCTCGTCGCCCTTGGCGAGCGTCGCGGTGAAGCTGTGCGTGTTGCCGTCGTTCGCCGCGGTGAGCTTCGTGTAGGTCTCGCCGCTCTTGACGAGCACGACGCACGCCTTGTCGCACGCCACGGTGAAGGTGTTTTCACCGGCGGCCCAGCCGCTCGCCGGGGCCGTCACGGTGACGGTGGGAGCGCTTGCATTGGTGCCCGCCGGGAACGTTGTCACGTTGTTCTCCGTCGTGCCGGCAGCCGTGCCGTTGCCGATAGCGGGCTCAAACGCAGGGGTTTCTGCCTGCACGGCCTTCATGTAGTAGTAATACGTCTGGCCGTCTTCAGTGACCTTCACATCGGAAGAGCTGACAAAGGCTCCTGAAGATTTCCGGATCGTAATTGCATTGGCAGCCGTGGTCGTTGCACCGTTGGTGATCTTGACGGTCGCGGTATCTTTATCCGTGGCGTACCAGTTGCGGCTGGCAAAATCGGCGTCGGTGACGTAGAGCACGATCTCACCGACATAAGTTATGCTGTTCTCCGTGACCAGCGCGTCATACTGCACGAGGTCGGTCTTGGCAACGGGGAAATACACAGTCCCGCCGCTGTAAGTCCGTACCTGTTCTATAGAGTACTCCAGCACCTGCGGCCACGCCGGCGCGTTGGGGCGTCTCGTCAGCAGCGTGACGGTGTAGGTGTCGGTGGAGCCGACCTTGCCGTCGTTCGCTGTGAAGACGAGCGTGTGGATGCCGTCCGCAGGCGTATAAGTATAAGTGCTGCCCTCAATGGCGGCCGCCTCTGCGCCGTTGACGGAGACCTTATAGGTCAGAGGATCGCCGTCCGCGTCGGAGAACAGACCGTTGAGATCGATCGTCCACGCAACATCCTGCGTGACCTTTTCGGTGACCGCGGCCTTCTCCACCGCGAGGATGGGACGCGCGTTCGAGCCGATGAGCATCAGATCATAACAGGTTGTGAGGGTATATTCGCCATACGTCTCGTTCTGGATTTTCTGAGAGACGGAGACGGCGTGCGCTATACGGTAATTATCTGCCATTTTCAGGAAAATATCGTCGTCCAGCTCTGCGCCGACGGACGCGCCGGTGCTGGCAGTGGCAGTGGCCTTACCGGCGCTGAGCTCGTAGCTCTCACGCGCGGCGGCGATGACGTCCTCGTCCATGCGGATCGTGATGAGACCCGCGGCGGCTTCGCCGTTTGCAACGCGCAGCGTATCATACGGCGTGACGGTCACGGCCTTGACGGCAACATCGCGCTCTTCCGCGCCGGTGTCGCTATTGGCAACGCCGTGCATGCTGCTGACCGTGAAATCGGTGATCGTCGGCCAGCTTTCGGGCATCACGGTGCGGAACGTAAACGTTACGCTATCGGTTTTTGCTATGCTGGCATAACCGTCGCAGCAGCCTCTCATCGTCACAACGCGTTCGGCGGAACCGTCGGCCTTGTATGTATAGGTCGTGCTCCGCGGACTGAAGAACTGCATTTCGGTGTTGATGTCCTTTTCGTCCGTATCCTCGAAATAATCGCCGGCCTTGAGCGTCAGCGTCGCGCCGAAGGGAACTTCAAAGGTGTAAGCGTCCTGCACGCCCGCCTTGCGTACGGGACGATGGTCCTGCTTTACCGTGAACTGTGCCGTGTAATCCACATACGCGCCGTAGGGGTCGGTCGCGCGGATGGTGACGGTGCGTTCACCCACTTTGTATTTGCTGGCCGTATAGCCCGGCTGGGTCGAGCCGGTATAGAATGTGCTGAATCGCTCATCAAGGTCGTCCTTATAGGTAAAGGAGAGTGTAGCGTACCCATCCTCGTCGGCAAATACCTTGGTAAGGTCGGGCCGCCAATGGGGCTCACTACCGCCCACCCAGAAATCGCCGGTGGGCTTCTGCGCATCTGCCGTCTCCAGAAGATAGGGCTTATGGTTGGTGACCTCCTCGCCGGTAACAGTCAGCGTATGGGTGTAAGGCCCGATGAAGGTCGGCCCGTGCTGGGCGTAGAACTCCAGCTTGTACGTTCCGGGCGCTTCAAACGCCCGCTTAAAGGCAACTCTGTTGGGCTGACCGGAACCGAGGAATTCCTTCTCCGCTCCGTTGATGGAATAATAAAACGACTTTCCCGTAGCAGACGGATCCTTGAAAATCGAGTACATGCTGAGACTGAATACCGTGCCGGTAGCGACCTCGGATTCGCCGGATTCCTTCAGCTGAATGGTTTTCCGGTTGGAGTACAGAGTAACGGTGTAGGTTTTATCGGAATCGGCCTTGCCGTCGTTCGCGGTGAACTTCAGCGTCACGGAAGTCGTTCCGCAGACGTAGCTGTATTTTTCCGCCGCTTCCACCGGGTCGGCGCCGTTGACGGAGACCTTATAGGTCAGCGCGTCACCGTCCGCGTCGGTAAAAATCGTGGAGAGATCAAGCTCCCAGGCAATGTCTTCAAAGCCGTACTTGTTGACACTCTCTTCCACGCCCTCCGCCAGCGTCGGCGGGGTGTTGGGCTTTTCCACCGTGAGCTGCACGACATAGTTATCGGCCGTCGCGGCAGATTTGTCGCCGTAGATATGGATGGTATAAACGGCGGCTTCCTCCGGGGTGACGGTGAACGTGCCGTCAAAGGACTGCTCCGCGCCGCCCGTAGTGCCTTTGCTGACGCGGACCAGATAGTTTCCGGGGATGTTGATGCCGTCCAGCGCCGCCGGATCGATGGTGTACGTCTCGCCCAGGGTGATCGTCGCTTGCGTGTCGATGGCGATTGCCGTGTAGGTGATTTCGATGCCAGAAGAGGCATTTGCGTTCGAGGTATCATTGCCGTAAGCGGTCTCGGTCTTCGTGTCGCCGGCGTTTGCCGCTTTATAGCTGCCCGCGCTTCCATATCTCGCGCTCTTGAATCTCAGATTGCCCTGATCCTTGGCATCAATATCATCATAGTAGAGGTTGGCGTCCACCTTATAGCGAACACCCACGGGAACAAACACGCTGAGCTTGTCCGGCGCATCGGCCTTCTTGGTGGGTATGTGGTTCGACACCTTCTCGATCGTGACGGTGAGATCCGCGTATTCGCCGTAGGGGTCGGTCGCGCGGATGGTCACGGTGTGGGTGCCGTCCGGCTTCAGATAGTCGGCGTGGATGCCGACGGTCGGATAGTATTCCGAAAAATCACTGCCGTCGATGCTGTAGGAGTAGGTCAGAGTGTCGCCGTCCGGGTCGCTGAAAATGCTCGCCAGATCAGGCTTCCACTGCGTGCGGTTGACGCCCGAACCGAGCTGGCCGGGGCCTTCGGTCGGATTCTTCACGACGGGCGCGTGGTTATTGATATCCGCACCGGTCGCTGCGACCGTCCACGTATACACGCCGGACGTTTTGCCGTCCTCAAGGGTTTTCGCGGTGCTGGCCTTGAAGAGCAGCGTATGCGTCCCAGCCTTGGTCGGAGCATAAGTATATTTGTAGCTTGACAGGGTGACCTGCTTATACTCGCCGCCGTCGATCGACACGAAATAGTTGAGGCCGATGCTCTGCGGGTGCTTGATCAGCGTGCCGATGCTCAGCTGCACCGCTTTGCCGGTCTCGGTATTGGTAGTGCTGCTGTCCGCGCCCTTGACCACGGGATACTCCGGGTTATTGAGGATCACGGTGCAGTTCTGCAGCGAATCCGCCTTGCCGTCGTTCGCCTTGAATGTGAGCCGAGCGTTGACGAAGTTTTCGCCGTATGTATAGGTATAGGCTTCCGGCTTTTCCAGCTTCGTAAACTCGCCGCCGTTCACGGAGACGTAGTAGGTCAGCGTGTCGCCTGCGTCCTCATCGACGAAAAACTTGGTGACGTCAGCGGTGTAGGTCTCGCCGTCCGGCGCCACCACCGTGTACAGCGCAACGCCGGAGGCCAGCGCCGGGGCGGAGTTGGTAATGCCGTCAATCTCTACGCAGAGCATTGCAAGTTTCGGGTCGTCGGTACTGCAGTTATCCATGACCAGAATAGCCATTTTACTGTCAGAACTTGGTTTGAGCTTTGCAAGATCTCCCTGAGTAACATAATCTTCTATTGCGTTAGTTTCTTCATCGCTGAAATTATGACCTGTCAGCGGTATACTAAGCGGTCCGACACCGGTATGTGTATAACTAAAGCACGTACAACCGCTATAGGCTGCTGAATTCAATTCCGCCCAATCGACCGTAATGGATGCTGTACCCTGCGGAACGGTTGTTTTATATACCGGGAAGCCATCCCCGGTCGTTATCCCCGTATCCGTTACGGCAAGGGACGTCCCGTCCGGCAGCGCGGCGGTGGGTGCGGCGTCTCCCTCTGCGGCGAGCGCTGCGGCGGGCAAAAGCCCGAGAATCATCAGCGCGGCCAACAGAAGGGACAGTAGTTTCTTTCTCATGTGTGTCTGTTGCCTCCTTAAAAAAATATTTCTCTCGGAACGTGCGCCGCTCGTCCTTCCTCCGTCCGTAAAGGGCGGAGGAAGGCAGGGAGGCGCTTTGTTTTGTCCCGGCGGCTTTACCGGAACGGGAAAGGGCGAGCACGGAGACCGCGAAAAACGATCTCCGGCTAAAACGGCACGGGTGGCCGGTGTAGCTGAAATAGGATGAGGGACAACAATCCCTCAGTCAGCTTCGCTGACAGCTCCCTTTACACAAGGGAGCCCTTACGAGGGAAAACCCTTCCGTCAAAACCTTCGGTTTTGCCACCCCCACCCCCCTCTCTGTCGCCTGCGGCGACATCTCTCCCCGCCGGGGAGAGTCGGCCCCTGTTAGGGGCGGCAAGTGGGTTTGCGGAAAACTATCTTGGCTCCCCTCGTCAGGGGAGCTGGCGCGGCGCAAAGCGCCGTGACTGAGGGGTTTCTTAGCCGCCGCTTCCCGATACCCGATCCTCTTTCCTTATATGAATAGGAGACTTCGGTATCAGAGAGCCGCGGCGACGGCGGCGGAGGTAGTTTCGGCGCGGGGCGGCTCCTGCGTGCGGATGGCCTTGATCTCGCCTTTTTTCACCGTGACGGTCACATGCCCGCTGGAGAGTTGGCGCATGGTGCGCAGCAGCTCCCATTCCGCGGCGGAGATGCCGAGCGTTTCCGCCTGTTCGGCTTCCAGCTCGCGGTTGATGCGGCCCATCACGTCCGTCCAGCGGCCGAGCCGCGCTTCAAAGTATTGCAGGCCGACGGTTTTCACGGGCTTGAGGTTTTTCCCCTGCTTGCGCTTCATTTCCTTGAGCAGCGCATAGAGCTTCTCGTCCGTGTCGTTCGCGTGGTCGCGGGCGAATTGCTCCTCCGCGGCCTTTCGCACCGGTTCGGCCAGAACCTGCTGGATATGCGCCTGATTCAGCATGCCGCGCGATTTCGCCGTCATTTTGTTCGACATCGTGTGCCTCTCCTCGTACAGTTTTTTGACATAGCAATGCCCGGAGACGCGAAAATGCCGCTATTCCCGCTGTGGGAGTTTTTCGGCCTTTTCCGTCTTCGGAAAACAAAAAACGCCGACCTCTTTCCCTTGCGGGAAAGGATCAGCGGATTCGTCTTCATTACTGTACATACGGAGAGCTCGCCCGCTGTCAGATGGTCCCGGACATGATAATTCTTCTGGCTTACGATCTGGAGAATCGCTTCTCCGCGCCCGTATCCTACCTTCTCCCGGAGCCTTGCTCCGAAATGGCGGACTTTCGTCCCGACGGCTTTCGCCGCTTCGGTACGGACTCACGCATACAGTACCGTGCGTGCAAGGGGATTCGCACCCCTTTTCTTTTTTCACCGGCGCCTGACTCGTTGCTGAGCCTTTACAGCGGACGGCTATGTGTCCTTGCAGACCTATTCAGTTGAGTGACTGAAACAAAAAGCAGACAATTCCTTTTACCTGTGGTATGTTTTAAAATATCAAGATGTAGTATATAAAAAACAAATACATCGCTATATCTTCGATTGCTCCTTTGAAACAAAAAGTCTACCATTATTTCGAGCGGGTTTGGCAAAATCATGTGCTTTTTTCGCCGCAACATGCCGGAGAAAGGGATAGAAAAACCGAAAAAGCTATGCTATGATACGAAAATGGAAAGGCCAAATAGCAGAAAGGGTGGTTTTGCCCCATGCAGAAGAAAAAAATCGCCAATCTCATCATGGTGCTCATCATTGCGGCGCTCGCCGCCGGCGGCGGGTTCTGGGCGTTCAGCCAAAGGGACGCCGCCCCTGCCGCGCTCGGCACGGAGTACCATATACAAAAATTGAATGATAATGCACTGACCGAGCCGGAGCAGGAACTCACCTGCACCATCACGATCCGGTGCGACACCGTGCTCCAAAGCCTTGATTCACTGCGCGAGGAGAAACTCCCCTATGTCCCGCGCGACGGCGTGATGCTGCCGGAGACGACGGTATCCTTTGCCGAGGGAGAGACGGCGTTCGGCGTATTGCAGCGCGTCTGCGCCGCGGCAGAGCTGCAGCTCGAATACAGCTGGACGCCGCTCTACGACAGCTATTATATTGAAGGCATCGGCCATCTCTATGAGTTCGACGCCGGGCCGGAGTCCGGCTGGATGTACAAGGTCAACGGCACGTTCCCCAACTACGGCTGCTCAAGCTATGTGCTCACGGGCGGCGAGGAAATCGTCTGGTGCTACACCTGCGCCGGGCTCGGCGACGACGTCGGCGCGGCAGGCATGGTGAAATGAGAGCAGACTCCTTTTCCAAGCGCCATCCGGCGGTGAACTTTGTGTTCTTCCTCGGCGCCATTCTCGGCGGGATGCTCAACCAGCACCCGGCGTATCTGCTCGCGGGGGTCGTCAGCGGCGCGGCTTATTATCTTCTGCTGCATGGGCGGCGGGGCTGGCGGTTCATCGGGGGTCTTGTTCCCCTGTTTCTCGTGTTCACGGCGGTCAATCCGCTCTTTAATACATACGGGGCGACGCTGCTCTTTACTTACTTTGACCGCCCGTACACGCTCGAAGCACTTTATTACGGCGCGGCGCTCGCGGCGGTGTTCGTCAATATGCTGCTCTGGTTCGGCTGCTATAACGCCGTGCTGACAAGCGACAAGTTCACGAGCCTTTTCGGCAATCTGATTCCGGCGCTCTCGCTTTTGCTCGTGATGGTGCTGCGCATGATCCCCAATCTGATGCGAAAGGCCCGGCAGATCGCCGGGGCCAGAGCGTCCATCGGGCGGGGCGTTTCCGAACAGGACGGCACAAAGGAAAAGCTCGCCGAGGGGATGACCGTGCTCGGTACGCTGACATCGTGGGCACTCGAGGGCGGTATCGTAACGGCGGACTCCATGCGCAGCCGCGGCTACGGCTGCGCGAAGCGGACGAGCTTCCAGCGCTACGCGATGACCGGCACGGACTGGCTGCTGCTTGCGCTGGAGATCGCGCTGCCGGTGCTCGTTCTTGCTTTCGGCGACGCTGAAGCGGCGTATACGCCGGACCTCTATATTGCTCCCCTCCGGGGGCTGCCGGTGCTCGGCTTTGCCGCCTACGCCGCATTTCTTCTGATCCCCACCGTTCTACATATAAAGGAGACCGTTCAATGGAACATTTCGATATCCAGAATCTGACCTTTTCTCACGCCGCGGCGAAGGGCAAGCTCTCGCTCGGCGGCGTTTCGCTGCGCATCCGCGCGGGGGAATTTCTCGTGCTCTGCGGGCGCTCCGGCAGCGGCAAGACCACGCTGCTGCGCCATCTCAAAACGGTGCTCACGCCGAACGGCAAACGCAGCGGCGAGATTCTCTTCTGCGGCACGCCGCTCGCGCAGGTATCCGAGCGCGACCAGGCCGCGAAGATCGGCTTTGTGATGCAGAACCCGGACGATCAGATCGTCACGGACAAGGTCTGGCACGAGCTCGCGTTCGGGCTCGAAAGTCTCGGCTGCGACCAGACGGCCATGCGCACGCGTGTGGCGGAAATGGCCTGCTATTTCGGCATTCAGGACTGGTTCCACCGCGATGTGGCCACGCTCTCCGGCGGACAGAAGCAGCTTTTGAATCTCGCTTCCATCATGGCGATGCAGCCGGAGGTGCTGATCCTCGACGAGCCTACGAGCCAGCTTGACCCCATCGCCGCGAGCGATTTTCTCAATACCGTGCGCAAGATCAACACCGAGCTCGGCACGACCGTCATCATCACCGAGCACCGGCTCGAGGACATTTTCCCATACGCCGACCGCGCCGTCGTGATGGACAGCGGAAAAATTATCGCGGACGACGCGCCCGCGAACGTCGGGCAGCTGCTCTTTGAGCAGAAGAATCCCATGTTCGCCGCCATGCCCACACCCGTGCGCGTCTTTTACGGCGCGGGCTGCACTGGAGAAAGCCCGCTGACCGTCCGGCAGGGACGGAATTGGCTGAGCGGCGAATTCCCCGCCGCGCCGAAAATCAAGGCCGAACCCGCGAGCGCTCCGGCGGAGGTCGAAGACCCGGCGCTGAGTCTGAAGGAGCTGTGGTTCCGGTATGAAAAAGATGGCCGGGACATCCTGCGCGGCGTGTCCGCGGAGATTCCTGCCGGGGAAATTTCCGCCATTCTCGGCGGCAACGGCGCGGGCAAATCCACAACGCTCAAAGCCATTTGCGGCATCTGCCGCCCATACCGAGGGAAAATCAAGCTCTTCGGCAAGCCGATGGAGAAATACAGCACGAAGGAGCTGTTCCGCGGCTGCATCGCCATGCTGCCGCAGGATCCCAAGAGCCTGTTCGTGAAAAAGACCGTGCGGGAGGACCTCGTGGAGATGACCGCCGACGCGGAAAAGATCGCGCGCACGGCGGAGCTCTGCCAGATCACGCCGCTGCTCGAGAGCCACCCCTACGATCTCTCCGGCGGCGAGCAGCAGCGCGCCGCGCTCGCGAAGGTGCTGCTCACCGAGCCGAAGCTCCTGCTGCTCGACGAGCCGACAAAGGGCATTGACAGCTTCTTCAAGGAGACGTTCGCCGCGATCCTCGCCGATCTGAAAAAGCAGGGCATCACCATCGTCATGGTGTCGCACGACGTGGAGTTCTGCGCCCGGTACGCCGACCGCGTGTCCATGTTCTTCGACGGGCAGATCCTCACGACCGATACGCCGCGCCGGTTTTTCGGCAACAACAGCTTCTATACGACCGCAGCGCACCGCATGAGCCGCCATGTGTTCAACATGGCCGTCACGGCGGAGGACGTCATCGACCTTTACCGGAAAAACAGGGGGAGCTGATATGAAAAAATCCCACATCGCCATGCTTGCGGAGTTCTTTGCTGTGATTCCGCTGACGCTCTATTTCGGCATGCATCTACCCGGGCGAAGCTACTACATTACGAGCACGCTCGTGATCGCGGAGCTGATCGTGCCGTTCCTGCTGGCGTTTGAAAGCCGGAAGCCGCAGGCACGCGAGCTTGTAGTGATCGCGGTGCTCTCCGCGCTGGCCGTAGCCGCGCGCGTGGTGATCCCGCTGCCGCACTTCAAGGCGATCTTTGCCATTATCATGCTCTCCGGCATCGCGTTCGGGCCGGAGGCGGGCTTTATGGTGGGCGCGGTCAGCGCACTCGCGAGCAACTTTTTCTATGGACAGGGTGCGTATACGCCGTGGCAGATGTTTGCCTACGGTGCGGGCGGCATGCTCGCCGGGTTCCTGTTTGCCAAAAACCGTCTGCCGAAAAAGCCCCTTGTAATGGGCATCTTCGGCTTTCTCGCCGTGCTGCTGTTCGTCGGGCCGCTGCTCGACACCTGCACCGTGTTTCTCACGCTGCCGGTCATCAACGCGCAGACGGCGTGGCCGCTCTATGTATCCGGCTTCCCGGTCAATCTGAGTCAGGGGCTCTGCACGCTGCTCACGATGCTCCTTTTCGGCAAGCCCCTGCTCGAAAAGCTCGACCGCGTGAAGCTCCAATACGGGATGGGGGAAGACGATGGGCTTTGAGTTCTGCCATCCGGCGGTAAATTTCATCTTTTTTACCGCCGTGCTCTATGGCAGTATCGCGTTCTCGCACCCGGTGTTTCTTGCCATCGCCTGCGCCGCCGCGTTTGCCTACAGCATCCGGCGGGGTGGACGGCGCGCGCTTGTGTTTGACCTCTGTCTCGTGCCGCTCGTTTTGGTTTTTGCGCTCTGCTACGTCGGGAACCATCACTTCGGCGTGACCGTGCTGCGGCAGAACTTCATCGGGAACAGCATGACGGCGGAGAGCCTTGTGTACGGTCTTGTGCTCGGCGTGCGTGCGGCGTGCGTGTGTATGTGGTGCAGCGCTCTCTTCCGCGTCGTGTCGTCCGACAAGGTCGTGTATCTCTTCGGGCGTGTGAGCCCGCGGCTCGCGCTCTTTCTTACGATACTGCTGCGGCTCATCCCGCGCCTGAACCGCGAGGCCGTGCGCATTGATCTCGCCCAAAAGGGCATCGGCCGGGGCAGTAATCAAGGGAATGTCTGGGAACGGTTTGTGCATTGCCTTCGCATTTTCTCCATGCTGATCACTTGGCTCATTCAGGCGCTCGCGCTGGAGGCGGACTCCATGAAGAGCCGGGGAAGTGCACTCCGCGGCCGGACGGCGTTTTCTATTTATCGCTTTGATAACCGCGACCGCGCGTTCGTCATCGCGCTCTTTTCCGGCATCATTCTGACCGGCATGGGCGCCATCCTCGGCGCGACGGAGATGTTCTACGACCCGGTCATTCTCTGGAAGCCGCTGAACGGCCTCGCCGCCGCCTCTGCGGTAGGCTACGCCTTTCTGTGCCTTCTCCCCCTTGGGCTGGAGCTCTGGACGGAGTGCCGCTTTGAAAAGCTGCGCCGCATGGCGTGACCTACGGCGTTTCGCGCACCCAGCGCAGGAACGTCGGCTGCGATATGCCCAACCGCTCTGCCGCGGCACGCGAACTCATCTCGCCGCTATTCCAGCGGCGGTATACCTCCGCGAATGCGGGCGGAACTTCCAGCCGCGGGCGGCCGAACGTCTGCCCGCGCGCCCGTGCGGCGGCAATGCCCTCGGCCTGCCGTTGGCGGATTAAGACACGCTCCGTTTCTGCCACATAGCTGAGAAGCTGCAAAACGATATCCGCCGTCAACGTTCCGGCGAGATCGCGCTCCTGCCGCGTATCGAGCAGCGGCATATCCAGCACCACGACGCCGACGCGCCGCTCGTGTGTGAGAATTCGCCATTGCTCCAAAATTTCGCGGTAGTTCCGCCCTAACCGGTCAATGGATTTGACGGCCAGCGTGTCGCCGGGGCGCAGCCGCCGCACGAGCCGACGGTAGGCCGGGCGGTCAAAGTCCTTTCCGGATTGCCGGTCGGTGAAGATGCGCTCATCCTCCACGCCGAATTCGCGCAGCGCCAGAAGCTGGCGCGCCTCATTCTGCTCGCGGGTCGATACCCGCGCATAGCCAAAGATCTGTGCCATGAGAAAACCTCCGTTTATCAGAATGACAACAGTGTAACAGCTCACTCCGCCACGCTGCTGGATCTTTGGAAATTTCCTTTTTTCCATCTTTCATAAGAAACCTTCTTTGATACTGCCCGTTGTTCGCTGCCGAATCTGACTGTGCCGTATCATGGAAGGTTTTTTCTTTATACTTTATATTTGGACATTGAAAATGCATGAGTTTTGACAGGCCGACTGCCTGTTTAACAAGAATAGATGCAGAATACAAAGCGCCTGAACTCGCATAGACGAGCAAAAAGCACTCTTTCAGCGAATCCGCTGAAAGGGTGCTTTTTGTTTATCTCGCGCTGGCAATGCTGGATCGCTGCATACCCGTAGCCCCCGATTGTTTTCCCGCCAAAAACAATCGGAGGTACATACAATGCACAACAGGAAAAGCCTGTATTCACGAAACAAGCGGAATAGCCGCGCCATTCTCTGTCCGGACGCTTTTGAGCAGGACCATCCGCTCACGCCCGAGCAGTTTTCGTCCGAGGAGGAGTTTCGCTTCTGGAAAACGTGGTCGGATGAGGATTACCACGGCTGGGAACTCGCAGATCATATTTACTCAGACCACACATCGCCCCTTACGGAATATTCCGCCGCAGAGCCGTCTCCGGAAGAAACAATTCTTGCCCGCCTTGACAGACGGGAGAACGTAATGTTCGCGCAAAGCTCTCTGCAGAAGATCCGCGGGATCGTCACGGAAAAGCAGTATCGCCGCATCCAGATGTACTGCGAGGGCATGACCTACCGGGAGATTGCGGAGGCGGAAGGGGTATCCGCCAAGAACGTTTTCAAGTCCGTCGTGGCCGGGAAAAAGAAAATTTCAAAAATTTTGGAAAAAGGGGGTAACAAATGAGCAAAAAATCCGCGTTGGGTGAGAGGGTGATGTTTCCCTCACCGTACCTTGACAAGTTCATAGCCATTCACCAGACACATTCCCATGTGCCGCGAGAGCGAAGCCCGCCGGGTGACACGCCATGACCCTTTTTGGAGAGCGATACCGTCAGCCCGGAACTGCCGCACAGCCGCCGGCACGGCCAGGACCGCGCATGGGGACAATGATACTTCCGCCCAGCCACAGATCACACAATGGGGGCGGCTCGGAGAGACCCTCGGAGGAGTGCAATTCTCATGGAGCAGCCCGGCGCGCTGCCGTCTGGTGACTTCCCTGTCCGGGGGTGTCGAGGACAAATACGGGCCTACATAAAAAGAGGAAGGAGGAATACCTATGTTCCCGATCTGGTTTTTCCACGGAGTGCCGCCGGACGGATATACGAGCACACCCCACACTACGGCAAGGAGGAAAATACCCCTTTGAAAACACGATACAAAATTCTGGCTCTCGTCCTTGCGCTTCTCTGCCTTTTGAGCTTTCCCTGTCCCGCGGTTCTGGCGGCGGAGCCGGAGGGGGACGAATCTGTAGAAGAAGCAGCGCCGTCTGCGGAAGACGTGCAGGAAGAGGAAGGCGCAGAACAGCCAGAGCAAACGATTCCTCTGGCCAAGGCTCCCATGCTGAAAGCCGCTGCCGCCACGGCGCTCATCACCTTCGACTATGTCTACGACTCCGCCGGGCAGTACGTTTACTACCAGCACCCCTTTTATTATAACGGCGGCCCGACCGGCGGCTACGGAGATATGCGTCTCAACGACTTCGCCAACGGGCAGGAGGCCTACTGTATTGAGCCCGGTATTATGCTTGCGCACGGCGATGTTCTCCGCTCGGACGTCATCGACGTCTGGAACAGCTTTTCGTATGAGCAGCAAAACGCCATCAAGCTGGCGCTCCTCTGCGGTCGCGCCGGAAACAGCAGTCATCTCCCCGGCACACCCAGCTGCCAGCAGACCGCCACGCAGATGCTGATCTGGGAATTCGTCACCGGAGCGCGGCAGCCATCCCCTCCGTACACCAGAGGCAACGACGAAATATATACCTGCCTTGTTTCCAACGGTCAGAATGCGGAGATCGGGCAGATCTATGATACGATTCTCTCCTACATGCTGAGCTATATGACGCTGCCGAGCTTCATGACTGCCGTGAGCAGCAGCGCACCACAGGAGGAGCTATCCTATGACGGCACCACATATTCTATTACGCTGACCGATACGAACAACGTGATCGAAAACTATTCCTTCTCCGCATCGGACACCGTTGTTTCCGTTGCGGTATCCGGGAATCAGCTGATTCTCCGTTCCGCATCGCCGTTATCTGCTCCGGTTACTGTGGTAGCTACCCGGAACTCCGCCTATACGGCTGCCTCTACGTTCACGCCCTACGGCTCGACAACGCGGCAGGATATCGTTGTCGGTGTAGAGGCGGTGGGCGGCATGACGGGTTATCTCACGTTGAAAGCCAACCGCAAGAAGTTTCGCATTACCGTGACCAAGGAGGACGGCATCACCGGAACGGCGCAGGGCGACGGAACGCTTGCCGGAGCGGTCTACGGCCTCTATCACAGTGATACGCTGATCGAGACCTGCACCACCGACGCCAACGGTCAGTTTACCACCGGCTATTATGAGGCCGGAGAGGGCTGGACGATTCGAGAAATTGCCCCCTCGCCCGGATACCTTCTGGACACGACGGTGTATCCCATTCCCGCTGCCACAGATCAGCTCCCCTCCATTAAAAACGACTTGACCCTGACCGTAAAGGAAACCCCAATTCTCGGGCGGTTCTCAATTTCCAAGCTGGCCGTGAACAGCGCCGCGGGAACGGAAGCGCCCGAGACCGGGGCCACCTTTGAAGTGTTCCCAAAATCTGCGGGCAGCTATGACGCAGCGGCGGAGACGGAACGTGATATCCTTACCTGCGGCGAGGACGGAACGGCGCAGTCAAAACTGCTGCCCTATGGCGTTTACATTGTCCGCCAGCTGTCCGGCTGGGAGGGCTATGCCCTTGATACCACCCGGCACGAAGTGAATATCTCCTCTGATGGGGAAACAGTTTCCATCCAGCTCCGAAACGAGATATTCAAAGGCTCGCTGACCATCCGGAAGGTGGACAAGGACACCGAACAAGCTCTTCTCGGCGCACGGTTCCGGCTTCTGGACAATGCTGGAAATCCGTTCGCTGAGGGGACAACGGACGAAAGCGGCGTTCTGACTTTCGATAATCTCCCCTTCGGCGACTACTATCTCGAAGAGCTGGAAGCTCCGAACGGCTACAAAATCGATAGAACGCCCTATGTTTTCTCCGTGACTGCGGACGGACAGAAAATCGAGATTCGGCGCGAAAACACCCGCATTCCCGGTTCTGTGACCGTCGCCAAAACCGACAGCAGCGGAAACCCGATCCCCGGTGCCGCGTTCCGGCTGGAATACTCCGAGGACGGAGAGGCATGGACGCCGGTATTCCATGCCGATGTTCCGGCAAAGGAGATCGGCGGCCGTACCTCGGAAGGCCTCAGCGACGGTATGATCATTACGGGAGCTGATGGAATTGCCGTCTTTGGCGGCCTCCGGGCAGATAAAAACGTCCATTATCGTATTACGGAAAATGCGACGGTCAACGGCTATGTGCTCCTGACAGAACCGGTAGAGATCGGAACGCTGCCCCGAGAAAATGAAGAGAGCCCGATCTACGATGTTTCCGTAACCGCTAATAACTCCCCAACCTATCTTCTCCCTATGACCGGAGGAACCGGCCTCTGGCCTGTACTCTCCGCCGGCTTTGCCGCGGCGTGTATGGGCCTTTTTCTTATCATCATTTCCAAAAATAAAAGAAGGGACTGCATGCAATGAAGAAAACCGGCAAGAAGTTCTTTTCCGTTATCATGGCGGCTCTGGTCGTGCTGACAACGACCGTATCCGCCTTTGCCCTGATGGAGAATGTATCCACAATCAACACCGACAGGACCGGCTCCTTTGATATTTACAAGTACGACATTACCAACGCCGAGAAGGACGGCGTATGGGATTCCAGCTACGTCTCCACCGGTGTCCGCGATCCTGGCGTGGAGGATATTCTCGGCAGCGATACGAGAAAGAGCTCGCTGAACGCGAACGGAGAGGTTAACGGATACGCCATCAAGGGCGTTGAATTCACCTATCTGAAAGTTGCCGACATCCGCACCTATACTGAGGATGATAACGGCGCGTCGCATGTGGAAGTTCTCTACGGGATCACGCAGAACGACGCCAACAACACGTTCCTGTCCGCCATCGGTGTGAGTGCCGGAGACCGGTATGTACCGGCAGATTCGGAGGACGGCGCTATGTATTTCTACCGTTCCGATACTCTTATCAACGGCTTGAAATCCGCGCTGGCAAACAACTCCATCACCGTAAAGAACGCTTTAGAACGCTTCGTGCGCGAGAACAGCGGCATGGCGATGCCCTCGACCGACAGCTACGGCCACACCTCCGCGAGCGACCTTCCTCTCGGACTGTATCTTATCGTTGAAACGAAAGTGCCCGAAATGGTCACGGAAACCACCGCACCGTTTTTTCTCTCCCTGCCCATGACGTCCGTGAACGGAAGCAACGCCGATGACGGCGGCGAACGCTGGATATACGATGTCACCGTATACCCCAAGAACCTTACCGGCATCCCGACATTGGAGAAGACCGTGCGCGAAGCGCTTGCGGACACCGGCAAAAACGGCGGCTCCGACGCCGTTACCGACGGCTTCGCCCATACTGCCACGGCCTCTGCCAATGACACGCTGGAATATCAGATTCTATCGACGCTGCCGAGCATCACCTCCGAAGCCACCTACCTGACGGATTACTCCTTCGTGGACACGCTGGACGCCGGCCTCTCGTACCGCAAAAACGATGTAAAAATCGAATTCTTCCGCAGCAGCTCTTGCACCGAGGACGACCGGATTACCGTCTGGAACGAAGGCGACGGAAAGTTCTCCGCATCCTATAATGACACACCCGGCATGACCATCTCCATGACGGCTGCGGGTCTTGCGGAGATCAACGGCAGCTATGCTGTGTATACCAAGTCTGACATGATAAATTCCGGCTATTCCGACTGCACCGTGCGCATCACCTATTCGGCGAAGCTCAACCCCGATAAAAGCCTTATCTGCGGCGACGATGGGAACAGCAACGACGTCGTGCTGGTATGGAAGCGTACCAACAGCAGCTTCTACGATACGCTCGTAGACGACTGCCATGTGTACAGCTACGGTCTTGACCTCACCAAGGAATTCAGCGACGGGCAGGGTGACTTCTCCAAGGTGGAATTCCTCCTTTATAACGACACCGACGGATACTTCGTCACAGCAGAGCTGAACGAGAGCGAAGGTGTTTACTATGTGACCGGTCACATACCCGGAAGAAACGATGCCACCCGGTTCACTCCTACGGCAGACGGCTCCATCCTCGTGAAAGGGCTGGAGGATGACATGTACATTGCGATCGAGATCCAGACAGCCAACGGCTACACGCTGCTCCGCGACGATATCCAGATCGTGATCGAGGCAGCGAAGAGCGATGATCTCTGTGATATCTACGTCACCGATGTGCTGGGCGTTCTGCAGAACGATCCACGGTATGCGGATGTTCCGGAAGGTCTCTATAAGAACATGCCGCAGAAGCATCTGGAGCACTGTCTTCTGACTGCTTCCGCCAAGGTGGACAGCAACACTGTGACGATGGATGCCGGCGGCGAATCGGCCAATGCCATCGTGCCGCTGACTGTTGTCAACACCCGCGGCTTCAACCTGCCGCAGACCGGCGGGCATGGTACCTGGATGTACGGCGTTGCCGGTACTGTTCTGATGGTCGCCGCCGCGATCATCCTGGTAAGCGCCCGCAGAAAGAAGCTAGGGAAATAACCCTGACACATGGGAGAGGCGGAAAAACAGGCAAATCTCTCCCATACATATGAGTTATTCGTTTTAACAAAAAAGTTATTCGCTTTAAGGCGGCTTAAAGCGAATAACTCGAGAAGATATGAAAAAGGAGCATCCGATGAAATACAAAAGAATGATTTATTTTGTTTCCGGTGCAGCGTGTCTCTTCCTCGCTGCCGGATTGATTCTGTACCCGATTTTGGGAAACGCGTTGGCGGAGAAGAACAAGAGCCTTGTAATGACCGAGTATTCCAGAGCCGTGGAGGAGATGACAGATACCCGCGTAGCAGAGATACTTGCCGCAGCGGAGACGTACAACGCCGCGCTGTCCCCAATATCCGTTTCCGCGGACGGCGCGTTTTCTTTAACTGGCTTGACTGCAGCGCAGAAAGAATATGACGAGATCCTCGCTGTTAACGAAAGCGGCATTATGGGACAGCTGGAAATCCCAGAGCTGGATATTTGCCTGCCGATCTACCACGGCACGGACGGCAGCACGCTGGAGAAAGGCGTAGGGCATCTGCTGGGATCGTCCTTTCCCGTAGGCGGAAAAGGGACGCATGCCGTCCTGACCGGTCACTCCGGCCTCTCCAGAGGAAAGATGCTGACAGACTTGGAAAAGATGAAGGTCGGAGACCGGTTTTTTTCTGCATGTGCTGGACCGGACGCTGGCGTATGAAGTGCAGGATATTTTTACTGTCCTCCCGGATGATACGTCGCATCTCAGTATCCAGCAGGATGAAGACATGTGCACGCTCATCACCTGTACGCCGTATGGCGTCAATACGCACCGTCTGCTGGTGCAAGGGCATCGTGTCTCCTATGAGCCGGAAGCCGTTTCAACGAAGATTACAGAAACAGCTGAAGAGAATAGCAGAGTTTCCAGCTGGCAGCAGCAGTACTTCGACGGCATATATTACGGCGTTATTCTGGCGGACACCGTAGTCCTTGTATGGGTCGTTGTACGGGAGACGCGCCGGGATCACCGGAGAAAGGAGGCGCTGAGCCGGTGAAAACGAAATCACTTGCCGTTGCGTTGATTCTTTTCCTCTTAGGGCTTTTGATTATTTTGATTCCTTTCTTCTCCGGGCACCGCCTAGAATCGCAGGCGGAACAAGCCGCGGAAAGATTTAATGAAACTGTCTTGGAAAACAAGAACGAAGAATCCCCGTCTTTCACGGAATTGGAAGACGGGGATTTGCCATATCCGGAGCTTTTCCGGGCGGCGCAGGCATATAACGAGGAACTGTATCATAACCGGCAGGCGGGCTTTACCAGCATTTCAGCGTATCAGGAGCCATCCCTATGTCTTTCGGATTACGGCATTGATGACGGGGTCTTCGGGACGGTATGCATCCCCAAGCTCGGCGTAACGCTGCCCATTTATCTCGGTGCTTCGGAGGAAAACATGGCGAAGGGCGCAGCACATCTTTCGCAGACAAGCTTGCCCATCGGCGGGACAAATACGAATTGCGTTCTTGCCGGGCATTGCGGGTTTAACGGTGCGGATTATTTCCTCTATCTGTCCACGCTGACAGAGGGCGATGAGGTGATCCTGACGACGCTCTGGAGTGAGGATCATTACCGCGTGTCGGGCGTTGCCGTCATTGCTCCGGACGATATTGCCTCCGTCATGATACAGCCAGGGAGAGAATTACTGACGCTTCTCACCTGTCACCCCTATGCGTCCGGAGGAAAGCACCGGTTTTTAGCGATCTGTGAAAAAGAGAATGCGGAGGTTGTTCCATGAAAAAGGAAGAATTCCGCCGGGGCGACGTATTCATGGCGGAGCTGCGAGCCGAGCCGGGCTCGGTGGAGCATGGCCGCCGCCCGGTCGTCATTTTGCAGAACAACATCGGAAATCTCTACGCGCCCACGCTGATCGTTGCGCCGATCACGTCGCGGCCGAGGAAGCATGGCTGTCAGGCGACGCAGTATCCTGTGCCACCGTCGGCGTTCCTGCGAGATGGGAGCATCGTCCTCTTGGAGCAAATCACGACGATTGACAAGCGCCAATGCCGACAGTATCTGGGGTCTTTTGATGC
>CAKSWA010000007.1 GCA_934511165.1 uncultured Oscillospiraceae bacterium | reverse complement strand
CCAGAAAATGCCTTGGCTGGAGAACCCCACTGGAAGTTTTTTCCTCTTCCTGTGTTGCACTTCATTGACTATCTGCCCTGTCAGCCGTAAGGCTGACTGAGGGGTTTCCCGGTTCCCTCTGACGAGGGAGCCGTTTTTTATTTACAGGTGCAGCACATTGACGCAGAACGCCGCGGCGAGAAACCCCGCGAGATCGGCGCAGAGCGCCGCGGGGACGGCGTGACGCGTTTTGCGCACGCCCGCCGCGCCGAAGTAGACGGAGAGAACGTAGAACGTCGTTTCTGTCGAGCCGAGCATGACCGCGGCGGTGCGCCCGGCGGGGGAATCCGCGCCGCACACGTTGAAAATGTCCCCGGCCACGGCAAGCGCGCCGCTGCCGCTCATCGGGCGCAGCAGCATGAGCGGCACCGTCTCCGGCGGGATGCCGAGAAAGGCGAGCGCGGGACGCAGCAGCGCCGTGAAGGCGTCGATCGCGCCCGAAGCGCGCAGCGCGGCGACCGCCGGGAGCAGGCACACGAGCACCGGCGCAACGCGCCCCACGGTGCGAAGCCCTTGGAGCGCGCCGTCGGTGAGCGCGGAGAAAACATCCGTGCCGCGAAGGAGCGCATATCCTCCGACGAGTACGGCGAGCAGCGCGGGGAGCAGCTGAAAAAGCATTTTCATGGCGCTCTCCGGAACAGCCGCTCGGCGAGCAGTCCCGCGGCTACGCCCACCGCGGACGATATCCACACCGCGGGCAATATGTCGAACGGACTTTCTGCGCCGCAGGCCGAGCGCAGCGCGGCGGCGGTCATCGGGAGAAGCTGGATGGAGGCGGTGTTGAGCACAACGAGACGGCAGAGCTCGTCGGAGGCGGCCTCCTTGCCGGAGAGCGCGTGCAGCCGCTGCGCGGCGCGGATCCCGGCGGGCGTGGCGGCATTGCCGAGCCCAAGCAGATTGGCGCTCACGTTGCAGGAGAGTTCCCCGGCGAGCTCCGCGTCCTTTTGCGATGAGGGAAAAAGCCGCTCCAGTATGGGACGCAGCGCGCGGGAGAGCTTTTCGGTGAGCCCGGAGCGCTCCATAACTTCCAGAAGCGCACTGTAAAAGATCATTGGCCCGGCGAGCGAGAGCGTGAGCTCCACGGCGCTCTCCGCGCCCTGTACCGCCGCCGCGCCGACCGCGCCCGCCGAGCCGGTGAGCGCGCCGAAGACGACCGACACAAAAAGAAGGATGACCCAGACATACGACATAGCCATGGCGAAACCTCATACGGAAAAAATTACCAATAAAAATCAGCGCGGTTCCATCTTGCATTTTCGTATCGGCCAGTATAAAATTTTGTCGAGAAAAGAAAACAAATAAGGGGTGTGCGGATCTATGAAATCAACGGGGATCGTTCGTCGGATCGATGAGCTGGGGCGAGTGGTGCTGCCGATCGAGCTGCGCAGGACATTGAATCTGGAGGTGCGCGACCCGGTGGAAATCTTCATTGAGGGCGACGCCATCGTCCTTCGCAAGTATGACGCCGGGTGCCTGTTCTGCGGCTCGCCGCGCGATCTTCTTTCCTACCGGGGCAAGCAGATCTGCCGGGGCTGTCTGCGCCAGCTGCGGGAGGAAACAACGGAATAAAGGAAGTAAAAGAGGCTGTCGCATAGAAATCATATGCGGCAGCCTCTTTTTATTATGCGTTTGCGGCTTCAGCCGCCTCTTGCGCGAAGGCTACGGCGCGGTAGGCCGTCACATCGGGAACCGTCTCTCCGTCGATCTGGAGCGGCGTGGGGCGGTCAAACTCCACGGCGATCTCCCGCCCGGACAGCACCTCCACCACATCGGTGTGCCGGACATGCTCGCCTTTAAAAATAGACGGAAACACGGCGAGCGCCTTGAGCTTGCCGGGGCTGCGGAACACCATGACCGAAAGCTCTTTCGGCTGCGCGAGCCGGTTTTGCTGCGGCGTTGGGATCATACCGCCGCCGTAATACCGCCCGTTCATCGTCGGGGCGAGCCAGACGTGGTCGTAGGCATGCCGCACGCCGTCCATCGTGATAACGGCGGAGGTGGGCTTGTAGTGGAACAAAAGCCCCTTGACGGCGATGGCCGTATAATTTACCGGCTTCGCGGAGGTTTGACGCTGGCGGTCGCCCTCCAGACAGCAGTAGCCGTCAATGCCGTAGCCGATACCGTTGAGGAAATAGCGATGCATGCCGTTTACATACACCGACGGCAGCTCCGTCAGGTACTGGTCGATGCGCCGGGGCGCGTCGCCAGCCTTCCCGCCAATGTCGGTGAGAAAGTCGTTGCCGCTGCCGGTGGCATAGTAGTAAATGCTCCGTTCGAGCGGGAGCGACGCGGTGTCGTTGATGAATCGGTTGAGCGTTCCGTCGCCGCCGGCGATCACAACGCGGTCCTCGTCCGGGAGTGAGAGGAAAAGAGCGGCGTAGTCCTCGATCTCCGTAATGTCGTTAAATTGCACTTTGTCGTTTGGCAGCAGTGCGGTGAGCTTGTGCGCGGCATCCGTGCCGCGCCCGTTTCCCGCGTGGGGGTTATAGAAAACATGATAGGTCATACGGTGATTGCTTCTTTCTTTGTTGATGTTGCCGGCTCGCTTTGCAGCATCTGCGCGCGGGCATATTCTCCGAACTCCCGCGTGGTCATTTTCGCAACGGTATCGGCGCTCAGAACATCGAGAATATCAAACCGGACAACCGTGCGCCTCCGTGCAAAGCGGTGCGCGATCTGCTCGGTGCCGGTCGTTTTTGCGATCACGATGGGCGCGCCTGCCCGCTTTGCGATTTGAAATGCGCCGTTGCGAAAGGGGAGAAGCTCTCCCATTTTGCTGCGCGTCCCCTCCGGGTAAACGCCGATGGACACGGTGCCATCCCGCAGCAGCGCCGCAGCGCGCAGAATCGTCCCGAGCGCTTTGCGGTTGTCTTCTCTGTCTATGGACAGGAAAAAACACTTGTGTACAACGCTTCCCGTGATGGGGATATCGAAAATTTCCGGCTTTGCGATATAGGCAAGCCCGGAGCGCGGACAGGCAACGATGGCGATGAACGGATCGAAGTTCGACCGGTGATTGGCCACCAGCAAAAACGGCGGCAGTCCCTGAAGCTTTTCGAGCCCGGTGCATTCGATCCGGATCCGGCCCAGACGGAGAATCAGCCACGCCGTCTCATTCAAAAGCCAGCGGTAAAAGGAACTTTTCTTCTGCACCGGCTTCGTCTTGTCCACGGTCAGGGAAAGCAGATACAGCAGCAGAAAATAGAGCGCCGTTGCCGCGAGAAACCACCCGAGCCAGACCGGCAGCGCGAGAAAGAGATCGTACCAGCGCCGCAGCAGGGCATGACGGAGAAATGTTTCGATCGTCATTGCCGCGCCGATGGTGATGAGCCCAATATAGACAGCCATAGAAATCCCCCCCTTTTCGGCGGATGGCAAAACTTTGTCACATTTCATCTTAAATCGCCCTCCGAGAGAAAACCATGGCGAAAATTGTCGATTTTTGCAAATTCTCACGAAACGGACGCAATGCGCAGATTTGCGCACGGTAGCATTTTTACGCAAAAAGAGCCGCCCCTGGGGCGGCCATAAAGAAGCGGCGCCGGAGACCGGCGCCGCAAATTTGTTTATGGATTTTATTAGTAGAGCGAGATGATAACGTCCACACACTTTTCGATGCCGAGCGAGCCGGAATCGAGAATGATGTGGTAGTGGTTCATGTTGCCCCATTCGAGATCGGTGTAGAACTGGTAGTAGAGCGCGCGGCGCTTGTCCTTGTCGCGCAGGCGCTTCTCGGTCGGCTCCTCGGTCTCGCCGTACTTTTCCACGATGCGCTTGGCACGCTTTTCAAAGTCGGCATGGACGAACACCTTGAGAAGATCGGCGGTGCTGTCGAGAATGGCGTCGGCGCAGCGGCCGACGATCACGCAGTTTTCCTTCTGGCCAAGCTCGAGAATGATGCGGCGCTGGATCGCCCAGAGATAGTCCTGGTTGGACGGCACACCGAACGAACGCACCGAGGAAAACGCCACCGCCGTCCAGCTGCTGTGGGAGGCGTATTCGCTCTCGTTGGTGATATATTCCTTGGAAAGCCCGCTCTCTTCGGCCAGCCGGTCGATCAGCTCATGGTCGTAGCAGGGGATGCCGAGCCGCTCGGCGACTTCCTTGCCGATGGTGCGTCCGCCGCTGCCAAATTCACGTCCGATGGTGATGATACGCTTTTTTTCCATAAAAGATGCAGCCTCCTTATAACCGGGTAGGTGGTGGATTTCTGTGGTGATAGTATAACATATTTCTTTGCTGAGGGAAAGCGAAAATTACTCCTCCGCGCCATTTTCCTTTTCGCGCACGAGCGCAGCGTGGTAAAGGTCGTTGCGGCTCTGGCCGGTTTCGGCGGCGGCGCGCTTGGCCGCGTCCTTGAGTTTCATGCCCCCGGCGCGGTATTCCTCCACGAGCGCGAGCGCGTCCTCAAGCGGGAGGCGCGGCCCCTTCTCGACCGGCGCGCCGCGGATGACGAGCACAAACTCCCCGCGCGGCCGTTCGGCGCGGTATTTTTCAAGCGCTGCGCCGATCGTCGTGCGGACGATCTCCTCGTGCAGCTTCGTGAGCTCGCGCCCGAGCGCGATGTCCCGGTCGCCGAGCACGTCGTAAAGATCGCCGAGCGTTTCCACCAGCTTGTGCGGCGCTTCGTAGAGGACGATCGTCCGATGCTCGTGCCGCAGCGTTTCCAGATGCTCCTTCCGGGACTTGTTCGATGTGGAGAGAAAGCCCTCAAACGTGAACCGCTGCGTCGGAAGGCCGGACATGGCGAGCGCCGTGATGACCGCACTCGGCCCCGGCGCTGCCGATACCGTGATGCCGTGCTCGCCGCACAGCCGTACCAGCTCCTCGCCGGGATCGGAGATTGCGGGCATGCCCGCGTCGGAGACAAGCGCGCAGCTTTCTCCGCCGAGCAGCCGGGGAAGGATAACGGCGGCGCTCTCCACCTTGTTGTGCTCATAATAGCTGATGAGCGGACGGCGGATGCCGAAGTGGTTTAGGAGTTTCAAGGTGACGCGCGTATCCTCCGCGGCGATGAAGTCTGCGCTCTTGAGCGTTTCGATCGCGCGGGGGGAGAGATCGTTCAGATTGCCGATGGGCGTTCCCACCAGATACAAGGTTCCGGCCATAAAGCTTATGCCTCCCAATGGCAGATTTTCCGGTATTCTTCGGTTTCGCGGCCATCTGCGCCGCGCAGCAGGATGCTCTCGTGACGGACGGCACATTCCGGCGCATCCTTCACAGCCTCGATAAGAAAGATGGGCGCGCGCTTTCCCGGCGCGGAGAACACGTCCCGCCGGCGCACCGGCGTGAGATCAGCCTCTCGCAGCGCCGCGAGGACGTCCTTTTCACGATCCAGACGATGGACGAGGAAAAACTGCCCGCCGCGCTTGAGATACCGCGCCGCGGCAGCGCAGAGCTCAAAAACGGTCGCGCTCTCGGTGCGCTGCGCGGCGCGCGCCGCGTCGGGCGATACCGCCCCGTGTCCCGCCGGAAAGTACGGCGGATTCGATACGATAAAATCGAGACTTCCCGCTTCAAACGGTGCGCTCCGATAATCGGCGCAGACAATCTCGCCGCGCGCTTCGAGCACAAAGGCGCGCAGATTCTCCCGCGCGCTTTCCGCCGCGCTCTCGCGAAGTTCCACGCCTGTCATATGCCGGGCGTCGTCCCCCAGCAGGAGCAGCAGAAGCAATATCCCGCTGCCGCAGCCGAGATCCGCGCCGCATATCCCGCGCGCGTCTTTCGCAAAGCCGGCGAGCAGCAGCGCGTCCGCTCCGGCGCGCTCGCCGGTAAAAAGATTCCAGTTCATGCGTACATTATAAAATAAATACGGCGGCATGACAAGCCCGAATGGGCAGGCATACCGCCGTTGTGAGCCACGGGAGTGGCACCTCCCGCAGCGAAGAAGGATTACTGCTCCTCGATGGCCTCGATGGGGCAGTTGCTGGCGCAGGAACCGCACTGGGCGCAGAGGTCCTGGTTGATCTCATAATGATCAGCGCCTTCGGAAATCGCGTCGCAGGGGCACACGCTCGCGCAGGTGCCGCAGGAAATGCAGCTGTCGGTAATGACGTACATTGGTATGTACCTCCTCTTTTTGGGATACCCGCATTGTAACATATATCCCTTAAAATGCAACCCAAAAATTTTTCCCTGCCGGAAAAATTTTAAAAAGCGAGAAAATACGAGAAAAACGAAGAAATAATGCGAATGAGCGAGATGGGGAAAGACAAAACGCCGAATTTCCCGCTTTCGGCGCAAAGCGGGCGTTTCAGGGAGTTGAGAATTTGACGTTTCTTGACTATTATACAGTCAAAGAAAAGGTTAAAGAAAGTCAAAGTCAAAGATAACCTGATCAAGGAAGGGATGCCGCTATGGGGACAAGTGATCGGATCGCACGGTTCATTCTGGACGCGCTGGAAAGCGCGGACGGAACGGCGGAGCTGCAGCGAAGCTCTCTGGCCGACCGTTTCGGCTGTGTGCCGAGCCAGATCAACTATGTGATCGCCACGCGGTTCAGCCCCGAGCGCGGGTACATGGTCGAGTCGCGGCGCGGCGGCGGCGGATATATCCGCATCACGCGCGTGCAGCCGGATGCCTCCCAGTTCATCATGCACACGGTGAACGCCGTGGGCCGGGAGCTGGATAAGCCGACGGCGGACGCGCTGCTCCACAACGCCGTGAACGCCGGCGCGCTCGATGTTCCCTTTGCCCGGCTGATCGCCGCGGCGGTCAGCGAGCGGGCGCTCCACGCCGTTCCGGTCGAGATCCGGAAGACGGCGCGCTCATCCATATTCAAACAAATGCTGCTCACCACAGCATCCGACGGATTTTTTGAAAGGAGATCATTACAATGAAATGCGAGATCTGCAAGAAGAACGAAGCTCAGTTCTATTATAAGGAATCCATTAACGGAAAGACCACGGAAAAGCACCTGTGCGCCGAATGCGCCCATAAGGAAGGTCTGGACAGGATCTTCGAGCACGAGGCGAACAGCATGCTGACCTCCTTCGGCAAGATGATGGACAGCTTTCTGCTGCCGGACGTTGATTTCTTCGGCTTTGGCCGTCTGCCGTCGATTGGCGAGATGTTCGAGCCGCTGCTGACGCTCTCGGAGCATGAGCCGGAAGCCGAAATGCACGAGGAGGCCGACCCGCTCGAGGCAAAGGCCGAGGAGAAGGGCGAGGAAGCTCTGGGTCACAAGGGCGAGGAGCCGAGCGTGCGCGAGGACGCCTATCCGCTGGAGGCGGAGGCGGAGGAAAACGCCGAGGAGGCTTTTGAGCAGCGCCGCGAGCTGAACGCTCTGCGCCACAAAATGCACAAGGCCGTCGAGGAAGAGGATTTTGAAACGGCCATCGAGCTGCGCGACATGATCCGGAAAATGGAAAACAAATAAAGCCTTTGCAGCTTTATATATCGGAACGGAGCGGGTTTTTACCCGCTCCGTTTTTTTAAAACCACGCGCTCTGCCGCTCCGGATGATTGAGAAACGGAAAATCTGTCAACCATCGGCAGGGGAAGGAGACGACGAATATGAACGACCGATTTACCGAAAAGGCGAGAAACGCCATTGAAAAGGCGCGTGCTGCCGCCATGGAGCTGGGGCACAGCTACATCGGCACCGAGCACCTTCTGCTCGGCATCGTGCGCGAAAGCGACGGCCTCGGCTCGCGCGTGCTGCGCGAAAATGGCTTCGAGGAGGATCTTGTGCTTGATCTCATCGAAAAGGCCGTCGGCCGCGGCGCGCCGGGCATGCCGGTGCAGGGGCTCACGCCGCGCTGCAAGCGCGTCATCGAGATCGCCGTGGCGGAGGCCAACCGCCTGCGCCACAGCTATGTCGGCACGGAGCACCTGCTCATGGGCATATTGCGCGAGCCGGAGAACACCGCGGCGCACCTGCTCATCACGGCGGGCGGCGATCTCAACAAAATCTATACGGATGTGTTTGCCCGCTTCACCTCGAGCGATTACCGCGCCGCAGCGCGCAGCGGCGGCGTTGGGCAGCGCGCGCCGGTGCGCCATGCGGAGACGAAAAATCTTGACCAGTACAGCCGCGATCTCACGGAGATGGCCGCGCGCGGCGAGCTCGACCCCGTGATCGGGCGCGATAAGGAGATCGCGCGCGTCATCCAGATCCTCTCGCGCCGGTCGAAAAATAACCCGGTGCTCATCGGCGAGCCGGGCGTCGGCAAGACCGCCGTGGCCGAAGGCCTCGCCCAGCGCGTGGCGCACGGCGAGGTGCCGGAAAATCTGCGCGATAAGCGCATCGTATCGCTTGATCTCACCGGGATGCTCGCCGGGACAAAGTACCGCGGCGACTTTGAAGACCGTTTGAAAAATGTTCTCAAGGAGGTCAGCAAGGCGAAGGACGTTGTGCTCTTTATTGATGAGCTGCATACCGTGATCGGCGCGGGCGCGGCGGAGGGCGCGATCGATGCGGCGAATATTTTAAAGCCCGCGCTCAGCCGCGGCGAAATTCAGATCGTCGGCGCAACGACGCTTTCCGAATACCGCAAGCACATCGAAAAGGACGCCGCCTTTGAGCGGCGCTTCCAGCCTGTCACGGTCGCCGAGCCGACCGAGGAGGAGAGTATCCAGATTTTGCGCGGTCTTCGCGACCGGTACGAGGCGCACCACGGCTTGAAGATCACAGACGAGGCGCTTGCCGCGGCGGTGAAGCTCTCCATGCGGTATATCAGCGACCGGTTTCTCCCGGACAAGGCCATCGACCTCGTGGACGAGGCGGCGTCGCGCGTGCGCATGGAAAATCTGACCGCCCCGGATGAGATGAAAACCATCGAAGCGAAGCTTTCTACGCTCGCCGCGCAGAAGGAAGAGGCCGTCCGAGCGCAGGATTATGAGCTCGCCGCGCAGCTGCGCGACCGCGAGCGCTCCGAGCGCGGCGCACTCGAAAAGGCGCGCGGCGAATGGGACGCCGAGCGCGGCGGCCACCGCGGCGTCGTATCCGCCGAGGATATTGCCGCGGTCGTCTCCGGCTGGACGGGCATCCCCGTCACGAGTCTCACCGAGAGCGAGAGCGAGCGGCTGCTGCACATGGAAGATGTGCTGCACCGCCGCGTGATCGGGCAGAACGAAGCGGTCGCGGCGGTGGCGCGCGCCATCCGGCGCGGCAGAGTCGGGCTCAAGGACCCGCACCGGCCCGTCGGGAGCTTTCTCTTTCTCGGCCCCACGGGCGTCGGCAAGACGGAGCTTTGCCGCGCGCTTGCCGAGGCGATGTTCGGCGACGAGAACGCCATGATCCGCGTCGATATGTCCGAGTATATGGAAAAGCACACGGTATCAAAGCTCATCGGCTCGCCTCCGGGCTACGTCGGCTTTGACGAGGGCGGCCAGCTCACCGAAAAGGTGCGCCGCAAGCCCTACAGCGTCGTGCTCTTCGACGAGATCGAAAAAGCGCACGAGGACGTATTCAATTTGCTGCTCCAGATCATGGACGATGGGCGGCTCACCGATTCGCAGGGGCGGACGGTCGATTTCCGCAACACCGTGATCGTGATGACATCGAACATCGGTGCGCGCGCCATCACCGACCGCCGCACCGCACTCGGCTTCTCCGGGCTGGATGGCACGCCGGAGCGGAGCTATGCCGAAATCCGCGAGGCGGTGACCGCCGAACTCAAAAAGACGTTCCGCCCGGAGTTTTTGAACCGCATTGACGAGATCATCGTGTTCCACCGGCTCACCGGCGAGGACATCCGCGTCATCGCCGGGAACATGGTGCAGACGGTGGCGCTGCGTGCCGCCGCGCTCGGCGTGCATCTCACCGTAACGGAAGAGGCAATCGCCAAGCTTGCCGAGGCGGGGTACGATCCGGACTACGGCGCGCGCCCCCTGCGCCGCACGGTGCAGACGCAGCTTGAAGACCCTCTCGCCGAGGCGCTGCTCACCGGAGAGCTTTCCTCCGGCGGCGAGGCAGAGGCGATCGTGGACGGGGAAGGCCATGTCGCGGTGCGCGCGAAGGGCGCGCTCACGGCGTCGTGAGCGACGTGCCGGGGTAGTAGTGCGCTAAAATCTCCCGCCATGTCGAGCCGTTTTTCGCCATGACGTTCGCTCCGTACTGGCTCATGCCCGCGCCGTGGCCGCTGCCCGAAACGGTGAAGAGAAAGCTGCGTCCCGTCCAGGCAAGCGTGAAGTTTGCCGAGCGCAGCGAGAAGATCGAGCGCATTTTCGTCCCCGGAACAGAGACATCCCCGACGCGGACGGACGATACGCGCCCGCTGGGATCAACGGTTCGCTCGCCGATCCACTCCGGCGGCTGGGCGGAAAGGTCGGCCTCCGGGTACGCCGCAAGGAAGATTTCCCGGAAGCTCTCCGGGGAAAACTCCGCGGTCGTGACGAAGTTCGGCACGTCCGCTGCCGTCTCGGGGCTCGATACGCTCACGAGATACGGCACGTCCCCGCCCCACACGGCGGCACCGCTCTCGGTATACCCGGCGCTGGAGGCGTGAAAGCAGGCGGCGACCGGCTCGCCGTCATAGACGAGATACACCCCGTCCGTCTCGCGTACGGCTTCTTCAATCCGCGTTTCCCAGAGATCGTACTGCTCGCCCCAGCGCTCGCGCCGCGCCTCGGCCGTGAGATACACCTCGCAGCAGCCGGGGCTGTCGCAGAGGGCGCATTGCGGGTGCGCCGCCGGGGGAGTGAGCATGCGCGCGAGCGCGTAGCTTCGCGCCGCAACGGCCTGCGCACGCAGCGCGTCCGGATCAAAGGATGCGGGCATCTCCCCGGCGACGACGCCCGGAAGGTATTCCGCCATCGAGAGCGTTTCCACCGCGCCGCCGCGCAGCAGCGTAACGCCCGTGAGAGCATCAAGCCCGGAGGAAACGGCCGCGGCGCTCTCCGGCGCGGCAGACGCGGCAGGGGAGGCCTCCGGTGGGGCTTCGCCGATAGAGGCTCCAACGGCGTGCTGCACCGATACCGGCAGCAGCAGAGAAAAGAGCAGCGACAACACACTCATCAGCACACAGCGCTTCATAGTTACCCCTCTCTTGACGATAATCCAAAAGAAGTATAAAATACCAGTCATACTTCCTCGTTCCCGGCGCCGGACAAGCGGCACTTACGGGAAACTCTATGAGGACAGGGGCTTTCCTATGCAGAAACAAGCATGGACATATACGATGGCGGGAACCGTGTTCGCCGCGGCAGCCGTCATGCTGCGCTGGTTACAGGTGCAGACAATTTTCGATGCTGAAACCGGGCTGCCGACGCTCCACGCGCCGATCACGACGCTGCTTGTCGCGGTGCTTATCCTTGTTGCGGCGGCACTCTGGTGGCTTTCGGGCCGCATGAAAACCGACTGCGCGCCCGAAGAGCCGGAGGACGCGCTCGCCCTGCCGCACCGCGAGACCGGCTGGATCCTCATCGCCGTGGCGGCGCTCGCCGCGCTCGGCTCGGCGTATCTCTTTTTCAAGGAAGAGAGCACGCTCATGAAGGCCGCGGCACTGCTGGGAATCTTGTCCGCACCCGTCCTCGCCATGATGCCGCAGCTCCCCCGCTGGGGCGGCTTCGGCGCGGCGCTGAGCGTGCTGCCGGTGCTGTTCTTCTGCTTGTGGCTCGTGGTGTTCTATAAGGAAAACGCCGCAAACCCGATCCTCTGGGAGTACGGCATGGAAATTCTCGCAATCGCGATGTGCCTTCTTGCCGTGTTCCGGCTGAGCGCGTATCTTTTCTATCGCGCCAAGCCCCGGCAGGCAATCTTCGCGTGCATGCTCGCGCTGGTGACGAGCCTTGCCACGCTCACCGACAGCGTCTCTCTCGGCGCGCGCGCCGTGCTCGGCGGCTGGGGTATCGGCGTGGCGGTCATGTGCTGGATCATCATTAACAACTTCGTTCCTCCCGCGCCGGAGGAAGATGCATATTAAAACTTTCTTGGGTAAAGAAGGAAAACCCGGAGCCGTATCCAATACGGCTCCGGGTTTTCAGACTGTCAAAAAAGCCTCGCAGAGTTTGCGCCCGCAGGCGCAAATAGAGTATCAATCATTTTCTCCGGCGACATGCGCGTCGGAGAAAATTCCTCATCGGCGAAGCCGGCAATTTTCAGCGGATCGTCTACCCACACAATGCGGCAGGGCGGAAGCCGGAGGAGAGAAACCGTGTCCAGCGGCGTTGTCTCCGCATCCGTCAGCCAGTGCAGCCGGCGGTCGATCTTCTGCTCAATACGCTTCAGCTCCTGCTGTTTTTTCAAAACCGCCTGTTTCTGCTGCCGGAGCTTTTCCTCGATCCGGTCGATGTCCCGGTTTTTGAGAAAGTCCTCAATTTCCGATAAGCGTGACGGAAACTGCCATGAACAGAGTAACGGAGTTCCCAATATCCTGCGCAGCCCGTCTCCGGTTTTTCGCGCCAACGGCCCGAGCAATGCAGACGGTCGTGCCCATCGCAAGGCCGACGATCATCACGGTGAGCATATGCATCACCTGTGAGCCGATGGAAACGGCGGTCGTGCTGGCGACGCCTTCAAACTGCCCGATGATGAAGAGGTCGCCCATGCCGCAGAGCGTCTGCAAAAAATAGGAGAGCAGGTATGGCAGCGAGAAGCGAACGAGATTTCTGCATACGCTGCCGGTGGTCAAATTCTTTTCCATGATCCGCATTCCTTCCGGGAGATGAAACTACACGGCAGTATAATCTCTGCAACGATTGTAGAGTCAAGCGGATGCAGAAAAGTTTTTGAATCAAATCATGGATAATATCAATTTGCCCGGCGGAACATCCGGTTCCGCCGGGCGTATTGCGTCAGTTTTATTTTGTGTGTACTGTGAGCTGAGGATAGGGGATGTCGATGCCCTTTTCGTCGAAGAGCAGCTTGAGCGAGCGGTTGAGCGCCCGGCGCGCGGCGAAAATGTTCTCCTCCGTTGCGGACACGATGAATTTGAGCACAACGCCGCTTTCGGCAAGCTCATCCACGCCGATATACTGCGGCACATCGAGGAAAACGGCGCGGTTTTCCGCATACATGGCGGGCAGTGCGTCGGCGATCACGGCCTCCACGGCGCGCAGATCGGCCTCATAGGAAATGGAGATCGTGCTCACCGCCACGGATGTTTTCTGCGAGCGGTTCTGGAAATTGCGAATTTCGGAGTTGTTGATGATCTTGTGGTTGCCGCCGGCATCCTCGAGCGTTGTGGTGCGCACACTGATATCCACGACCTTGCCGCGGAAATCGTCGAGCACGAGAATGTCGCCGACGTTGTAGCGCCCCTCGGCAATGAGGAAAATGCCCGTGAGCACATCTTCGATGAGCGACTGCGCGCCGAAGCCGATGATCAGCGTTACGACGCCGACGCTCGCAAGCGAGGCTGTCACGTCCACGCCGAGCGCCCGCAGTCCGAAAAAGACCGAGAGCAGCACCGCCGTATAGGAGAGAATGCTCCGCGCGAGCGAGCACACCGTCCGTGCGCGCGTCTCCTTCGGCAGCTTCAAAAGCAGGGCGGCCACGCTGTAGCCGATCCAGATGAAGCCCAGATGGCGGCACATATCGGCCAGACCCGGCGTGAGCGAGCGCAATGCGTAGCCCAGCGCGCAGAGAACAACGGAAACGATCAGCAATACGGGGGATTTCTTCGTAGGTTTCATGAATCGGCCTCCTTATGCGGCGAAGTTCGGACGGTTTCGGCAAAGTCGAAGGGCTCGGTCTCGCCATCCGGCAGGAAATATACGTGGATGGTCACAAGCTCGTCGTGCTCCTCCGGGAGGGGGAGCGTGACAAGGTTGCTGTATTCGTTTTTCTCGGCAAACGCGACGGAGGCGACAAAGCTCTCGACCTCCGGCCAGACGCAGACGGTGTCCGCGTCGAGAAGCGAGAGATCGTCCCCGACAACGGCGTCGGGGATTGCGCCGCCCTCGGTGGGGGTGAGATAAACGCTCACCGTGTCGCTCTCGGCGTCATAGCCGCAGGCGATCGTGAAGCGCTGCGCTTTGGGGCGTTCGGCAGAAAGCGTTTCCACGCGCCCGTCGGCGTGCGTGATCGTAACGCGCACCGAGAGCGTGCTCTCCACGGTGTTATCCGTATAAAACTCCGGGTGCGCCTCGCGCACGGAGGAATAAGTCTCGCGCATCGTGCGGTATTCGCCGCGCTCAATGGCGGCCTTGGGGATGGACGATGTCTGTTCTTCGTCCGGAAAATAGGGGTCAAAGAACGTGATCTCTGCGGAAACGACGTCCTCCGGCACGGGGAAGCGCACCTCTGCCTCGCAGAGCGAGGCGAACGAGAGAAACCGCAGCTCCGAATCCGGCGCGGGGGCAGGCACTTCCGTGGGCGCGGGCGCGGCGGTCACGACCGGCACGGGCTCCGGCTCCGGCGCTTCGGCAGGCGCTTTCACCAGCGCGAGAAACGGCAGCAGCAGCGCCGCGGCGGCGAGCGGCGCATACTTCTTTCGGCGGCTGCGCTTCGGCTCATAGGGCGGCTCATATTCGTGCGCTGTCGGATAGGCTTCCGGCGCGGCGGGAGAGCGCAGTGGCTTTTCCGAGCTGTATTCGTAAATATCGTCGGCGATGGCGGCTCACCTCCCGTGGGAATCATTACACAAACCATCTTATCATTTTTCCGCGCCGCGCGCAACAAAAAAGGTTGTTAAGAAGGTAAACGCAGAGCGGGAAAGGGAATCACAAATATCTTCCGGTGATACTGCTTTCGTCGTTTTGGATATCCTGTGGCGTTCCGGCGGCTACGATCCGGCCTCCGGCGTCTCCGCCGCCCGGCCCCATGTCGATCACATAGTCGGCATTCCGGATCACATCCAGATCGTGCTCAATGACAATCACCGTTGCACCGTTGTCCAGAAGCGCCTGAAAAACGCCGAGCAGCACGCGGACATCCAGCGGATGCAGCCCGATGGACGGTTCATCGAACACGAAAACGGAATCCTCCTGCGTTTTGCCGATTTCGCTGGCCAGCTTGAGGCGCTGCGCTTCGCCGCCGGACAGACTCGGCGTTTCCTCGCCGAGCGTCAGATAGCCGAGACCGAGCTGCCGAAGGATCTCCAGCTTTTGCGAAACGCTTTTCCAGTCCTGGCAAAACGCTGCGGCGGAGTTTACATCCATGTCCATCAGCTCCGGCAGAGAAACGCTCTCGCCCGCCTTGTTCGTGAGCTTCACATCGTAAGCCGCTCTTGCATAGCGCGAGCCGCGGCAGTCCGGGCAGGGAATATTGACATCCGGCAGAAATTGAACGTCCAGACTGACGACGCCCGTTCCGTCGCAGCCGGGGCAGCGCAGAGAGCCGGTATTATAGGAAAAGTCGCTGGCTTTATAGCCTTTTTCCTTTGCGCCGGCGGATTTTGCATAGAGCTTTCGCAACTCATCGTGGACGCCCGCATAGGTGGCGACCGTCGAGCGGACATTGATGCCGATGGGCGTGGCGTCAATGAGCTTCACGTGCGCAATGCCCTTGGCCTGAACCGCGCGGATATGCTCCGGCAGAGCGCTGCCGCTGATGCCTGCGTCCAGCGCCGGGACGAGGCTTTCCAGCACCATCGTGGTCTTGCCGGAGCCGGATACGCCGGTGACGACGGTGAGCCGCCCTTTTGGAATATCCACCTCCAATGGCTTGACCGTATGAATGGAATTCGTGGAAAGATGAATGGCGCCGTTTGCAAAGAGTTCTTTTTCTGCGGCGCAGGTGCGCAGCCTTGTTTCAGCCTTTCCGGAGAGAAACGGCCCGATCTGCGAAGCTGGGTTTTCCACAATGGTAGGAATGGTCCCCTCGGCAATCACATGGCCGCCCTTAGCACCCGCCTCCGGCCCCATTTCCACGATCCAGTCGGCTTCCTTCAAAATCTGTGTGTCGTGATCGACCAGAATGACGGAGTTGCCGTCGGCCACCAAATCGTGCATCACGCCGGTAAGCCCAACAATGTTGGAGGGATGCAGCCCGATGGAGGGCTCATCGAGCACATAGAGAACACCCGTTGTGCGGTTGCGGACGGCGCGGGCCAGCTGCATTCGCTGCCGCTCGCCGGTGGAGAGCGTAGAGGCCGAGCGGTCCAGCGTCAGATAACCCAGTCCCAGATCTATCAGCCGCTTGGCCGTGCTCTGGAAGGCCTCGCAGATGCTCTCGGCCATCGGGCGCATTTCCTCCGGCAAGCTGCCGGGAACGCCCTGCACCCAGGAGACCAGTTTGGATAGCGTCATGGTGCAGGCTTCATCCAGAGAAATGCCCCGCAGCTTCGGCGCACGGGCGGCGGCAGACAGGCGCGTGCCGCGGCATTCCGGGCAAAGATCCTCTTTCAGAAACTTTTCCACCCGCTTCATGCCCTTTTCGTCCTTGACCTTGGCAAGAGCATTTTCCACGGTGCAGACGGCGTTAAAGTAGGTAAAGTCCAGCTCCGCAAAGTCATTGGAGCCGGATTTTTTCGCATGGTAAAGAATATGTTTTTTCACGGCGGGGCCGTGGTAGACGATCTCCTTTTCTTCCGCGGTCAGATCGCGGAATGGCACATCGGTGCGCACGCCCATGGCGCGGCACACATCCGTCATCAGCGACCACATCAGGCTGTTCCACGGGGCGACTGCGCCCTCGTCAATGCTGAGGGAGTCGTCCGGCACAAGGCTTCGCATATCCACGGTGCGGACGCTGCCCGTGCCGCCGCATTTCTGACAGGCGCCCTGCGAATTGAACGCCAGCTCCTCGGCGGACGGCGCGTAAAAATGCGCGCCGCATTCCGGGCAGACCAGCTCTTTCCCGGCGGCGACCAGCAGCGACGGCGCGAGATAATGCCCATTCGGGCAGCGGTGGCTGGCAAGACGGGAATACATCAGCCGCAGACTGTTTAACAGCTCTGTCCCTGTGCCGAACGTACTGCGGATACCCGGCACGCCGGGGCGCTGGTGCAGCGCCAGTGCGGCGGGGACATACAGCACTTCGTCCACACAGGCCTTGGATGCCTGCGTCATGCGTCGGCGGGTATACGTGGAAAGAGCTTCCAGATAGCGGCGCGAGCCCTCGGCGTACAATACGCCGAGCGCCAGCGAAGACTTACCGGAGCCGGACACGCCCGCAATGCCGACGATCTTCCCCAGTGGGATATCGACATCTATATTTTTGAGGTTGTGGACTTTTGCTCCACGAATCAGCATTTTATCGATCATCGGTTTCCTCCGGTTCTGTATGGGGCCGGATCTCCACGGTCCGCCCGCCGAGATTTTCGTAAACGCGGTGCGAAACGGAAAGAACGGTGCGCCCTTCGGAGGCGCGGCGCAGCGCTTCGAGCACGCGCGCTTCGGTCTCCGCGTCGAGATTTGCGGTGATCTCGTCCAGAAGAAGCACGGCAGGGTCCGCCGCCGCAGCGCGGGCGATGGAGAGAAGCTGCCACTCGCCCTGCGAGAACATGCCGGGCGTGCACACTGTGCCGTATCCCTCCGGCAGTGCCTCGATGGCCTCGTCGATCCCGGAGAGCCGGACGGCTTTTCGCGCCATGTCCTCGGTGATGCGCGCATCGCCGAGCGTGATCTGGTCGAGTACGGTGCCCGGCACGCGGGAGAAATGCTGCTCCACGCAGCCGATGCACGCGCGCCGCTCCCGGTCGGTGATGGCGGACACATCCACACCGCCGATGGTGATGCTGCCGCTCTCCAGCGGATAGAGCCCGAGCAAAAGCTTGAAGACGGTGCTCTTTCCCGAGCCCGTCCGGCCGACGAGCGTGACCTGCTCGCCCTGCTTCACGGTCATGGAGAAATCCGTCAATACGGGCTTTTCCCCGTAGCCGAACGTCACATGGGAGAGCACAACATCACCCCGCGCGGCATTCTCCCGCTCCTCAGCTATGGCGCGCTCCGGCTGGGCGAGAAAAGCGTCAATACGCTTTACGCCCGCCATGGCCGACTGGATGGTCTGGATCTCCATGCCGAGACTTTCGATCGGGGCAAAAATACGGGAGATGTAGCTGATAACGGTGACGGACGTGCCGACCGACATGCCGAACAGCGTCAGAATTTCCGCCTTGCCGGAGGCGGAGAGCAGCATGACAACGCCGATGACGGCGGCGTTCAAAAGCAGCACAACGGGCGAATAGATGGCGTCATAAAAGTTCGTCCGCTCCATGGCGGCGTAGCTCTCGCCGATGCGCCGGTCGTACCGGCGCTCCATGTAGCGCTCCAGGCCGAGCGCGCGGATCGTGCGGATGTTGTGCAGCGTTTCTGGCACCTGCCCGGAAACGGCGGCGACGGCGCGGCGGTTATCAAGCTGTGCTGCGAGCATCCGCTTCTGCACATGGCGCGTGAACACGGCAAAGAGCGGCAGCACCAGCAGCAAGATGAGAGCGAGACCGGTGTTTTTTACCGCGATGACGGCCAGGATCGAAATTATGCGGCAGGCATCCGCCACCATGCTGATGATGCCGGAGGTGAAAAGCGCCTCCACGGTGTCCACATCGCCGGAAAAGCGCGCGGCGACTTCGCCGGGGTTTTGCCCAACAAGCGTACTGGCGCTCAAAAGCGTCAGCTTCCGGGACATTTCCGAGCGCAGCGCGTGGGTCATCTTCTGGCCGAAGAGCACGAGAAGGCTCTCCTGCGCGCTCGAGAGAATGCCCTCCAGCGCGAGACTGCCGAAATAGAGCAGCACCGCGAGCGCGGAGAGGGAAAGTCCGCCGGTCAGCCGGTCGACGGCGCGCCCGAGCAGCAGCGGCGGGATGAGCGATGCGCCCACGCTCGCCGCCACGCAGAGAAGCGTGCCGGCGGTGAGAAGCGGCTGCACCGCGGCGGCATCGCGGATCGCGGCGAACACGCCGTTATTCTTTTGCTTCTTCACGCTTGGCCCCTCCTGTCTGGCTCTCATAGAGCTGGCGGTACACCGGAACGGACGCCATCAGCTCCGCGTGTGTGCCGACGGTCGTTTTCCCGTCGTCCATGAAGATCACCTGCCGCATCTGCGGGAAGTGGTACAGCCGGTGCGAGATCAGAAATACGACCTTATCCTTCGCATATTCCTGCAAATTGGCGAACACCGTATCCTCGGTCTTGCGGTCGAGCGCGGAGAACGGATCGTCCAGCATGAGAACGGGGCGCGCATGCGCGAGCGTCCGCGCGAGCGCGAGCCGCTGCGCCTGTCCGCCGGAGAGACGCGTGCCGCTGCTGCCGATCACGGTATCGAGCCCGTTTTCCATGGCGAGCACTTCGTCCCGAAGGGCCACGGCGGCGAGATACGGCGCTGCATCCTGCTCGCTGCCGCAGAGAACGTTGCTGCATACCGTGTCGGCGCTGAGCTCCGGATCGTGGCCGAGATACCCGACCGTCGCGGCGATCTGCCGCGGCGTGAGCGCGGAAAACTCCGCCGCGCCGAACTTAGCCGAGCCGCCGTAGGGCGCTTCGCAGAGGAACACACGCCCGAACGTAGATTTGCCGCAGGCGACGGGGCCGGTGACGCCGATGATGTCGCCGGGGTGCGCCGTGAGACTCAGGCCGGAGAAGACCGGATCGTCTCCGTAGGCGAAGGAGAGGTCGCTGAGCGTTACATCCTCGGCGGCCGGAACGGCGAGCTCTTCAAGCTCCTCCGGCTCTTTCATCAGAGGCTTGATGCGTTTCCAGGATACCTCCGCTTTCTGCACGGAGTTAAAAAGTTTCGCAACCTTGGAGGACTTGACCGTGAGCTTTGTAAAGCAGGAGAGGAACGTGGTGAACGCCGCGATGTTCCAGCCGTTCCAGCCGGTGCCGAGAACGTTTTTTGCGCCGAACCATAAAATGAACAGCACGCCCGCCTCGGAGGCGACCAGATACAGCGGCGGCAGCGCCGACTGCCACACGTTGCTGCGCACGGCGGTAGTCTCGTAATTTTTCAGCGTGTCCTCATACCGCGCCGAGCGGGCGTCCTCGCAGCCGTAGATGCGGTAGGTCACGGCGTTCTGCGCGCGGTCGAGCGTTGCGGCGCTGAGCGCACCCGCGGCCTTCTTGTATGCCGCGCCCGCGCGCTGCACCGGCTTTTTCATCCAGGCCGCGCACACATACGATACCGGCGTGAAGAGAAGACTCAGCAGCGCGAGCCGCCAGTCGTACACGAGCAGCATCACCATGTAGCCGACAAGCGCCACGCCGGTATCAAAAACCTCGGTCGTGAATTTCCGCATGCCCTCCACGCAGTCGTCCACGTCGGAGATGGCCTTGGTCATCAGCTCGCCCGCGCCCTCCCTTTCGAGCGACGCGCGGCTCTGCCGCACGAGATTGGCGTAAAGAACGCCTTTCATGCGGCGGTTGATGTTGTTGGCAAAGCGGCGGACATAAAAACGCTTGATGAATCGCGCCGCCTGCACGAGAAGCGTGACGAGGATGTAGCCGAGCACGAGCAAGGCCATGCCCGCGGCCGTCTCGTTCCCGCCGAGAATGTCGGCAAGGCATTGAGCGAGCCGTCCTTCAAACCACGGCCCGGCCAGCAGACCGACGTTATAGACAAGCCCCGAAAGCGTCACAAAGAGCAGCGGCAGCCACTCCAGACGAAAATATGACGCGATCGCATCCGGGCGAAACGGTTTATTCTTCATTGGCGGACGCCTCCTTTGGCGTATTTCGGAAATGCGGGAAACCCGCGCGGCTCTCGGTCTTGGAGGCTGTGTAAAGCTTGCGGAGCGCCGCGGCGAATGCGGCGGCCTCGTCCGCGGTCAGGGTGCCTATCAGGTACTCATAAAAAGAAGCCTCGATCTCCGCCTTGGAGGCTTTCAGGCTCTCCGCCTTTTCCGTGGGGTACAAAAGCTGGCTGCGCCGGTCGTTGGGCGCGTCCCGGCGGACGAGGTATCCTTTCGTCTCAAGATTCTTTGTCCGCCGCGCGATGGCGGCCTTGTCCGCGTGCAGAAGCTCTGCGAGCGCGGCCTGTGTGCAGCCGGGGTGGTGGCGCAGCGCGTGGATGAGATCGATCTCCGCCGTGCCGACGCTCTCTTCCCGCAGCGAGAGCAGCACAAGCTTTTCCGCCTCGCGTGCAATTTTGGTAATTTGTCGTTCCGTAATGTCCATAGATGTCTCCGTAATAGAAAGTTGCAGGTACATCGTTGTATGTACAACTATTATAGCGCGGCTTCTCCGTCTGTCAAGAAAAATCGCCCTCCGTCGAGGCTTTTTCCTGACGGAGGGCGAAGAAAATTCAGTTTTGCCGGAAGTAGATGTTCAGATCGACATCGCCCTCGATGCCGTTCACCGAGCCGGTGCTCGAATACTGCCACATATCAAAGTTGAAAACGATGCGCGGCTTTGCCTCGTATTCGGCGTACCAGAACTCGTAGTCGGAGAGCTGGCGCAGTATGTATTTCCGGTAGCCGAGATACTGCGTGAAATAGATCATCGCGTCGTACCCGGCGTCCTCCACGGCGTCGCAGAACGTTTTGGCGCTCTCGCAGAGCACGGCGCGCGACACGGTATACGTGCGCGCGTCGCTCCCGCCGACGATCTCCCAGTCGAACACAACCGGGAACGTGACCTTGTACGGGCGGATGGCGTCGAGCACAAAGGCGGCTTCCTCGGCGGCTTCCTCGGCGTTGATCGCCTGCGAATAGAAGTAAACGCCGACCTTCAGCCCGGCGGCGGTCGCCCCGGCGATGTTCTTTTCAAAGTATTCGTCCGTGTAGATCTGGCCGGCGGTCGAGCCGCGGTAGCCGACGCGGATCATCGCAAAGTCGATGCCGTCGGCGGCGACCTTTGCCCAGTCAATGTCATACTGGTGCTCGGAAACATCGATGCCGGTGAGATATTTCCCGCCGGAATACTGCATCCGGCCGCGGCTGTCGGCGGAAAAGCCGTCCAGCGCCCAGGCGAGCATCGGAAAGCCGTTGGAGCGCACCGCGGCGCGCCCGGCGATCTCCGCTTCGGGGGAGAGGGGCGCTTCGCGCAGCTCCTCCGGCAGCGGCGTTTCGGAAGGGGAGCCGGATGTGTCCGGCGCGGTGGGCGCGGCGGTATCCTCCGGCGTCTCCGTGCCGGACGGGCGGTCGAGAAGGGAGATGACACCGATTACCGCGCCGAGAAGCAGCACCGCGAGCAGCACCCAAAGAACGATGCGCCCCGCGCGCGGGCGCGTTTTGAGCGCCGTGCCGCCGGAATGGTCAGAGCGTTTTGCCATAGGTCTTTTATCCTTTATATTTCTTTTTGAGCGTGTCAAAAAAATATTTTTGACACGCTCTCAAACGAGACCCACTGCGTTGGGCTCTCGTTTGAAAAGGCTGCGGCTCGCCGCAGCGCACTCGCTCCGCTCGCACGTTTGCGAGCCGAGCGGTATTTTCTCCGACGCGCATGTCGCCGGAGAAAATGATTGATACTCTATTTGCGCCTGCGGGCGCAAACTCTGCGAGGCTTTTTTGACAGTCTGAAAAAGAGACCCGCGAGAGCGGATCTCTTTTTATAAGACGGATGGGGAGGAAAAAACGTTCACTCCGCCGCGATCATGTAATAATATACCGGCTGACCGCCGCTCACGAGGGAAACATCCGCCTCCGGGAAGCAGGAGGTGAGACTTTCGGCAACGCCGTTGGCGTCGGTCTCCGTCACGTCCTGGCCGTAGTACACGGTGAGGAATTCGGGCTCCAGTTCGCCGAACGCCCAGTTGAGCTCCTTGAGGAGCGTCGGAAGGCTGGCGTAGCTGCCGAGCAGCTTCCCGTCGAGCAGCGCGAGATATTCGCCCGCGTGGATGACGTGGCCGTCGTAGTCCGAATCGCGCGCGGCATAGGTCACGAGCGCGGTGTGGACGCGCGCGGCGCTCTCCTTAAAGGATTCCTCCAGATCGTCGGGCGCCTGGTCGGGATCCATGTAAGCAAGCGCTGCCACGCCCTGCGGCACGGTGCGGGTCGGGATGACGCGCACGGTTTTTTCCGTGAGCGGAATGCACTGCTCCGCCGCCATGATGATGTTCTTGTTGTTCGGGAACACGAACACGGTGGAGGCGGGGGTCTTGTTCACTTCACGGAGGATATCATCCGTGGAGGGGTTCATCGTCTGGCCGCCGGTCACGATCCGGTCGGCGCCGAGCGAGCGGAAGAGATCGGCCATGCCGTCTCCGGCACACACGGCAACGAAGCCGACTTCCTTCTCGGCGGGGGCGATCTCCGGCTCGGCCTCAGCCTCCGGCTGGGCGGGGGCGGCAGGCGCGGCGGTTTCCTTATCGGCGAGAGAGGTGTGCTGGTTGCGCATGTTCTCGATCTTCACGGTCTGGAGCGGGCCGTAGCGCAGCGCTTCGGTCAGCGCGCGGCCCGGCGCGTCCGTGTGGACGTGGACCTTGATGATATCGTCGTCCTCCACGAGCACGAGCGAGTCGCCGAGACTCTCGAGAAAGCTGCGCAGCAGCTCCGGATTGCGCTTTTTTTCACGCGCGACGATGAACTCGGTGCAGTAGGTGAACGTGATCTCCTCGTCGTTGATCGCGGAGAATTCCGCGCTCGTCTTGGTCTCCGTCACGGGAGCCTTGGCGACGAACTTGCCCTGCAGGCAGAGCAGCATCGCGTTGAGAATGACGACGTAGCCCTGACCGCCGGCATCCACGACGCCCGCTTTTTTGAGCACGGGGTTCATGTCCACGGTCTTGGCGAGCGTTTCGCGCGCCACGGCGAGAGCGTCGGCAAGAAGTTCCTCGATATCGGTCACGCCGGCCTTGATCCGCTCGGCGGCGGCTTCGGAGGCGCAGCGGGACACGGTAAGCACCGTGCCCTCGGCGGGCTTCATAACGGCTTTGTAGGCGGCTTCTACGCCGTCGCCCATCGCCTTGGCCCAATCGGCGGCATTGCATTCGGCCTTGCCGCGCAGACTTTTGGCCAGTCCGCGGAACAGCAGGGAGAGAATAACACCGGAGTTGCCGCGCGCGCCGCGCAGCAGCGCAGAAGCGGCGGTGTCGGCAGCGTCGCCGACGGCGGAGGGCGTGCGGCCGTGCAGAGCGGCCGCGGCGGCGGACATGGTCAAAGACATATTTGTGCCGGTGTCGCCGTCCGGCACGGGGAAAACGTTAAGCTCGTTGAGTTGCTGGCGGTTCTCGTCCAGCGCGGCCGAGGCGCAGAAGATCATTTCCGCGAATACCTGACCGCTGATTGTATTTCTCACTGCGGGGCTTCCTCCTTGGCTAATCAGTCCATCGTCATGGAATCTACATAGACGTCCACCTGACGGACGGAAACGTCCGTAGCGGAGGAGACCTTGTAGCTGACTTCGTTCATAATGCTGCTACAGAGCGCGGCAATGTTCACACCGTGATCGACCACGATGTGGAGTTCGATCGTAATGCTTCCGTCGTCGTTGGGCGTGACGGAGACGCCCTTGGTCATAGACTCCCGACGGAGGAGCTGGACCAGACCGCTTTCCTTGGCGCGTCCGGCCATGCCTTTGACGCCGAAGCAGCGCGTCGCCGCATCCCCTGCCAGCCAAGTGAACACTTCGGAGCTGATGCAGATGGAGCCTCTTTCGTTGTCAAGTTTTACCATGGCAAGTCTTCCTTTCCACAAATCGATTTATAATTATAAAACAGATTGTCGAAAAGTACAAGGACTTTCTTGTCGCCGAGAACGTGAAAAACATACCAAAAATCGGGGGAAATCCTGTGCGATTCAGGCAAAATTGAGAGAAAAAACCCCTTCGCAGACTCTTTACATCGGCGGGCCGGCGTGGTAAAATGACTCTGTTCGCAAAGACGTTTCGGAAAGCCCTGTTGTATTTCCGGAACAGGAGCAAAAAATTATAGGAGATGAATCGAATGGTAAGAAAGCTTAAGTCCATGGACGGCAATACCGCTGCCGCCCACGTGTCCTATGCATTTACCGAAGTCGCGGCAATCTACCCCATCACACCGTCCAGCCCCATGGCGGACTACGTGGATCAGTGGTCTGCCGAGGGTCGGAAGAATGTGTTCGGCACCACCGTCAAGGTTGCGGAGCTTGAGTCCGAAGCCGGCGCCGCCGGCAGCGTGCACGGCTCTCTCAACGCCGGTGCGCTGACCACCACCTACACCGCCTCTCAGGGCCTGCTGCTGATGATCCCCAACATGTACAAGATCGCCGGCGAGCTTCTGCCCTGCGTGTTCCACGTTTCCGCCCGTGCGGTCGCGTCCCACGCGCTGAGCATTTTCGGCGACCACGGCGACGTGTACGCCTGCCGTCAGACCGGCTTCGCCATGCTGGCGGAGACCAACATTCAGGAGATCATGGACCTCTCCCCGGTGGCGCATCTGTCCGCCATCCAGGGCCGCGTCCCGTTCATCAACTTCTTCGACGGCTTCCGCACCTCTCACGAGATCCAGAAGGTCGCCGTCTGGGATTACGATGATCTGGCCGACATGCTCGACTGGGATGCCGTCAAGGCGTTCCGCGAGCGCGCTCTCAACCCCGAGCATCCGACGATGCGCGGCTCCCACGAGAACGGCGATATCTTCTTCCAGAACCGCGAAGCTTCCAACAAGTACTACAACGCCCTGCCCGAGATCGTTGAGCAGAACATGGCGAAGGTCAATGCCAAGCTCGGCACCGACTACCAGCTCTTCAACTACTACGGCGCTCCCGATGCCGACCGCGTCATCGTTGCGATGGGCTCCATCTGCGACGTGGCCGAGGAAGTCATCGACTACCTGACCGCTCACGGCGAGAAGGTCGGCCTTGTCAAGGTCCGCCTGTTCCGCCCGTTCCGCGCCGACAAGCTCGTCGCCGCCATCCCCGAGACCGCCAAGAAGATCGCCGTCCTTGACCGCACCAAGGAGCCCGGCGCGCAGGGCGAGCCTCTGTTCATGGACGTCGTGACCGCGTTCGCCACCTCCGGCCGTCAGGCCAAGATCATCGGCGGCCGCTACGGTCTCTCCTCCAAGGACACGCCTCCCGCGTCCGTGTTCGCCGTTTACGACGAGCTCAAGAAGGACGAGCCGAAGAGCCAGTTCACCGTCGGCATCGTGGACGACGTTACCCACCTCTCCCTCACCGAGAAGTCCCGTGAGGAGACCCCCAACACCGCCGCGGAAGGCACCATCGAGTGCAAGTTCTGGGGTCTCGGCGGCGACGGTACCGTCGGCGCGAACAAGAACTCCACCAAGATCATCGGCGACCACACCGATAAGTATATCCAGTCCTACTTCCAGTACGACTCCAAGAAGACCGGCGGCGTCACCGTCAGCCATCTGCGCTTCGGCGACAAGCCCATCAAGAGCCCGTACTACATCAATAAGGCCGACTTCGTCGCGTGCCACAACCCGTCCTACATCGTGAAGAACTTCCCGATGGTGCAGGACGTGAAGCCCGGCGGCATCTTCCTCATCAACTGCCAGTGGGATTTCGAGGAGCTCAACAAGCACCTCCACGCCGACGCGAAGCGTTACATCGCCAAGAACAACGTGCAGCTTTACACCATCAACGCCATTGACCTCGCCGTCAAGGTCGGCATGGGCAAGCGCACCAACACCATCCTGCAGGCCGCGTTCTTCGCTCTGGCGAACGTGCTGCCCAAGGATGAGGCCGTCAAGTACATGAAGGATGCCGCCGAGCACTCCTACATGAAGAAGGGCATGGACGTTGTCCAGAAGAACTGGGACGCCATCGACGCCGGCGCCGGCGCGCTCGTGAAGATCGATGTTCCGGCCGACTGGGCGAACGCCACCGAGAAAGCTCACGTTGAGCATCTCGAAGGCCCCGAAAAGACCGTTGCGATGGTCCGCAACATCATGGAGCCCGTGGGCCGCATGAACGGCGACTCTCTGCCGGTCTCCGCTTTCGTCGATTACGCCGACGGCACCTTCCAGCAGGGCGCCGCTGCGTACGAGAAGCGCGGCGTTTCCGTCACCGTTCCCGAGTGGACTGCCGAGACCTGCGCGCAGTGCAACCAGTGCGCTTACGTCTGCCCGCACGCCACCATCCGTCCCTACACTCTCAACGCCGAGGAAGCCGCCGCGGCTCCCGAAGGCACCAAGATGGTCGATCACAAGATGTCCAAGGGCAAGTACAAGTACGCCCTGGCCGTCAGCCCGCTCGACTGCATGGGCTGCTCCGTGTGCGTGAGCGTCTGCCCGACCAAGTCCCTCAAGATGGTCGGCCAGGAGAGCCAGCTCGGCGAGCAGAAGGTCTTTGACTACATGGTCAAGGACGTCACCGTCAAGTCCGACGTCGCCGGCACCGACAACGTCATCAAGTCCCAGTACCTCAAGCCGTATCTGGAGTTCTCCGGCTCCTGCGCCGGCTGCGCCGAGACGAGCTACGCCCGCCTCGTCACCCAGCTCTTCGGCAACCGCATGTACGTCTCCAACGCCACGGGCTGCTCCTCCATCTGGGGCGGACCGGCTGCCACTTCTCCGTACTGCATGGACAAGAACGGCAAGGGCGTTGCCTGGGCGAACTCCCTCTTCGAGGATAACGCCGAGAACGGCTACGGCATGTACCTTGGCCAGAAGACCCTCCGCGAGAGCTACATCAACGCCGTCAAGGAACTGATCGCTGTTCCTTACGTCGATGAAGATATTGCCGCCGCCGGCAAGGAATATCTCGACACTGTCAACGACGGCGAGAAGAACACCGCCGCGGCCGAAAAGCTCATCGCCGCCATCAACGCCAACCCGAGCGTGCCCACCTGCGAGTGCGACGCCTGCAAGCTCGCCCGCAAGGTTCTCGAGGGCAAGAACTACCTCGCCAAGAAGTCCGTCTGGATCTTCGGCGGCGACGGCTGGGCGTTCGACATCGGCTTCGGCGGTCTGGACCACGTCCTTGCCTCCGGCGAAGACGTCAACGTGTTCGTGTTCAACACCGAGGTGTACTCCAACACCGGCGGACAGGCCTCCAAGGCTTCCAACATCGGCCAGGTCGCGCAGTTTGCGGCAGCCGGCAAGGAGACCAAGAGCAAGTCTCTCGCCGAGATCGCCATGACCTATGGCTACGTTTACGTCGCCCAGGTCGCTATGGGCGCGAACATGGCCCAGACGCTCAAGGCCATCAAGGAAGCCGAAGCGTGGCACGGCCCGTCCCTCATCATTGGCTACTCTCCCTGCGAGATGCACTCCATCAAGGGCGGCATGGCCAACTGCCAGCTCGAGATGAAGAAGGCTGTCGACTGCGGCTACTGGAACCTCTTCCGGTACAACCCGGCGGCGGAGAAGCCCTTCTCGCTGGACAGCAAGGAGCCCAAGGGCGGCTATCAGGACTTCCTGAAGAACGAGGCCCGCTACGCGCGTCTCGCCGCCGCCTTCCCCGAGCGCGCCACCGAGCTCTTCGAGAAGAACGAAGAGAACGCCAAGGCCCGCTACGAGCACCTGCTCAAGCTCAAGGCGCTGTACGAATAATTCCAAATCGCAAAAAAGGAGCTGGGAGAAATCCCAGCTCCTTTTCTTGCTTAATGAAAGAAATAGCGGGTATTGAATTTTGAAATTCAATATCCGCTATTTTTATCCGGAATATATAGAATGACTTCTTCTACTGCACAATCCAGAATGGAACAAATGTCGTTAAGCGTTGCAAGCGTGATGCTGCGGTTGTGCTTCAAGGCGTCCAGCGTCCCTTTGCTGAAGGAATATTTGGTTATCAGGGTGTATGTTGTCACGCCCTTCTTTTTCATCGTTTCCCATAAGGGGTCAAAGGTGATCAACCGCATTTCCTCCTGCAAAAAACAACTCCCTACACAAATTATAAATTTAGAAAAAAGGGTTGAATATACCCGAAAATCAGGGTATTATCTGGGGCAGAATGTAAAAGGAGGATAAATTGGTGAAAAAGAAAATTCGCATTATTGCGGGATGCGGTGACCTGTTCTTTACAAGGTATGAATAGCTTCGCGGCATAGCACCACTTGACCGGAAGCCGTTTTTTGTGATATGGTATCCGGTACGAAACCGGAGGTGGAACTATGCCGAACATTCTTGATTATCTTACCTGGCGCGGCGATGTGCCGTTTTCGGTGTCGCCGCCGAACGAGGTGGACAACTACATCCATTGCAAGATCGGAACGCTCGATTTTACGGGCATCGTGCCGGAAAACGAGCTGTACGTCCCGCTGCCGCAGGCGGTGGAGGCGTATTTTGCCGCGGGCGGCGCGGAAAAACTCGGCGCGCTCAGCTCGCCGTATATTGCTCCGATGATCAAGCGCCTGCCGGAAACGGTGCGTTTCCGCGAGGTGATGCTCACCGGCTTCCGCCAGGCGTTTGACGAGAAAAAGACGGAGCAGTTCTCTGCGCTCACGCTGCGTCTGCCGGGCGGACTGCATTATGTGACCTTCCGCGGCACGGACGATACGATCGTCGGCTGGAAGGAGGACTGCCTGCTCACCGTCATGGACGAGATCCCTGCACAGCGCGACGCGGTCGAGTATCTCACGTGGGCGGCCTCGGTCTATCCGGGGAAAATCGCCGTCGGCGGTCACTCGAAGGGCGGCAATCTCGCCATGTACGCTGCTGCCATGGCACCCGAGAGCGTGCAGGAGCGCATCGGGAACATCTACAATAACGACGGCCCCGGTTTTCAGGAGAAAATTTTGCAGACCGAGGGCTACCAGCGTATCAAGCCGCGCATCAAAACGATCCTCTCCCAAAACGCCATGGTCGGTACGCTTCTCTGGCATGACTGCGACTATACGGTCGTGAAAAGCACCGCCGCGCTTCTCGGCGCGCACGACGGCTTCACGTGGGAGACGACGCCCACGGGCTTCGTCCGCTGTGAAACCCTGTCGCCGTCGGCGCGGGCGTTTGACCGCGCCATGGAGGAAGTCCTCGGCGGCATGAGCATGACCGAGCGGCAGGAATTTATTGAAGAGTTTTTCGGCACCCTCACCGCGACCGGCGCCGTAACGCTCAGCGACCTGTCCGCGCGGATGCTGCGCGAAACGCTGCGCGTCGCCCGCGCCGTGCACCAAGAGCCGAGCCTGCACAAAATGGTCAATGACACGCTCGAAGCCATGGCAAAGGGCTACGCCGCCGAGCGGAACTGGAGTCTCAGCCGACTGAAGCTCCCGGCCAATCCCCTCCGCCGCAAACCGAAGAAAAAGGAAGAATAAAATAGGGACGGTTCCCTGACATTTTTGTCAGAGAAACCGTCCCTGTTTTTCGGCGATCAGTGTTTTGTGAAATGAGGCAGCACCTCGGGCAGCACGCGATCGAGCGAGTATTTTTCGGTGCCCTCCCTGGCTGCCGCGCCCATCTGCGCGCGCAGCGCGGCGCTGCCGCCGAGCGTCTGCACGGCTTCGGCAAATGCCGCGGCGTCGCCAAACGGCACGAGGTATCCCGTGCCGGAGCCATCCAGCAGGTCTTCATGTCCCTTTACCCGCGTGAGCACGCAGGGGAGCGCCATGTGCATCGCTTCCATCACCGCAAACGGCAGTCCCTCCGACCGGCTCGCGGACACGCAGATATCCGCCGCGGCGAGAGCGCCGCGGACATTCGTGAGCCGCCCCGGAAACCGGCAGCGGGGGAGCACGCCGAGCGCGGCGGCGGTCTCCCTGCACTCTTCCAGCAGCGCGCCGTCGCCGGGGAGCAGAAGATAATAATTTTCCGGCAGCCGGGCGAGCGCTTGCAAAAGCAGCGCCTGGTTTTTCCGTTTCGAGAACTCGGCGGCGCACACGAGACAAACGGCGTCCTCCGGCAGCGAGTACGCCGCTCTTGCCGCGGCACGCTCCTCCGGCGCGGCGGGAGGGAAGCGGGAGAAATCCACGCCCATGCCGGGAATGAAATGCACGTCCCCGCGGCAGAGCCGGCGGTTTTTCGCGATGATCTCGTCGCATCGGTTCATGACGAGGATGTCGTCCGTAACGCCCGCCGTCAGCTTTTCTGCCGCGAGCAGCACCGCGCGCCGCAGCGCGCCGGAGTCGCGGTCAAAAAGATAGCCATGCACCGTGTTGACAACGCGCGTTGTTTTCTTGCCCGCGAGCATTACGCCGAGGCGCGTGAAAAACGCCGCGAGCGAGGTATGCGTCACGATCACGTCGTATCGGTTCTCGCGGATGTCCCGTGCCAGAAGCGCGGCGGCGCGAAAGTTTTTCGGCGATACGAAGCTCTTCGTAAACGGAACGGCGAGAAAGCGCACGCCCTCGCCAAGACGCTCTCCGCTGCCGTTCGCCGCGGCGGTCACGTCCCAGCCGAGCGAGCGCAGCGCGGCAAGATACGGCAGATGAAAGCTCTCCAAATGGGCGCTGCTGGAGGCAGTATACAGAATTTTCGGCGTGCGGTCGCTCATGGCATCCTCCGGATCGTACTTTCTACACCGGATTATAACAGAAACCGTGGAAGAAACAAACCATTTGTGGTAAAATATAGCGGCGGAAGCGCGCAGCGGCGAACCCCGCCGCGCGGCAGCACGTCTAAAAACTGACAAATCTTTCCTATACGGCGGAAAAAGCGATGAATAAAAGAGAAACAAAAAAGACCGTCCTCTGGGCGGCGATGGATATGGCGCTGTCCGTGGCGGCCATGGCGGCAGCATTCTATATCCGGTTTGTGCTGTTCCGGGGCGAAAACCCGGTGGGCGGCTTCGGGTACCATATGCTGTGGGCGGGACTGTTCTCGCCGGTGTACGCCGTGCTCTTCGGGCTGCTCGGCGTTTACGAACCGCAGCCGCAGCGCGGCTTTATCCACGAATTCGGCAACATTGTCCTCGGCTGTACGTTTGGCGTAATGCTGTACATCGATCTCATCTTCGTGTTCCGTGTGGTGGACTTTTCGCGCTGGATGATCCTCCTTTGCTATCTGCTGCTCATCGTGTTCACCGGCACGCGCGGCTTTGTCACGCACCGGCTGCTCCGGCGGCAGTACCGCGCCGGAAAGGGGCTGCGCCGCCTTGTCATCATCGGCGAGAGCGCTGCGGCGCGCGACTGTCTGCGCCGCGTGAAGAAGGGACGCGACGCCGGATGGACGGTCATCGGAAGCGTTGGCGCATCGGCGCTCAGCGGCGTTCCGTATCTGGGCGGTTACGATTCTCTGCGTGCCGTGCTGGAGGCAAAAGCGCCGGACGAGGCGGTGATCGCCATGGAGGAAAACCAGGCGGAACAGCTCGGCGGAATACTGCGCGAGTGCGAGGACACCGGCGTGAAGCTCGCGCTGCTGCCGATCGGGTACGAATATATGTCGCACCACCCGTACGTGGAGGAGCTGTGCGGCCTGCCGCTGGTGAACGTCCGGCGTGTGCCGCTCGATAATGCTGGCGCGGATATCGTGAAGCGGCTCTTTGATATTCTCGGCTCTCTTGCGCTCATTGTGCTCACGTCGCCCATCATGCTCGTTGCCGCCGTTGGTACGCGTCTTTCCTCGCCGGGGCCGATCCTGTTCCGGCAGGAGCGCATCGGCAAGGATAAAAAACCGTTTTATATGCTCAAGTTCCGCTCTATGCGCGTGAACGCGCAGTCGGACACCGCGTGGACGCGCGACCACGACCCGCGCCGCACGGCGTGGGGGGCGTTTATGCGGCGCTATTCCATCGACGAGCTGCCGCAGCTCTTCAACGTTCTTGCGGGCGATATGTCGCTCGTCGGCCCGCGGCCGGAGATCCCGCGGTACGTTGATCACTTCAAATACAGCATTCCGCTCTATATGGTGCGCCATCAGGTGCGCCCCGGCATCACCGGCTGGGCGCAGGTCAACGGCCTGCGCGGCGACACCTCCATCCGCGCCCGTGTGGACTACGATCTCTATTATATCGAAAACTGGTCGATGCTGTTTGACATCAAGATTTTGCTCATGACGCCGTTCAAAGGCGTGGTGAACCATCAGGAATCGCTGAAATAGGGGAGAAGCACATATGGAAGAGAGAGAAAACGGCGTGCGCACAGCGCATCTCACCGGCGCGCTGCCGATGAGCGAGATGCTGGAAAAGTATGTAGACGTGGAGAAATTCCTCGGCTACTGCGCTGAATGCCCGCGCTGCGGACAGACGTGGTCGTGCCCGCCCTATGACTTTGACCCCGCGGCGGTCTGGCCGCAGTTTGATGCTCTTACGCTATATGCCGTGCAGGTGTTCCCGGAGAGCGACGAGGCGAAAGCCGCGGCGCTCGCAGACGCGGAAATGTTCCTCCGTCCTTACCGGACGGCGTTTGACGCGCTGCTGGAAGAAAAGGAGCGCGAAACGCCCAATTCTCTCCGGCTGAACGCGGGACGCTGTCTCGTGTGCGTGCGGTGCGCGCGCCGGGACGAAAAGCCCTGCCGGTTCCCGGAAAAGCTCCGCTATTCGCTCGAATCGCTCGGCGCGAACGTCGGCGCGCTTGCCGCGGACAAGCTGGGTGCGCCGCTCCAATGGGGGACGAAGGATGCCCCGCCGGAGTATTTTGTCCAGATCGGCGCGGTGCTGACGAAGGGAGAATAAGCAATGCTCGAAAGCCTTTTTCAAATGTACGACTCCGTCATCGTGCTCGATACGGAGACGACCGGCGTAAACTGCAAGTCGGACGAGATCATCGAGCTCGGCTTCCTGCGGCTCGACCGCAGCGGAGAGCGCACGGAAGAGGACTATCTCATCCGCCTCTCGCCGGGACGGCGTCTGCCGCCGGTCATCACGCAGCTCACCGGCATCCGTGAGGACGAGCTTTTTCTAAACGGCGTGGAAAAGGATGTGGCCGCGGCGGCGTTCGTCCGCTCGCTTGCCGGGGAAAAGCCGCTCGTGTGCGCGTACAACGCGCAGTTTGATTTATGCTTCCTCTTTTATTTCCTCCACCGGCTCGGCTGTGCCGAGGTACTGAAAAAGGCGCAGTTCCTCGATATCATGGCGATTTATAAGGACCGGCGGGACTATCCGCACAAGCTGTGCAACGCCGTAGAGGCCTACGGCGTGGACGGCGTGAACACCCACCGCGCCGTGGACGACGCCAACGCTGCCCTTGAAGTGCTGCTCGCGATGGAGCAGGAGCGCGGTGATATTGAGCGGTACATAAACCTCTTCGGCTACAACCCCAAATACGGCGTGCCGAAGCCGAAGATCGGCTCCGTCCGCTATGAGCCGCAGCCCTACCAGAGACAAAAGCTCCTGTACGAATGAAACTCCTTCCGGCTCGGCGCGCAGCGCCGAGCCGCCTCCCTCAAAGAGGGAGACAAAAAGCGTACCCCCGTGGGAATTTCCCACGGGGGTACGCTGTATATTCGGTATTTCTTTTATCCGAGCTTCGCGAAATCAAAGAGCTCCGCGAACGCTTCCAAATCCTCTTTCGTTACCGGCTCCGGCATGAAGAGGCTGTTGCCCTCCGTGCCGCCGAGCAGGTTGATGGCCACGAACGCCTTCGGCTGGTCCGACATCACAACGCAGCGGTTCGGGCCGAGTGAGAGCTGCACTTCGTCGCCGCGGGAGGTCGTATAGATCCACTCCTCGTAATCCTCGGCGTTGCCGATGTTCAGCGTGACCTCGGAGAACGCGCCCTTGACGTACCGGCCAAGCTGGTATTCGTAGCTCTTGCCGGAGACGTTCGTGCCGTAGGCCTGGAACGAGCCGTCCTCGTAGAGGTAGCCGCTCACGGCGGCGCAGTCGGTAAGGAAGGGCTCTGCCTCCAGAAGGGCATAGAGCGTATCTTCGCTGTCAAAGTCCGTCACGGACGTGTGCAGCCGCAGGTTGTATTTGCGGGTGATCTGGTCAAGCTCGTTGGCCATGTCCTGCGTGGAGACGGAATAGAGATCGTACTTCCCCGGCAGGCAGGCGGCGGTTTCCTTCGCCATGGCGGCGGTATCGTACGAGGCGAGGAAGTCCATCCACTCGGCATTCGCCTTGAACTCCGGGCTCTCCGGCACGCCCTGCAGCGCGATGACCGTGCTGTCGCTCGCCGGTTCCGCCGTGGCGGAGACCGCCGCGGGGGAGGCGTTCGGATCGGTGACAGTGAGGCTCTTCAAACCGAAGAAGTCCGTAGCCAGCGCCGTGCCGCCAAGCACCGCAATGAGCAGCACCGCCGCGACAAGCGCGCCTGTGCCGAAGCGGAAATGCCGTATCTTTGGCTTTTCCTCCAGCGCGGAAAGTGTTTCCTTCATCCGTGCCTCAAACGATGCGGGAACCTCTTCAAACATGTTGTCCCAGGAATCCCTCATACCGGCACCTCCTCACCCAAAACTTCGCGGAGCTTTCCGCGCCCGGCAAACAGCCGGGATTTGACCGTACCCTCGGGGATCTGCAAAATACGGGATATCTCCCGTATGCTGAACCCCTCTACATAAAATAAGAGGATCGGCATACGGTATATCTCATCCAAACCCATCACGGCGTCGCGCAGCTCGCGGTCGCCGCTCTCGGGGGCGACCGCCTCCGGCATCTCGTCGAGAAGAACGATCTTGCTCCCCCGGCGGCAGATGTCGTAGCATTCGTTGATAAGAATGCGCGTCACCCATGCGCGGAATGCGCCCGCGCTTTTGAGCGAATCGCGCTTTTCCCACGCCTTGCATATGCACTCCTGCACCGCGTCCTCCCGGTCAGCCTCGCTGCGGAGAATGCCGCAGGAAACGTGGTAGAGCGTTTTTTTCATGTCCATGATCTGGACGGTAAACTCTTCGGCTGTCATACGCAAACTCTCTCTGAAAGGCCTGCCGCCTTTCTGTAAAGAAAGACGGTTTTTCCCAACACGCGGTTCAGTAAAAAGCAAAAAAATTTTAAGATTATTTGAACATTTTCATGTTACCACATTCCCCGCGCGGAATCCACAGGAAAAATGAGAAAAGGGACTTGACAAAACTGTATGAGTGTAGTAGTGTACTAATCGCTTAATACAGCAATACAACAAGGAGGGCTGGCATGGACTTTGCGATTCAGGGCTCGCGGCCGATCTGGCAGCAGCTCACGGAGCAGCTGGCGCGGCGGATCATCACGGGCGCGTATCCGCTGGGGTCGCGGTTTCCCGCGGTGCGGGAACTGGCGGCGGAAGCGGGCGTCAATCCGAACACGATGCAGCGGGCGATCACGCAGCTTGAGACGCTCGGACTCGTCACAACGAACCGGACGCTCGGCCGCACCGTGACGGAAAACGCCGAGGCGCTCGAAGAGATGCGGCGGCGGCTGGCCGTGGAGTGCACGGAAAACTTTTTCAAGGAAATGGGAGCTCTGGGCTATTCCCGCGGCGAGGCCGCGGACATGGCGCAGGCGGAAAGGGAAAGAAACGATGAATGAAGAACTGGTAAAATGCACAGGGCTGTGCCGGAATTTTGAATCGGTGCAGGCGCTGCGCGGCGTGGATCTCAGTCTCACGTCCGGCAAGATCGTCGGTCTGCTCGGCCCGAACGGCTCGGGCAAGACGACGCTCATCAAAATTCTCAACGGCCTTCTTCAGCCGACGGCGGGCGAGGCGCGCATTGCGGGTCTCCTGCCCGGCGTGGAGACGAAGGCGATTACGAGCTATCTGCCCGACCGGGGATATTTCCCCGATTGGATGCGTGTCGGCGATATGATCGATATGTTCTCGGACTTCTATGCCGACTTTGACCGCACCAAGGCGGAGGAGATGTGCCGCGTGCTCGGCCTGGAAACGGGCAGCAAGATCAAAACGCTTTCGAAGGGTACGCGCGAGAAGATGCAGCTCATGCTCGTCATGTCGCGCCGCGCGCGGCTCTATCTGCTTGATGAGCCGATTGCGGGCGTTGACCCGGCGGCGCGCGAGTTTATTCTGCGCACGATTTTGACGAATTATAACGAAAACGGTACGGTGCTCATCTCGACGCATCTGATCCTCGATGTGGAGCAGGTGCTTGACGAGGCGGTGTTCCTCCAGCAGGGACAGGTCGTTCTGCACGAGAGCACTGACAGCATCCGCGAGCGTACCGGCGGCAGTGTGGATGAGCTGTTCCGCAACATGTTCCGCGCGCCGGCCATGGGGAATGGAGGGGAATTCAATGCTCGGTAAACTGATGAAATACGATCTGCGCTCCGGTATCCGCACGTTTTCGCTGATCTGGATCGGTCTTGCGCTGCTCGGCGCAATCAACGGCCTTACGATCCGGTTCGTGCTCGCGGGCGATGTCCAGAGCCAGCTGGTGAGCTTTATTTTCGGTGTGCTGCCGATGATCCTGCTTGTGGCGCTCTATGTTGCGATGGGCATTTTTGTGCTCGTTTTTATTATCGACCGCTTTTATAAGGGCCTTCTCGGAAACGAAGGCTATCTCATGTTCACGCTGCCCGTGACGAGCACGGCGCACATCGCCTCCAAGGCGCTCACGAGCATGATCTTCTCCGTGGCGAGCGCCATTGTGGCGCTGCTGAGCGGGGTGCTTTTGATGGCAGTGCTCGCGCCGCCCAACTTTGGTGACATTGCGCAGGCGTTCCAGGAAGCGGGCCGCTATCTGCGCGTAAACCCGCTGCCTGCCGGAACGGGCTGGGTCGTCGCGGAGTTCATCGTGTACACGCTCATCGCGGCGGCGGTTTCGATCCTGCAAATTTACACCGCCATCTCGATCGGTCATCTCGGCAAGAAGAACCGCGGCTGGCTCGCACTGCTGGCCTACGTCGGCATCAGCATCGCCTTCAGCATTATTATGAATGGGTGCATGTCGCTCCTCCAGTCCGATGCATTTCCCAATGTGCTGTTGAACTGGGAGTTCTGCTTGGACGATACCGGCTGGCATGTTCAGGGCGTCGGCGTGATGGCCTCCACGATCGGCATCGGCATTGGCCTGGAGCTCCTCAAGGGCACGGGCTTCTTCTTCGCCACCCGCGCCATTCTCGATAAACGACTCAATCTCGAATAAGGCTATGCAAAACGATCCCGCCCGGAGAATTTCTCCGGGCGGGATTTTCGCTTCCTGCGGTTTTTCTTTATTGAATAAAGGCGTTCTCCACGCGGATGGCGGCGGGGTCGAGCGTGGGGTCCATGACGCGGACGATCTCGTCAAAGGCGGCGCTGCGCTCCGTGACATAGTATTCGACTGCCCCGTCGCCGCCGCACCCGGCAAAGAGCGGGCGCAGCGCCTCGGCGAGCGCTTCGCCCACGTCGATCATCCGCACGCCGGGCAGGCGCTTTTCGAGCGCCGGGCGGTACACGGGATAGTGCGTGCAGCCCATGATGAGCGCATCGATGTTCTCACCGTCAAACGCTTCCATATACCGCGAGCAGACCGTCTCCGCGACGATATCGTCCGGCGCAATGCCGTTTTCTACAAGCGGGACAAAAAGCGGGCAGGCGCGCGAAATGACGCGCACCGCGGGATCGGCGGCGCGGATGTGCGTTTCGTATGCTCCGCTCTTGATCGTCGCCTGCGTGCCGATCACGCCGACGGAGCGCGTTTTCGTGACGCTCGCGGCGAGCCGCGCCGCGCTTTCGATCACGCCGTAGATTGGCAGATCAAATTTTTCCCGCAGCGTGTCGAGCGAGTTGGAGCTCACCGTGCCGCAGGCGATGACGATCGCCTCCACGTCCTTGCGGAGCAGAAAGCGCACATCGTCCTCGGCATAGTGCGTGATGGTTTCCACCGAGCGCCCGCCGTAGGGGACGCGGGCGGTGTCGCCAAGATATACCATATCCAGCTGCGGGAATGCCCGCCGCAGCTGGCGCAGCACCGTAAGACCGCCGATGCCGCTGTCAAAAACACCGATTCGATGCATGGTTCTCACCTCATTGAAAAAGATTCTACACCGAAACGGTGAATATTACAACCGAAAATCAGTTCCCCTTGCCCCCGGCGGCAATCTCCTCGCCGGTGACGATATTGCGCACCCAGATGCCGCGGCGGAGAAGGACGATGCCAATGGCCATTTTGATGAGATCGGCAAGGTTCACAAAGAAATATGCCTCCACGAGCGGCAGCCCCGTTTTGTGGATGAGAACCCACGCGATCGTCACGGAAACGACCCAGGTAAATACGCTGTCGGAGAGCATGGTGATGTACGTCCGGCCTCCGGCGCGGATCGTCCAGTAGGCGGCGTTAGTGACGGCGTGAACGGGGAGCATGATCGCGCAGATGCGCATGAGCGATGCGGCAAGCGTCATAATTTCGTGGGAGGTATTGTAAAGCCGCGGGGCATAGGGCGCGAGGAGAAACAGCGCCACGCCGACCGCGGCGCTTGCCGTGCAGCTGAGCGCGGCGAGCTTCGGGCAGTAGTCCCGCGCGCGGTCGTACTCCTCTGCGCCGAGAAGGTTGCCGATAACGATGCCGACGGTGTTGCCCATCGTGAAGATGACGGTGTTGAAGAGATTGAGTACCGTGGAGTTGATGTTCAGCGCGGCGATGGCGTCCAGACCGCGGTAGGAGTAGCACTGCGTGAGCATCGTCATGCCGAGCGACCAGAACATCTCGTTCACGAGCAGGGGCATGCCCTTGCGGACGATCTGCCCGGCGAGATGGCCGGGGATCGAAAAGCCGCGGTACAGTCCGCGGATATACTCCGGCGGCTGCTTTCTTCCGTGGGTGCCGAGCAGGATCAGCCCAAGCTCCACATAGCGCGAGAGCACCGTGGCAATGGCCGCGCCGCGGACGCCGAGCATCGGGAAGCCAAACTTGCCGTAAATGAGCAGATAGTTGAAAACGAGATTGACGAAGATCGCCGCGATGCTCGCCTTCATCGGCAGACGGTTGTCGCCGGTGACGCGCAGTATGCTCACATACGCCGTCGTGAGGCAGAATGCGGGCAGACCGAAAAGCATGATGCGAAGATAGTCCTTGCCCTCGGCAAGCGTGAGCGTGAGATCGCCGCCGGTACCTGCCTCGTGCAGGAAAGCGCCGATGAGCGCGTCCGGGATGAGCGCGAGAAGCACCGTGGCGAGCACCGTAAACCCGGCGCAGAGCAGGATGTTGAAGCGCAGCGTGTGCCGGACGCCGGCATGGTCGCCGCGGCCGAAGAACTGCGCGCCGAAAATACCCGCGCCGCCGCTGCCGCCGAAGAGGCAGAGGTTGTATACGAACAGAAGCTGGTTCACGATGGACACGCCCGACATCGATTCCGTGCCGATGCGCCCGACCATGAGATTGTCGAGCAGATTCACAAACGTCGATACGGCGTTCTGCAGCAGCAGCGGCAGCGCAAGCGCCGCGACCAGCCTGTAAAAGTCTTTGTTCCCGATAAATCGTTTCATAGTTCCTCCGGCAAAAAGTGCGGTGTCCCAAAAGGGACACCGCATTTTTCATTTGTACGTCGACCGGAGGTCATCCTCCGGCTCAGGTGTTTTTCCTGTGGTGGTACTGGTAGGAGGTGTCGATGCGGTTGCAGGCAACGTACATCTCCTCGTCGAGCTCGCGCTTCATCTGGAGCGCTTCCTCAATGTCCATGTCCTCGAAACGGCCGTTCCGCTCGACGATGACGCGGCTCGAAGCATCCGACTTGAGTACGTCGATCGCGCGAACGCCCATCATAGCGGCGGACACACGGTCACGTCCGCTCGGCGCGCCGCCGCGCTGGATGTAGCCGAGAACCGTAACGCGGGTCTCCAGGCCGGACTCTTCCTCAATCGTCTGCGCATAGTCGTGGACATGACCCACGCCCTCGGCAACGACGACGATGTGGTGACGGCGGCCATGGATGCAGCCGCGGCGGATCACATCGATCACGTCATGCTCGAGATCAACTTCCTTTTCGGGAAGCAGCACGGCGGAAGCGCCGGCGGCCATGGCGGTGTAGAGCGCGAGATGACCGGCGTTGCGGCCCATGACCTCCACAACCGACACACGCTCGTGGCTCTGCCCGGTGTCGCGCAGCTTGTCGATGGCCTCGATCGCGGTGTTGCACGCGGTATCAAAGCCGATGGTGTATTCGGTGCAGCCCATGTCGTTATCGATCGTCGCGGGAATGCCCACAACGCGGACGCCCCGGCGGGCAAGCTCCAGCGCGCCGCGGTAGGTACCGTCGCCGCCGATGGTGATAAGACCGTCAATGCCGAGATATTTGCAGACCTTCGCTGCCTTGTCGATACCGGCGTCCGTGCGGAATTCCTCGCTGCGGGCGGTATACAAAATGGTGCCGCCGCGGCGGGCAATGCCGTCCACGTCGTTGCCGGTCAGCTCAAAAACGTCGCCGTTGATGAGTCCGGCGTAGCCGCGGCGAATGCCGATGCAGGTGATGCCTTCGGCACCGGCTGTGCGCACAATGGCGCGGATCGCGGGGTTCATGCCGGGGGCGTCGCCGCCGCTCGTCAGGATCCCGATTCTGTGTGCTCCTGCCATAGAATAACTTCACCCTTTCTGGATAGTTTTCTTGACGCTTGTAATATAGCCTGATTGCGCCGATTTTGCAATAGATTTGGGGTAAAAAATCGTTTCCAAATTGCGTTTTCAGCGATTATTGCCAATAAGCGCTTTGTAAAAATCCACCGCGCCGGGCAGGCAGGCCGTTTCGATATTCTCGTTTACGCCGTGCATGCCGCGCATCTGCTCGGGACCGTAGATCACCGGGGCAAAGCGGATGCAGTTGTCGCAGATCGCCTGATAGTTTTTGGCGTCGGTCGCGCCGGTCATGACGTAAGGGCTCCAGGCGAGGCCGGGGAAGACCTCGGCGATCGTATCGGTCACGCGCTGCCACGCCTCGCCGTGGATATCCGCCGGGGCGGAATAGTCGCTCGCGGAGAGAACTTCTGTTTCCAGACCAAATTTTTCCGCGCGCTTTTTGATGAGCGCAAGGCTCTCGTCCATGCCCTGGTGCGGGATGAACCGGAGATTCGCCCACACGCTCGCTTCCTGCGGCAGCACATTGCAGGCGTCCGAGCCGGAGAGCATCGTAAAGGCTGCCGTCGTGCGCAGCATGGCGCCCGCCTGCGGCGAGAGCGCGGGCATGACAAGCTTCATGAGCGGCGCAAACAGCCAGAGATTGCTGAACAAAAGCCGCAGCCCGAAGGGGGCGTAGGCCGCAAGCCGGGCAAACATCGCGCTCACCTCCGGCTCAAAATTCTTCCGGAAGGGCGGGCGCTTTTCCATGCTGTCCACAAATGCCGCGAGCCGCGCCACGGGCGAATTCTTCGGCGGCGCGCTCGCGTGGCCGCCGTTTGACCGCGCGGTGAAGCGCACGTCCGCCTTGCCCTTTTCAAACACGCCGAGCATCGCAAAATTGCCGTGGATGCCGCCGATGGGCTCGGAGATGATGCCGCCGCCCTCGTCGCAGACGAGAAACGGCTTCACGCCGCGCTGGCGCAGCTCATCCACAAGCTTGCCGCAGCCGGGGCCTGCAAATTCCTCCGTGCAGGACGAGGAGAGATATACGTCCTGCTCCGGGACATACCCCTCGCGCAGCAGCTCCTCGCACGCCTGGAAAAAGCCCATGACGCTGCACTTCGTATCAGATGCCCCGCGCCCCCAGACCTTGCCGTCGGCAATGTCGCCGGAGAACGGCGCGTGCTCCCACGTGCCCTCCGCGGGAACAACGTCCTGGTGCGACATGAGCACGAGCGGCTTATCGTGGTGTTTGCCTTCCCAGAAGAAGAGGAGGTTCCCGTCGATCTCCGTCTTTTCGAGCTTTTCGTGCACTGTCGGGTAGAGCTCCGCGAGCAGCGCGTGGAAGTCGCGGAATTTCTCAAGTTCCGGGTCGTCCGGGTGCGACACGGTCTCATAGGCGACCATGCGCGAAAGCTTCTCCGCGTACTCCCGCTCGCGCGCCGGATCAGGGTGCGGCGTATAGTCCGAGGTCTTTTTCTTCATGCAGAGCGTGCGGATGACCGCCGCGAGCAAAAGCAGCACGAGCACGCCGAGTGCGGTGAGCAGAAGGTATCCTATGATTTTCATGCCGCCGTCTCCTTCCGTGCGCGGCGGTAGAGGAAGTACGCCACGCCGATGGCAATCGCGCCGGAGGGAAGAATCATAAAGCTCGTCGAGCTGAGCAGCCCCGGCACGAGAATGAAGAGAACGCTCATAATGACAAGCGGCCAGAGCGCGATCTTCATGTTCTTCCGGTAGTACTTATACGCCATCGCGCCGAAGAGCGCGGGGACAACGTTGTCGAACGCCGGCTGAAGCGCGGGACTTTGCAGCACCGGCTGGAGCGGGATGAGCAGCAGCACGCCGAGCGCGAGGATCACGATCGTCACGAGCGATGCCGTCGCGATCGAGAGCGTGGAGATGATCTCGTTTTCCGGTGTGCCGGTCTTGGCGCCTACGATATCGCGCGCATTGACTGCACACGGAATTTTCATATTAATCAGATTCCCGGTAATAAATGCGAGATACCCGCCGCCCGCGCCGAGCATCGGCGTATAGACGAGATATTCCGCCACGCAGCTCACAAGCCACACAATGCCGATGGCAAGGAAGCCCTTCCCGAACGCGCGCATATCCGGCATGGCGCCGAGGATGTATCCCATCAGAAACGGCGCGCCGAGCAGCAGCACGAGCGTTACGCCGCAGGCGATGCGGCCATAGGTATGCGTCCGGCGGTTGTAGGCCTCAAACCGGGCGGTCTTTTCCTGTTCGTTCATTGCATTCCCTCCTTATACGCCGCGCAGCAGCACCGCTGCCGCCATACCCGCGAGCATGCTGCCCGCGATGGAAAAGTTATCGACCCACGCGGCGTTCTTCTTCTCGGCGAGCCATACAAACACCGCCATCACCGCCGCCGACACCGCAACGACCGCAAGCGGCATCCAGCTTCCCGCAAACGTGAACCGTCCTGCGCCGGAGACGAGAGCGCCGATGTAGCTTCCAATGTATGCGCTCACAAGGCCGATGAACATGGCGGTCATCGCCGTGTCGCCAAAGCCACCGCCCGCCGCGCCATCCTTCTTCGGCGCTTTGAGGCGCGAGAGGTATTTCTTATTAAAGAAGATCGAGAACACCATGCCCCACATGATGCAGACGCCCATCAGAAGGGCGATCGTGGTGAACGCCTGCGGCGTCATCGCCGAAGCCGAAAGACCCGGCAGGCCGACGGCCTCCGCTGCGGCTTCCGCGACCTGCGTTTCATAGTGCAGCGCGCCGATGACCGAAAGACGCAGCCACGACCACGGTGTGCCGAGACTGCCCGAGAGCGCGATGACGCCGAGCAGGATACCGACGCTCGGCAGCGCGGCAAACGTGGCGCTTGCGGTGATGGTGCGCTTCATTTTCGTTTTGTCCATGCCGATGGCGACACCGGCGCGGTAGGCGCGGATCATAAAGAACACGCATACCACGGCCACAAAGAAGATGATGCCGCCGCAGATGAGATACATGACAGGACTATTGAGCTGAGATAAGATTCCCATACACTTTTCCCTCCCTTTTCTTAACCCGCAGTTTATCACTTTAATGTACTTTTGAAAAGGGGGTGTGAAAAATCCTTTTTTCCTCTTTTCATTCGCCGGAAAATCCGGTATGCTATGCAAAGAAACGGGGAGGGAAGACCTATGATCGTTATGGCTTTGCAGCTTATCGCGGAGTTCGGCGTGCCGGTGCTCATCCTGCGGCAGCGGGAAAAAGGGCTTGTGCGCGCGTTCGGCACGATCGCGATGGCGTATTTTTGGGGTATCGTCGTCGCGGTGGCGGCGTTTCTCTGCCGGAAGGCGGGGCTGGATATCCGCCTGAACGCCGACATCGGGCAGATCGGCAGCTATGTGTGCATCGGGCTCGCCATTCCGCTTTTGATGTTCGGAACGAATCTCGCCGACGTGCGGCGGCTGGCAAAGCCGGTGCTCATCTCATTTGCCCTGCTGCTGCTCGCCGTGAGCACGGTCGTTGTGATTCTGGGACGGACGCTGGGGGCCAGCTTCCCATGGGGGCGGCAGCTTGCGGCAATGGCCGCGGGTATGTATACCGGCGGCTCGCCGAACTTCAGCGCCATCGGCGTCATTCTCGGCGTGCCGGGCGACGCGATCGCCATCGGCAATCTCTCTGATATGATCGTCGGCACCGTCTTTTACATATTCATTCTCACGCTTGCAAAGCCCCTCTGCGCCAGAGTTCTCGACCGGCACGCCAAACAGGGCGCGTATATGCGCGAGAGCGGCGGCGCGGAGAATATGGACGCGCTCGAATGGAACGGCTTCCACCGCGGCATTGTGCGCAATCTCGCCCTCTCGCTCGCGTGCGTGCTCGTCGGCGCGGTCATCGGCTTTGTGATCTGGAAGATCAAGGGCGGCGCGCTCACCGATCCGCTCGTTCCGGCGGTGATGATCGCGGGAACGGTGCTCGGGCTTGCGCTCTCGTTCGTGCCGGAGGTGCGGAATGTGAAGGAAAACGCCGCCGCGGGACACTATCTCATTCTCGTATTTTCGTTTGCTCTCGCAAGCTCGCTCGATCTCGGTACGCTCGGCGGGAATCTGCTGCACACGGTTGCGCTGCTCGCCTCCATTACGGTGTGCTCCACGCTGCTGCATCTGCTGCTCTGCCGGGTGTTCCGCATCGGCGCAGACTGCGCCATCGTCACGATGACGGCGGGGCTGTACGGCCCGGCGTTTATCCCGGCGGTCACGAAGCAGCTTCGCTGCGATGCGCTCACCGCGCCGGGACTCATCTGCGGCGCGCTCGGCTACGCTGTCGGCACATTCCTCGGCGCGGCGCTCTTCTGGGTATTGTAAAGTTCTGTTTGTAAAGAGACCGGCGGCTCTCCGATTTCGGAAAGCCGCCGGTTTGCTGTATCCCTGGGTTTGTTTGAAGAATTTTATGCTTTCATTTCCTCGCAGAACTCCACCTGCTCGATGTTTGTTACGAGCTCTGCGGCTTCCACATGGCCAAGCTCCGGCCGCATGATCTCCAGCTCCAGAATATACCCGTGTGTTTCGGCGCTGCGCGAGCCGATATCCTGTATGTCGTTGACCTGGATGCCCATGCTTTTGACAGCGCGCAGCAGCGCGCTCAGCGGCACGCCGCTCTTGAGCTCCACGTATACGTTCATCACGCGCGAGGCCTTCACGTGGGTCGAATCCAGCTTGTTGAGCGAGACGAGCACAATGTAGATGAGCACGCACATTATGAACGCGCCTTCGTAGAAGCCCGCGCCCGCGGCGAGACCCATGCATGCCGAGGCCCAGAGGCCTGCGGCGGTTGTAAGGCCGGTGACATGGCGCTTGCCGGTGACGAGAATGCTGCCCGCGCCGAGGAAGCCAACACCGCTCACGACCTGTGCCGGCATACGGAACACATCGCCCGATACGCCGAGATTCTGCGATTGGTACAGCGCCGTGAGCATAACGGACGCCGAGCCGATGCACACGAGAAGATGCGTGCGCAGTCCGGCAGCGTGCTGCCGCTTGCCGCGGGACATGCCGATGATGCCGCCGCCGAGGAGCGCAATGGCAAAGCGCACCAGCATGGAGACAAGATTCACTTCATGCAGATAGTCCATAACCGAGCTGAAAGATGTCATAAACTACACCCGTTTCGGATAAAAGTAACAAAACCGGATACTTACTGGCGGCTTCGTGTCGTGATTATAGTACAACCCTGTAAAAAGTGCAAGAACAATTTTACAAAATCTTTACATAGAATTTTACCCGCGGAAAATCGTCCGCAGCCGTGCAATAACGGAAATCTAATATAGAAAAAAACCGGCGCTGCCATGCAGCGCCGGTTTCCCAGACTGTCAAAAAAGCCTCGCAGAGTTTGCGCCCGCAGGCGCAAATAGAGTATCAATCATTTTCTCCGGCGACATGCGCGTCGGAGAAAATTCCTCTCGGCTCGCAAACGTGCGAGCGGAGCGAGTGCGCTGCGGCGAGCCGCAGCCTTTTCAAACGAGAGCCCAACGCAGTGGGTCTCGTTTGAGAGCGTGTCAAAAACACTTTTTTTGACACGCTCAAAAACCGGCGCTGCCATGCAGCGCCGGTTTCCCCTATGTGGTTTATGAGAGGATCAGAAATCGGGAAATTAAGCCATCCCGGCCATGAAGAGGGAACCGAGAGGATAGCCGATGAAGCTGACGACGATCACACCGAGGATGGCGAACACGCCGCCCCAGACGAACATGTCCTTCGACGTAGCCCAGCCGGAGCCAATGGCCACGGTGTTGATGGTGGACTGACCGGCAGGCGTCATGTTGCAGATCGCGGCGCACATGCCGATGATGCTCAGACCAGCCGCCATGTTCACCGCGCCGGCAGGGAGAGTCAGGAACACGGCCAGAGCCACGGAGCAGACGACGTTGGTGGTAACGATGTTCGAAGAGAAGTTGGTCTCGAGAATGGCCCAGGCAACGAAGAACACGATGAGCGCCATAACCGGCAGACCGGCAGTGACAGGGGAGAGAGTCTCACTCAGCCAGGTGGAGATGCCGGTGGCATCGCTGGTCAGGCAGGAGCCGAGCATCGTGGCAGCGGCGGTCATGAGGATGGAGGCCCACATAACGCCCTTGGAGGTAGCTTCCGCGAAGTTCATGATGCGCTCGCCCTTATCCAGGCAGATGAAGAGCACCAGGCAGCCGACCATAGGCGGCATGGCGGTCGTCCAGCCGTTGATGGTCTTGTACACGTCGGGCAGGACATTCTTGAAGAGGCTGGGCAGAACCCAGAGGCAGACGGTGAGGATCATGGCGAAGAGAACGATCTTCTCCTTGCGATCCGCCGGGGGAACGGTGCCGCGCAGAGCGAGGCAGTTTTCGGGGTTGACCTTCTTGATGTCATCGGGACGGAAGATGAAGCGGAACACCAGCAGCATGAGGATGAGCAGGACAAGGCCGGTGGGGATGCCCCATGCCATGTACTGGAACTGGGAAATGTCCACGCCCGTGGCGCCCTTGTAGAAGCCGACGGCCAGCGTGGGCCAGACGTGGCCGATCATGGTCATGCCGGAGGAAAGGCTGATGGCAAAGGCGCAGCCCATCATGAGCATCTTGCCGGTCTTGCCGCCCTTCTCAATGCCCAGAACGTCCAGAATGTCGAGCAGGAACGGGAGGAACGCAACAAAAAGGACGGAGGGGGAGATGAACAGACCCATAAAGGTGACGGACGCAATCAGGAAGCAGGTGAAGTACCAGGGGCCTTTACGCGCAATGCGGTTGGTGATGAAGGCGATGGTGCAGCGGCGCACGAAGTTCGTCTTGCCAAGCGGGTAAACCAGCATGAACGTAAAGATAAGGAATGCGACGGTGGAGTTGCCGAATGCGCCCTGGAAGGTCTTGCCGAAGCCGAAGCTGGGCAGGAAGCCAATCAGGAAGATGGTGATGAGGCTCGGCCAGTCGATGGAGATGGTGATCCACATGATCAGGGAACCGAAGAAGATGCCGAGAACCGCAAGGCCCTCTGCGGTCAGCGCGCCGGACGGCGGAATGAGCCGGAAGGCGAAGGTGACCAGCATGGCGATCGCAAGGTAGATGTTTTTCTTAGCAGCCTTAGACATGCAATTGCTCTCCCTTCAATAAAAATAATGTAATATGTATTTTCTTCCCGAAGGAAGGAAAACCAATGGGGTTGCGGACTCAGATCAGAGCGCCCTGACGGAGCAGCTCCTGCTGAATGGCCTTAACGTCGTAGTCCTCGCGGCCCATGGACAGCGCCGCCGCAACGCCGGCAGCGTGGCCGGTGGCAAATCCGGTGCCCATCACGCGGATGGAGGCGGAAGCCACGAGATCGGAGGAGATGATGCGTCCGCCGCACCAGAGGTTCTTCATGCCCTGGGGACGAAGCGAGCCGATGGGGATATCAAAATACTTGGCAATGCAGACATCTCTGAAGTGGGGATCGTCGTTGCCGATGTGCAGCTCGGCGCCCCAGCCGCCGCGGGCGATGCTGTCTTCCGGGCGCTTGCGGGAGGATTTGACATCGTCCCGGCAGATGGTGTATTCGCCGACGATACGGCGGCTCTCGCGATAGCCCATGCGGGGGCCGGAGTTAACAAGGAAAGATTCCTCGCAGCCGGGGAGGTACTTCTTGAAAGCCTCCACATACAGGTGGACCTGACGGCGGCCTTCCATTTCGCACTCGGTCTGCGTCTGGGCATCCAGACCGGGGATCTTCAGGGAAATGAGGTTGACGGTGTAGTCGTTCGTGTCCTGCACGACCATCATGCTGCCGGACATGGCGGAAAAGCCGGTCATGCCGCCGGCCACGGCGGCCTCCAGCGCGGCGCGGATGGCGTTGGGCGTCACGTCGGCGCCGGGCTTTACATTGCCGATGCGGAACACCAGAGCACCGCTCTGCTCGCAGTGGAACTCCACCGGAGCGCCGGCCTGCGCGGAGAGATTTGCCTCGCCGCTGGCGTCAACAAAGACCTTGCCGGTCACGTGGAACTTGCCCTCGTCGTCGACGCAGGTGATGCTGCGGATCCAGCCGTCTTCCACCTCGGCATCCGTGACCATGGCGCACAGCAGAACGTCCACTCCGGCGTCTACGACCATCTCGTCAAAGGCCAGCTTGGTGAATTCGGGATCCTGCTTGACGATCAGGTTTCCGCTGGGAGAGCGCGTAAAGCCATCGAAATGGTTCATGGAACGAAGCTTGTCCAGAACTTGCTGACCGACGCCGCGGACGACCTGCTGGTATTCGCCGTCTGCGCCGCTGGTGCAGTAGCCGCAGTAGGCGTGAACCTGGGAATGCGTGGCCTGGCCGCCGAGATAGGGGTTGCGCTCCAGCAGCAGTACCGAGGCGCCCGCATCCTTTGCGCCGATGGCCGCAGCGATGCCGGCAGAACCGCCGCCGACTACCACTACGTCATAGTTGAGATTTCTTTCCATATCGGTTCTCCTTTCGTTTGCTTCTATCTTATCTCCCGAACCGGGGAGAGACATCCGTAATTTGTTCCGGCAGCTTATTGCGCGGCCGGGGCAGCGGCTTTTTCGGCCGCCTTGCGCTGGCGAATGCTCAGCGTGACCGCAGCGGCGATGCCGATCAGGGTGATGGCGATGTTGAACAGCAGCACATTGCGGGGGCCTTCCGTACCGGTCAGGCGCACAACGATGCTGGCCAGATACAGCACCAGGAAGTTGGCCGAGCTCGAGCCAAACATGACAAGGCTCGTGATCATGCCCTTGTTCTGCGCGAACATGATGTTTCCGATGGAGGAAACCAGCTGCAGCAGACCGCCTGCGGCGAAGAAGCCGATGAAGAAGCTGCCGTACAGGCAGACCATGGGGCTGCGGGTAATATAAATAAGGAACAGCGTCACAATGGCGAGGGCGGGATACAGAATCAGAATCTGCACCGGCTTTACGCCCCGCGGGAGCAGAACGATCACATTGAACAGCAGCGCTACCACGCTTCCGATGGAATAAATGCTCTGCAGCCGCGCCACGTTATCCAGTCCGTACAGCGCGCCAAGTTCCTGGTTGCAGTTCAGCCAGATCATAAAGGTAGCGGAGGTGGTAAAGCCCAGCAATGTGAGCAGCGCAGCATCCTTTGTCAGGCGGAAGTGCGGCGCGTTGGGGTCTTTTTTCTCACCCCGGCGATGCTTGGGCGCGTGCACAAACGGCGGGAAGGGAACGATGAGGATCATAATGCCGCAGAAGGCGAAGAGCCCGGCGCACACGAAGAACAGCGTGGAAAAAGAGATGGCGTGAGCCGACATATAGACGATCGCCACGGGGAGGAGGATCTGTCCGGCGGCCAGGAAGAGCCGGGAGCACAGATTTCCGGTGGTGCCGTTCTTGCCGAACACCTCCATGCATGTGGGCGTGACGGCTTCGTCCAGAAGGCCGATGGCGATGCCGCAGATGATCGCGAACAGATATCCGGCAAGCACGCTCCGGGAGAAGGGGAAACCGGCAAAGGCAACAACGAACAGTGCGCAGCTGAGAAGTCCGGCCTGTCTCCGGCCGTAGCAGTCGGAAAGCGTTCCGCCGAAGGTGATGGAGATCAATCGGCCGAGACCCATGGAGGAAATGACGGCGATCACACTGGAAACATCGCGGCTCCCGTCGCTGAGAAACGGCGTGTTCCAGAGCGTGGCAAATTCGGATTTGAACTGACCCAGAATGGAGTTGGCAATGCCATCCATAAAGAAGCTGATGTACAAAACGGCGATCGTTATGTAATAACGGCGCTGGCTGTTGTTTTCCATTTTCTTAAGCCTCCGCTTTACAAAAAGGACTCAATTCGTTCATAGTTTCGACAAATTTCTCTTCGACTGGATAATACTATGCGGACGGGCAAATGTCCAATGGAAAACAAGCATAAATCAATCGATTTTGCGCATGAGTATTGATTATATGCAAACTAAATGATAGAATATAATCATTGATGACTGGGGCTGTTATCTGCGATAAATGGAAAGGAAAAAATATGAATCTGTCACAATTGCGTTATTTTCAATGCCTCGCGCGAACCATGCACTACACCCGGGCGGCGGAACAGCTGCACGTTACCCAATCTACCCTGAGCCATGAGATCATCCGTCTGGAGCAGGAGCTGGGCGTGCCCCTCTTTGAGAGGAACGGGCGCAACAAGGTTCTGACGCGTCTGGGAGAGGAGTTTCTGGCCTGCGTGGATGAAACGCTCTCTGCGCTGGATAAAGGCGTTTCTGCCATGCAGCTCTATTCCAAGGGAGAGGGGTATATCCGAATCGGGATGCTGCCGGAACTGGGGGAATATCTGGTGCCGGATCTTGTCGGCCGGTTTTTGTCGCAGCATCCGCAAAAAAACATACATGTTGCTTTTACGACGGGCATTACCACCACCTTGATAGAGGGGCTGCGAAACAAGCTGCACGATGTGGTTTTCTGTATGGAACCGGCGGATAGCAGTGATCTGGCGCTGCTCCCCGTCTGCAAGGAGCCGCTGGTTTTGCTGACGCCTTTGGAACATCCTCTGGCCGGGCGGGATCGTGTAATGCTCAGCGATACGCTGTCGTATCCCCATATTTTTTATACAAAGGAATCCCATATGCTGCCCCTGATCCAGAAACAATTCAACCGGCTGGGGCAGTACCCGGAAATCGCCTGCAAGGTGCTGGAAGGAAACGTTATAGCGGGACTGGTGGCCAAGGGCTTTGGGATCGCTGTGCTGCCGCTCAGCGAGATATATTCACATATGAAAGTCAAAATCATCCCCATTGAGGATGCCACGGATGAACGGGAAATATATATGGCAGCCAGTCCGCAGACGCTCACCGTGCCGCTCTTTTCCTCCTTTTACCAATTTGCCGCGGAAAGCCTGAAAGCGGCCGAGAGACAATGATTTTTTGATATGTCGGAAAAAGCGCCGGATGGCAGGGAAGACCCCGCCATCCGGCGCAATTTTTATAAAGCTCAGGCGTCTGCGAAAAATCCGAAGCCCGCGACCTCACTCGTGGGGAGCGAGAACACAATGGCCTTCGCCGGGGTATCCGGCCCGGCCGTTTTGAGAATGGAGCGCATAATCTCGCTCTTTTCCTCGGCTTTGGAAACGATGAGGATGACCTCCTTTTCCTCGGCGATGGAGATGTTGTGGAACTTCGGGTCGGCCTTCGCGCCGGTGCCTTTGCCGTGGAGCACCGTGCCGCCGCGGGCGCCCGCAGCGCGGGCGGCGTTCATCACGAGATCGGTCTGCCCCTCGCTCGCCACAACGACGATCAGCTCATATGCATAACCGGACGGCGGAGCCGTCTTCGCAGATACATTTTCTTCTCCCATCAGATACGCCACGGTTTTTCCTCCTCCAATGCTTTTGACCGGCACAGCGATCACGATGCCGTGACCGGGTACGCCGATGTGCAGCCGTCGCTTCTGCGCTTTGATCAGCGCGGCGGTCTTTTCCTCGGTCGCCGTGGAAAGTACGACCCACTTTTCGTTTGATTCGATCCCGAGCAGATCAAGCATGCTCTGCACCGCCGTGCCGCGGCCGTGCAGCGTCACGTTGAGCGGGAGCGAGAGCTCCTCGCAGATATCCTCGAGCACGCCGAGCGCTTCGGGACTGGTGATGGATATAACGTAGTTCATGCGCTCGCCTCCCAAAGCTCGATGATATCGTAATCGCCGTAGGCGGCCGCCTCTTCCTGCGGACGCTTCGCGATATGTTCATAGTAGAAGCCGACGGCCTGGATCGAGAGAAGCGGCATCATGGCGACCAGCGCCACAACGCCGAAGGCGTCGCACAGCACATCGCCGCCGAGAGCGATGCTCGTGCCCATCATGAATTGCAGCATGAACGTCGCCGTCATTGGGCCGGAGGCCACGCCGCCGGAGTCGAACGCAATGGCGGTGTAAATATCCGGCACGAAGAACGAGAGGCTCAGCGCGAGCGCGTAGCCCGGCACGATGAACCACAAAAGCGAAAGTCCGGTCACGACGCGCAGCATGGCAAACCCCATGGCAAGTGCGATCGCTACGGAGAGACTGACCTTGATGGTCTTGCCCGGGATAGCGCCGGCGCTCACGTCCTCGATCTGCTTTTCAAGCACGCCGACGGCGGGCTCCGCGGAGATAATGAACCAGCCGAGCAGCGCCGCGAGCGGGATGAGAAGCCAGCTCCGGTTTCCTTCGGCAAGCGCTGCGCCCAGCTCCGCACCGAGCGACGAGAAGCCGACGTTCACGCCCGTGAGGAACAGCACGAGACCCACGTAAGTATACAGAATGCCCACCATGATCTTCCAGAAGCTCCGGCGGCTCATGCGGAACATGACAAGCTGGAAAATGAGGAAGATGCCGACGATCGGCAGCATGGATATGGCCATTTCCTTGAGATATACCGGAATCGCGCCGAGAAACGCCGAGCCGATAACGGTCGTGCTCTCATAAGATACCTCCGTGAGCTCCGCAACGCCGGAGCTGTCGCGATAAAAGAGCCCCAGAATGAGCACCGCGAGGATCGGCCCGATGGAGCAGAGCGCCACGAGACCGAAGCTGTCGGCCTTCGCGCCGCTGTCGCTTCGGATGTGCGATACGCCGAGACCGAGCGCGAGAATGAACGGAACGGTCATCGGTCCGGTCGTCACGCCGCCGGAGTCGAACGCGATGGAGAGAAAGTTCTTATCCGTGAACGCCGCGAGCGCGAATACGATCGCATAGCATATAAGCAGCACCCAGCGCAGGCGGATGCCGTAAAGGATACGCACCATGCAAAGCGCCATGAAAAGTCCCACGCCCGCGCCGACAACGGCGAGGAGCACGGTCTTTTCAATGTGCGGCACCGTGTCGGCGAGCACCTGAAGATCGGGCTCGGCAACGGTGATGGCAAAGCCGAGAAGAAACGATACGCCGAGAATAAGCGGCAGATTTTTTGTTTTCGTGAGCGCCGTGCCGATACGGCTGCCGATGAGCGTCATAGACTGCTCCGCACCGAGTGAGAAAAGCCCCATGCCTACGGTGAGCAGCAGCGCGCCGATGAGAAACGTGAGCAGAAGATCGGTGCGCATCGGCACGATGCAAAGGCACAAAATCACGACGATCACGAGGATCGGCAGCACGGACACGGCGGACTCGCGGATCTTTTCTCCGAGCACGGTGCGCGTTTTTTCCAGCGCGGAACGTTTGATTTTTTTCGGTTTCTGCACGCGCACAAAGTCTCCTTTTTATTATAAGTATATAAAAAGTATACGGGAATTCCGGCAAAAAAGCAATAAACGAAATGTAAAGAATGTCAGAAGCAAAAAATGCTCCCCGGCAAACGCCGGGGAGCCAGAAAGCCTCGCAGAGTTTGCTCCCGCAGGAGCAAATAGAGTTTAAGTCATTGGAAGTCAAAAGTGTCCGCTGCGGCCGGAGCCTCCGCCGCCGGTATGGGCGACGCTGCCGCCTCCGCCGGAGGGCTTGGGCGGCTCGATGTGGCGGCGCGTCTCGGTGCGGTGGGTGAAGCGGTCTGCCTGCCGCGAGAGACGGAGCTTGCCGGAAACATAGCCGTCCGCCCGCGCCTGCACATAAACGCTTTTCATCTTTCGCTTGAGAATGGAGCATACGAGAAACGCGATGAGCACTCCCGAAACGCACGAAATGACGATCGCCGGTACCGGGCTGCGGCGCACGGGGTGACCCTCTTCCGCGAGCGCGAGATACTTGCCGCACGCGGTCAGATAATCGGAAAAGCCGCCGTACCAGTCGTTTTCGCGGAAGTTATCGAGAAATACGTCCTCGATCTGCTCCTGCCCGTATTTGTTGAAGGCATATTCGCTCTCGGAGCCGTAGTAGAAGTGGGCGAAAGCGCGGTCGTTCATGCTCAGAAGGAGGATCGCGCCGTTTCGCTCCGCGCCAATGCCGAGCGAGTAATTGTGGTAAATGGTGTACGCCGCCTCATACGTGCCGCGGCCGTCAATGCGGTTGGAATCGTCTACGGTGACGACATAAACCCCGACGCCGTAGCGCTGCGCAATGCTTTGCGCGGTCTTTTCGAGCGAGGAGATCTCGCTCTCGGTGAGTATACCGGCACTGTCCGTTACGTAGGAGAGCTGAGCGCCGTCCGCCAGCGCGGCAGGGGCGAGGGCGAGCGCCAAAAGAAAAACGAGAAAGAAAGCGGTGATTCTTCGTTTCATAGTTCTTCCCTCCTTATCGCAGCAGAAGGCTGAGCGCCGTTCCGAGAAGCGCGACCGGCGCGGCGATGGCCGCAAACGTCCGCCAGTATTTCCCGGCGTCCGTCGGCAGGTCGCCGACCATTTTGCCGGTCTGCCCGTTCATGGCAAAAAGGAAGCTTTTGCCGTTCCAGCGTGTGGAGAGCATCCAGACCGGCAGCAGCGCATAGTGTACCTTGCCGCGGTGCAGATACACATCCTGCGCGCGGGGGAAGCAGGTATCATACCCGCTCACGGTGCGGTCGAGCGCGCTGAGAACGGTTTTCCGGCAGCGCTCGTCGGCGCGGCTCTCGCAGTCGGCGACCGGGACATCGTACTTATCCGCGAGAAAGCCGGGGAGATACGCCGTGGAAAACGGCTTTAGATCGGCATAGTCGTAGGGCTCGATGGAATCCATGTGCGCGTCCGGCATGCGGCTCGAAGCATCCACCGGCACCTTTTCAAAGGGCATCGATCCGTCGCGGCAGACCTCAAAGTGATCGGTCGTCGTGATCTCCCAATCGCCGGAGCGGAAAACGCGCGAGCGCGTCGCGTCGTAGCGCGCGTGTCCTTCGGCCTCGCCGTCAAACATCCAGAAGGGGACGTACACGCCCTGAATTTTCTCAATCTGGTTCTGGGCGGAAAACGCGCGGGGGAGAAAGGGCTTGTTTTTATAGTGCCGCCGGAGCGCGTTGATCGCATCCTCGCGGCTGAGCTTGAAGGGCAGAACATAGTCCGGCTTCAGCGCCCCGGCAAACTGCCCCGGCACGACCGTCGGGTTGCCGCAGTACGGGCAGGAGGTGGCGGCGGTGTTCGCGTCGCAGATGAGCTCCGCGCCGCAGGAGGGGCAGGAATAGGTTTTCATCCCGGCGGCGTCCGCGCCCCAGTCGGAGTTCATGGCTGTGGTGTCCCATGTGCCGCTGTCCGCGTCAGAGCCTTTCGCCGCTTCTGCGGCCTGCTGCGCCGCGGCGGCCTTGGCCTCTTTTTCCTTATATAGCGCCTCAATCTCTGCAACGGTGTACGAGCTGCCGCAGTAATCGCATTCCAGCTTTCCGGATGCGCCGGAATAGTGCAGCGGCCCGGTGCAGGACGGGCATTGATAGTTTGTCACCTGTGTCGGCATAGGCTTTCATCCCTTCTTTATACATATACCATATATAAATATAGCATAAGCGTCCCCCGGCTTCAACCCAAGAAAGCCGGGGGACACATTTTCGGCGTGGCCACGGAGATGGTGATCGGCGGTACGGTCGTAATCAATGGTAGGCTCTGGGCTACTGAGACCGGCAGCATCACCGTTGAGACTGGTGGCACGGTGGAAAATAACGACCTCGTCGGTGTGGTCAACGGCGGAAGCTTCCGTAATAACGGTACATACACCTTCGGCACTGACGGAGCTCTGTATTTCTACGACATGACGGAAGAGACCGATCTGGACGCCTCTGTGACCGGTGTGGACTGGGGAAACGTGACGATCCAGAGCATGACGGATCAGGAAACGGCTCTCCGCGCTGTGTTTGCCGCGGCCGAAAAGGTAAGCATGGTGAGCTGCATCATTTTCCGGGCGGGGTCTGTCGAACTCACGGACGATCTGACGGTTCCGTCGAATGGCAACTTGTACGTCAACGGCACGCTCACTGTGCCGGAGGGTAAAAATCTCACGAACCACGGCTTCATGAACGTAAACGGCAGCCTAACCATCGCGGCCGGTGCAACGATCACAAACCGCAACATTTTCATGGCATTTGCCGACTCGCAGGTATCCGTGGCCGGTACGTTTGTGAACACCGGCTGGGTGAACGCCTATACGGACGGCTGGAATTGCACCGGTGAGATCGTCAACAATGGAACCTTCCTGCTGAACGCTCTGCCCAGCATCGGACAGAGCGTTTTGCATGATTGAGGGAAGCCGCTTGACTCGCCTTACAGGAGAGCTGGCGCAGCGCGCAGCAACGTGACGGAGAGGTTCTCCCTCCGTTTTTTCTGCCCCCCCTGACGAGAGCGGGTTCCTGGCGGGCGGGGCAGAGCCCCGCCCCTACAGGAATTCCAAGTTGCGCCCGTAGGGGCGGGGCTTGCTCCGCCCGGAGTAAAGTTTCTTACTTCGTATTCCCGCGCTTTTTGAGATACACCGCGAGAACAACGCCCGCAATGAGCATCACAACGCCGATCACGATCACGACCGTGCCGACAATGGCGACGGGGTTCATAAAGCCGCTGCTGCCCATACCGGACGAGCCGAACGGGGAGGAGATAACATTCCCGGCGCTGTCGTACCAGATCGTGCCGCTCCCGGCAAAGTCGGAAAAGCCGCCGTACCCGCCGAAGGAACTCATGCCGCCCATGTCGCCGAAGAACGAGCGCTCCATGCTGAGACTGACGCCGCGCGCGATCGCGCCGATCACGATGAAGCCGAGACCCGCGAGCGCGGTGTATACGCCGTAGAGCCAGCCGTAGCGCCGGATGAGCCGCCCGATCACGCCGGGAATGGACTCGACCCAGTTATCACCCTGTGAGGGAGTCTCCGGCATCGGCGGGATTTCCGGCTCCGGGGATTCTTCCGGCTCCGGCTCGCTCTCCGAGAGCAGCCAGTCCGTCGTTACATCAAATGCCTTCGCGAGCAGCACAAGCTTCGAAAGCTCCGGCACGGCGTCACCGGTCTCCCACTTGCTGACCGCCTGCCGCGACACGCCGAGCTTTTCTGCGAGGGCTTCCTGCGAAAGCCCCGCCTTCTTCCGGCAGTATAAAATCTTTCCTGCGAGATTCATAAAGGAATATCCTCCTTGGATTTGATGGCACCAGTATGGCAGCCGGGGCGGTTGCGATGCCACCATTCCGGCTTGGAACTTTCGCAACCGGCGGTTGCAGAAGCTATTATAGCAGAAAAACACCGCAAAAGTACACCAGAAAAACACAAATGTTTCACTGAAAAAGACTTGCTTATGCGTCGGAAAAGATGTACAATTAATTTCATATTTTAAATTGCAAAATAATTTTGCAACGTGTTATGAGGGATGAGATATGAAAGAGAGATTGAATTTCCGGCAGCTCATCGCCGTGGCGAGCATGCTGTTTGGGTTGTTTTTCGGCGCAGGGAACCTGATCTTCCCGGTGCATATGGGTCAGCTTGCGGGCGCGAACTCCTATATTGCGGCGCTCGGCTTCATTGTCACCGCGGTAGGTCTGCCGCTCATCGGCGTGGCGGCGTTCGGCATCAGCCGTTCGGATGACCTGCTCGCCATGAGCAGCCGGGTAGGGAAGGGGTACGGCGTGTTCTTCACCTGCGCGCTGTATCTGACGATCGGGCCGCTTTTCGCCATCCCCCGCTGCGCTGCGACGAGCTTTACCATCGGCGTGGAGCCACTGCTCACCGGCGGCGCGGTAACGGAGCTTGCCGTCTTCTCCGTGATCTTCTTCGCGCTCGTGCTGTTCTTCTCGCTGCGCCCGAGCAAGATCCTCACGTGGGTCGGGCGGATCATCAACCCGCTGTTCCTCGTCTTTCTTGCTGTGCTCGTCGTCACGGCGCTCGTAAAGCCCATTGCCCCCGTCTCGTCGGTCGCGCCGGAGGGCGCTTACGCCGCGAGCGCTTTCTCCGCCGGTTTTCTGGACGGCTATAACACGATGGACGCGCTTGCCTCGCTTGCGTTCGGCGTGATCGTCGTGAGCGTCATCCGCGATCTTGGCATAGAGCACGACGCTGCCGTCGCGGGGAATACCGTGCGCGCGGGCGTTTTCTCCTGCGTGTTCATGGGGCTCATCTATCTTGCCATGACGATTGTCGGCGCGCAGAGCCGCGGCGCATTCGCCGTGAGCGCCAACGGCGGCATCGCCCTGGCGGATATCGCCGGGTACTATTTCGGCACCGCCGGGCAGCTCGTTCTCGCCGTCACCGTGACGCTCGCCTGCCTCAAGACCGCCATCGGCCTTGTCACGAGCTGCGCGGAGATTTTCCGCGTCCTGTTCCCAAAGTCCATGAGCTATAAGGCGTGGGCGATCGTGTTCAGCGTTGTGTCGCTGCTGATTGCGAACATCGGTCTCACGATGATCATCGGTTACTCCGTGCCGGTGCTCATGTTCCTCTATCCGCTCACCATCACGCTCATGCTGCTGAGTCTGTTCGGCCATTTCTTCGAGTATGACAAGCGCGTGAATGTCTCCGTCACGGTGTTCACGCTCGCCGCGGCGGTGCTGGATCTGCTCGCCACACTGCCGGACGGCGCACGCGCCTTCCTGCACGTGGACGGCCTTGTCGCCTTCTGCAAGGAGTCTCTGCCGCTTTTCAAAATCGGCCTCTTCTGGCTCATTCCTGCCGCCGTTGGCCTTGTTCTCGGCTTCATCCTCCGCGCCGCCGGGAAGAAAAAAGCGGCATAAATACATATGGTGTGAAAAGCCGCCGGGCAGCTGCCCGGCGGCTTTTTTGCATAAAATGCAGACATTACGTCATTTGGCGCAAGACGGCTTGCAATACAGGAAGAAACCCTTTAAAAAGAAAATAAGATGTCCTTTGGGACGCTGCCGGGAGCCGTGGGCAGCCACGGCGTATTTTCTTTGCGAGGAGATTTCAATGAAAAAACCGATTTATATTCTGCTCCTTATCTGCGCACTGACGCTCCTGCCGTCCTGCGGGAAAAGCCGCGAGCCGCAGGGAAATAACTCTGGCTTTCGGGAGAACGGCGCGGAAGCGGGGAGTGCAAATTCTATGGATAAACCGCCATTTGCAGCAGAAAAACCGGATGAGACCGGTGTAAGCGAAATCACGGAGGATACTTTCGCCGCGCCGGAATACAGCATTCAGGATGGAGCCGTTCGCGCCTTTGGCGAGGAAATATCCGCCGCCGGGGTACGTAAGGGCGATCTTGTAGAAAATGCCATGACGTATATTATTACCAATGCAGAAATATTCGATTCATCTGACGCTGCTGGCATTGATTCGTCTAAGATGGAAGAGTACATAGATTATCGATTTACGGATGAAAACGGGAACTTGCGTTCGGAAGTTCAGTTTCTGCTTGTGGATATCACGATCCGTAATAATGAAATGCCACAGGAACTGAATATATCGAGCCTTGAGCTTACCTATTGCGAGCCGAGCCAGACGGATCTCTCCGTGCGCTCGTTTTATCCATT
>CAKSWA010000006.1 GCA_934511165.1 uncultured Oscillospiraceae bacterium | reverse complement strand
TAGTGCTGGTAAACAGCCTTGACCGCTTGGGGCGGGATTGGGGCATGACAAAGCAATACATCGACCTGCTGACCGAACATAAGGTCAAGCTGCTGTGCCTGCGGGAACGGGTGAGCACCGACAGTTCCGGCTTTTCACCATTTTCTACATAAAAAAGCAGAGTGTCCATTACAGGATACTCAGATCCTATAAGGACACTCTGCATGGTCGGAGTGGCGAGACTTGAACTCGCGGCCTCTTGGTCCCGAACCAAGCACGCTACCAACTGCGCTACACCCCGATACCGATATCAGCAAGACAGAATTATATTGTCTTTGGGCGGAATTGTCAAGTATTTTTCGGAAACTCTTTTTCTATTCTTGTAAAAAACTTCAGAGTGTTATAAAATATAAGAACATCCTGTACAGGAGCATTGAAGTATGGACAAGAAACTCGAACGAATTCTCCCGCTCGTACAGAAGCCTGCCCGGTACACCGGCGGCGAGTACGGCGAAATCCAGAAAGATAAAAGCGAAGTGGATCTCCGCATGGCACTCTGCTTCCCGGACACCTATGAGATCGGCATGTCGAACACCGGCATGCACATTCTCTATCGGGTGCTCAACAATCTTCCGGGCGTGTGGTGCGAGCGCGTGTTCGCCCCCTGGTTTGATATGGATCGGCAGATGCGCGAAAAGGGTCTCCCCCTCTACGCGCTCGAAAGCGGCGATCCGCTCAGCGAGTTTGACGCGATCGGCTTCTCGCTCGGCTACGAGATGGCGTATACGACCGTTCTCGAAATGCTCGATCTCGCGGGCATTCCGCTGCGCAGCGCCGAGCGCACCAGCCTCACGCCGCTCGTGTTTGCCGGCGGCAGCGTTTGCTGCAACAGCGAGCCGATGGCGGACTTTTTCGATCTCATGATCGTCGGCGAGGGCGAGAGCGTAGACGGCGAGGTATTGCAGCTTCTGCGCGAGGCCAAGGCCGCGGGTTGGAGAAAAGCGGAATTTCTCCGCCGCGCCGCGCAGATCGGCGGCGTATACGTCCCCTCGCTCTACACTCCGGAATATAACGACAACGGAACGCTCAAAGCCATGCACGCTGCCCCCGGCGCCCCTGAACACGTTACCAAGCGCATCGTGGAGGATTTCGAGAACAGCTGCTTTCCCGTGGATTCCATCGTTCCCTCCACGGAGATCGTGCACGACCGCGTTGGTCTCGAACTCTTCCGCGGCTGCATCCGCGGCTGCCGCTTCTGCCAGGCCGGACACATTTACCGCCCGGTGCGCAACCGCAGCGTGGAAAAGTGCATGGAGTACGGCAAGGAAGCGCTCGCTTTCTCCGGCTATCACGAGATCACGCTCCTTTCGCTCAGCACGAGCGATTACCGCGGACTGAACGATCTCTGCGACGGGCTGATGGACTACTGCGAGAGCCGCGGCATCGGTCTCTCCCTTCCCTCGCTGCGCGCGGACAACTTCTCCATGGACATTATGCAGCGCGTGCAGAAGGTGCGCAAATCCGGTCTCACGTTCGCGCCGGAAGCCGGTACGCAGCGTCTGCGCGACGTTATCAACAAGAATGTCACCGAGGAAGATCTTCTCCGCTCGTGCGCATTCGCGTTCCGGGGCGGCTGGAACACCGTGAAGCTCTACTTTATGCTCGGCCTGCCGACGGAGACGGACGAGGACGTGCTCGGCATCGCCGAGCTGGCCGACCGCGTGGTGCATTGCTGGCGTGAAAACTCACCCAACCGCAGCCATGGGCTGCGCGTGACGGTAAGTACCTCGTGCTTCGTACCGAAGCCGCACACGCCGTTCCAATGGGAGCCGCAGGTCACGCGCGAGGAATATATGCGCCGCGTGACGCTGCTGCGCGAGAATATGAAGGCCCGCGCCGTTACCTACAACTGGCACGATGCCGACACCTCGCTCACCGAAGCTGTACTCTCGCGCGGTGACCGTAGGCTCGGCGCGATGATTGAGAACATCTGGCGGCAGGGCGCCTTTCTCGAATCCTGGTCGGAGGGCTTTGATCTCAAGCGCTGGGAAAAGGCTGCGGAGGAAGAGGGCATCTCCTTCCCGTTCTACGCCAACCGCGAGCGCTCTCTCGACGAGGTGCTGCCCTGGGATCATCTCTACATGGGTGTGAACAAGCGCCACTATGTCCGCGAATACGAGCAGGCGCACAAGGGGCTTCTCTCCCCCGACTGTCGGGCGCAGTGCTCCGGCTGCGGCGCCGCCGCATTTCTGAAAGGAGGCCGCTGCAATGGATAAACTTCGGCTCGTATATGAGCAGACCCGCCGCGCCGTATGGATGTCGCATCTCGACACAATGCGCACCCTGCAGCGCGCCATCAAGCGCGCCGGGATCCCCATCCGCTACAGCGAAGGCTTTAATCCGCACGAGCTCATCTCGATTTTGCTTCCGCTCTCCGTCGGCTCGGTGAGCCTCTGCCAGATTGCGGACATCCGCGTGCGCGAGGACGTGGACATTGCCGCCCTGCCCGCGCAGCTGACCGCCGTGATGCCAGAGGGCATCCGCGTGACCGACTGCTACGAAAATGCAATGAAGCCCGCGGAACTCAAATGGATGCGCGTGAAGGGTACATGGGAATACGATACCGCCGACACGGAAGCCGTTGCCGCAAAGTGCCGGGAGCTTTTCTCCTCCCCTGTGGAAGTCATGCGCAAAACAAAGCGCGGCGAGGGGCTTTTCACCGTGACGGAGCATGTGCACGATCTGACGTTCACCGCCGGTGACGGCATCGTGACGGTTGAAGGGATCGTCTCCTGCGCTGAGCCCGTGGTGAATCCCGAACTGCTCACCGCGGCGGTACGGACGCATCTTCCGGAGTGCGCGCCGGACGGCGGACGCTTCTGCCGCATGGCGCTTTATCGTGCCGACGGAACGCCTTACCGATAAATTCCAAATTTCTTAAAATAAGTGTTGACATTTTTCAAAGGCATGATATAATGACACTTGCCTTTGACATGCGGGAGTGCTGGAATAGGTAGACAGGCAGGCTTGAGGTGCCTGTGTCCAACCATAGACGTGAGAGTTCAAGTCTCTTCTCCCGCACCAATCAGCACAACAGTTTAGCTGTTGTGCTGATTTTTTTAATCTTCGTTTAATTCTGGTTAATACCGATTTTAATTCGATGCATAATAATGACATCGTCCAAGGGACAAAACGATGAATTTATTGCCGGAGGGTATGAACCATGAAAATGAGCTTTCAGAATTATATCGCCGAAACCGTTACTGCTTACGCCAATGTCGCTCCCGAAGAAGTTCTCGATATCCACATCCATCAGGAAGAAACGCTTTTCGAGATCAACTTCTCTACCGAATGGATGAACTACATCTGTTGCATGGATCTCAGCGGTGAAATTCTCGGCTTCCTCACAGAGCCGGTTTTCGAGCACGAGACAGACAACACCGAGCCGCACTCTTCGAAGTGCGGCTTTTGTGCCTGATAGGCAATGACTCAAAAAGGCGGCTCATCCGTTTTGATCGGATGAGCCGCTGTTTCTTTATTCGTCCTTTTCTGTGGGCGTACCGTTCTCCGTCTCCGCGGTGATCCCCGCGCCGTGCTTTTTGAACGCAGGCTCGGTGAAGAGCGACCAGAGCAGCATCAGCACTGCCGGCATGAATGCTAGCGGGAATATCCACTGCACACTCAGCCGCATGATCTCCACCGTCATCAGCACGAGTACCACGGTTGAGGGCAGATGGCCGACGGCGAATTTCAGTGCCGTTTTGTTCAGCGCGCCGAAGCCGAGCGTACAGCGTGAAAGGATCGGGAAAACCCAGCACGCCGCGCCAAGCGGCAGCACCAGTGCGACATAGTACGCCGCGCCCGCCGCCCCGGCAGAGGGCGACTCGGCACTGTACTGCCGCAGCAGCGCGAGCATCCACAGCCCGAGCGCGGCGACCGCGCCCCACAGCAGCGTCAGCAGCGCGCCCGGCACAAGCTCATTTTTGAACGTGCGGAAAAAGCGCTCGTAGGGCCGCGGCTTTTTATAGCGTATGCAGCGCACAACGCTATCATAGAGCGCCGTTGTCGCCGCGCCCAGCGTCAGCACGGGGAGGCTGCACAAAAGCCACAGTACGCTCAGCGCCAGAATATCCGTCAGCGTGTTCAGCGCCCGCCAGAGCCAACCCTGATAGCGGAATACGCGCCCGAACATCACGTAAGATCGCGCACTCTCGGCGCGAGAGTCTCGGCAAGCTGGCGATGCCCGCGGCGGCTGAGGTGCATATAGTCCACGGTGTTGAACTCCGCCACTCCCTCGGCGTCAAGGAACGCCCAGCCGTGCGCCTCGCACCGGCGGCGGTATTCCTCCGCCACGCCCATGGACGTTGCGTGGCAGGATTTGCCCATGGCGGGGTCGTTGTGTCCAGCGCCGATGTGCGGCGGCGCAACGATGAGAAGGTTCGGCTTCCCGCCGCGCCATGCGGCGACGGTCTCCGCCTTCATGGCAAGGCGCTCCATGCCGATGCCGATGCATGTTGCACTCGCGTTGAAGCGCTCCTTCGTGTCGTTCGTGCCGAGCATGATGATGAGCAGATCGACCGGCTCATGCGACATCAGCGTGGCATAAATCGTATCCAGCCCGGACATATACTCGTGCAGCGGGTCGGGAAATACGGTCGTCCGGCCGGAAAGCCCCTCTTCCAGCACGAGGTACTCCTCCCCCAGCGCCTTCTGCAAAAGGCACGTCCAACGCTCGTCCTCGTTGAAGCGGTCGGTGCGGTCGGCGGTGTCGTTGGGATCGGCGCAGTAGCCATGGGTATTGGAATCGCCAAAGCAGACAATGTGTTTTTTCATGCGCGTTCTCCTTTGATATGTGATGTGTTTTTTATTACTTCCTAAGCTCCGGCAGAGACGCGGCGGCAGCGGACTGGCCGACGCGGCGGAACTTCTCGTCCGGCAGGGCGAGGTGAATGCAACCTGCCAGCTCGCTGTACTCCTCGCGCAGCACGCGCTCGCACTCGGCGATCAAAAGCTCGCCGCCGCGCCCGGACATGACGCGCCCGAGCAGCAGCACATGGCGGAAGTGGTACATATCGTGATAGAGCGCAAGCGAATGCGCCAGATACACACCGATGCTCCGGTATATTGCCGCGGCGCGGAGGTCTCCCTCTTCCATGAGCTTCTGCACGACCTTGAGCTTTTCCGCCGGGGAGAGGCTGCTGTCCAGCGCGATGCCCGCCGCCGGGGCGAGCTTGATAACGCCGTCCTGCGAGAAATATTTCACGCCGCAACCGATGTCCATCGACCATTCGTCCTGCATCGCCTCGGGGTTCGCGTCCACCGGGATGAACGCCAGCTCATTGAGCCAGCCGGTGATGTATCCGTTCTCGTCCACATAGCCGCCCGCCTCGCTCGTTCCCATGGCAATGCCGAGGATGTTCGTGTCCTCCAGACTGATTGCCCCGGCGAGCGCGGTAACGTCGCCATCATTGAAAACGCAGAACGGCACGTCGCCGAACGTGTCGGTGATGGCGCGGATGTATATGTCCTTGACCTTCGCGTCAAACAGCTCCTGCGGCACCTTGAGGAAGAGCGAAGCGTTCATGGTGCGGTTATTGATGTATACGCCGGCGCTCGACACTCCCACCGCGTCCACGCGCGGCATATGCTCCGCCGCCGTGCGGAGCGCGGAGACGATGCCGTCGTAGTGATAGTCCGGGTCCGATGTCGTCTTGGGGAACCACACGACCTCCTCAGAATACACGGTCTCGCCGTCAACGACGGCGGAGACCTTACGGTCGCTCCCGCCCGCGTCAAAGCCGATGCGGAAGCCGTCAAAGTGTCCGCCCGCGGGGCGGGGCGAATCCTTCGCCTCCGGCAGCGTGTCGGTATAGACGACCTCAAACGGTCTTTCATATATGCTGGAGAAGTAGTCCCAGTCAAACGCCTGGCAGCCGTCCGCGCTGAAGCACGCGCGGATGTAGCCGTACATATCCCGGTCGCCGCTGATATAGACACGCCAACCGCCCTTCATCCACAGCATGGACTTGACGAGACGGCGGATATAATACCGGTCCGCCTCTATTCGCTCGGGCGTTCCGTGCAGGAACGTATGAACGGACGCCATCTCGCCGCCGCTTCGCTCCACGGCAATGCCGATGGGCTTTTTCGCCGTTGCGAGAAAGGCGTGGTTGAACTTATAGAGCGGGAAAAAGCTGCTGTCAAGCTCCGGGAGATTTTGGACGTTTGCTTCAATTCCGAGATAGTTCATGCTGCGCACCCTCCAAATACAGAAATATTTACCGGTGTGTCAGAGGTATTATATCATGGCTTTCCGCGGCTGTCACTAAGAAAAGAAAAAATAATTTCAAATCAAATTATGCTTGAAAATTATTTTCTTTAATGCTACCATAATACTATAAAATGCCAAACCCGCTGAAACCAACAAATCGGAAAGGGGCGTTTACGATGGATAAGCAAAAGTTGCAGAGTGCAAGAGAGTGGATACAGTCCGAGCTGAAAAGGAGCATCGACTTCTGGCTCAAAAACGGCATGGACGAGGTAAACGGCGGCGTATACACCTGTCTCGACCGCAAGGGTGAGATCTATTCCACAGACAAAAGCGTGTGGATGCAGGGGCGCTGCGGTTGGATCTTTGCGTATCTCTGCCATGTGTACGGCGTGCGCGAGGAATGGCTGCGCGCATCGAAGAGCTGTCTCGATTTTATGGAGGCGCACTGCATAAACCGCGCCGCCGGGGACAGGATGTACTTCACCGTCACCGCCGAGGGCGCGCCGCTCCGCCAGCGCCGCTACTGCTTCTCCGAAGCGTTTTACGCCATGGCAAACGCGGAGTATTACGGCGTGACCGGCGAACGGGAACATCTCGAGCGCGCGCGGCGCGCCTATGACCTTTATTGGAATCTCAACCACGGCATGCCCGATCCGACCGGCCTCGGTCCGAAAACCGAGCCCGCCACACGCACGGGGCGTGCCTTCGGCATCCCGATGATTTATCTCAACGTCACCGCTGTGATGCAGCGCGTCGATCCGGAGAACGCGGCGCTCTACGCCGAGCGCGCCGCTGCCTGCGTGGACGATATTTTCCGCTACCACGTCCACCCGGAGCTCCGGTGCGTGCTGGAAAACGTGGCGGTTGACGGCACAGCGAGATTGTATTACACTGAAGGTCGCGTCGTGAATCCCGGGCACGATATTGAGGGCGTGTGGTTTTTGCTGGAATTCGCGCGCAAAACCGGTAACGCGGAGCTTGTCGCCAGGGCCGAGGAGATCTTTAACTGGGCGATCACTGCCGGTTGGGATAAGGAATACGGCGGGCTGCTGTACTTCGTTGACGCGCTCGGCAAGCCGCCCGAGGCATACGAGCACGACATGAAGCTCTGGTGGCCGCATGACGAGATACTCATATCCTCGCTCATGCTCTATAAGGACACCGGCAAGGAAGAATACCTCGACTGGTTTTACACCACGCTCGACTACTGCAAGGCGCATTTTACCGACAGCGAATACGGCGAGTGGTACGGGTATCTCCGCCGCGACGGGAAACCGACCGAGCCTTCGACCAAGGGCTCAACGTTCAAGGGGCCGTTCCATCTGCCGCGCATGCTCATCATGACGGATATAATGGCGGGGGAATTGCTCGCAAAATAAAGATTGCAGGAGAAGCATATGGAGCTAGGCAGCACAAACGTATTTGAGCGGATCAGTGCGGAGTATTATAATCTCACAACCGCAGAAAAAAAGGCGGCGGATTATGTGCTGTCGCACCAGAGCAAAACGCAGGATATGAGCATAACCGAGCTTGCCGCAGCAAGCGGCGTAGCGGAGGCGACCGTGTCGCGCTTCTGCCGCCGTCTGGGATGCAAGGGATATAACGCCTTTCGTCTCGCCATTGCCAACTCCACCGCCCAGCGCCCGCAGCAGTTCAATCCTCTCTCGGGAGAGGTGCTTGACGACGACAGCTTTTCCGACGTCTGCAAAAAGCTCTATACCGCCAACATCAGCGCCATGACGCAGACGCTTGAGCTTGTCCGCCCGGAGGATTATATCCGCGCGGCAGATCTTTTGGAAGAGGCGGACCGCGTGCTGTGCATGGGGCAGGGTGGCTCCATGATCATCGCGATGGAGGCGGCGCACCTCTTCTCCACAGCAAGCGGGAAGTTCATCTCCGTGAGTGATTCCCATATGCAGACCATCGCCATCGCCACTGCCGGTGAGAACGATGTCATTCTCTTCTTCTCCTACTCCGGCGCAACGAAAGATCTTATCGATACGCTTACCTATGCGAGAGAGCGCGGTCTGCGCTCCATTCTTGTCACACACTTTGCCAATTCTCCCGGCGCTGGTCTGGCGGATGTGACGCTCCTGTGCGGCGCGGACGAAAGTCCGCTGCAGCTTGGCTCCGTCGGCGCAAGGATCGCGCAGATGTATCTTCTGGACGTGCTCTTTTCCGAGCTTTGCCGCCGCAATCTGGACGAGTGCCGCCAGAGCCGCGCCCGCATTGCCGCCGCGCTTGCGGAAAAGCATCTGTAACCGGCTGAAAATTTTTTTCTTCTCCCCTCCCCCGGAGAGCGCAACGCTCCCGGGGGATTCGTATTCTTCGACTTGCAAAAAATCTTCTTTGTTGAATCTTACAGAAAATTTTTTTCAGAAATCTATTGACATTGGCAGGTGCTTTGGTTAATATGATGGTGGAAAGAGGAAATTCAGCGGCGTGAGCCGTTGAAATAACGAAACCTGAACAAAATGTTTAAGGAGGCACATCATGAAGAAACTGCTCGCAATGCTGCTCGCGCTGTGCTTGGTTTTCGCCCTGTGCGCCTGCGGCCAGACCGCTGCTCCCGCTGCCGACCCCGCACCTGCTCAGGCTAATCCCGCTCCCGCGGCAGAACCCGCTGCCGAACCCGTCAACATCACGCTCTGGACGTACCCGATCGGCGGCTGGGGCAATGCTGACACCGTCGACGCCCTGATCGCCGCGTTCGAGACGGCGAACCCCGGCATCACCGTCACCGTGGAATACCTTGACTACACCAACGGCGACGATCAGGTCAACACCGCGCTCGAAGGCGGCTCTGCTCCCGACCTCATCATGGAAGGACCCGAACGTCTCGTTGCCAACTGGGGCATGAAGGGCTACATGGTCGATCTCGCCGACATGTGGGACGCCACCGATAAGGCGGAAGTCAATGCGGCCTGCGTCTCGGCCTGCTTCAATGCTGACGGCGCCTGCTATGAGTACCCCCTCGTCATGACCGCGCACTGCATGGCCATCAACTATGACGCGTTCGTCGCTGCCGGCGCCGACCAGTACGTCGACACCGAAACCCACACCTGGACGACCGAGAACTTCATCAAAGCGGTCGATGCACTGTATGCTTACTACAAAGAGCCCGTCGGCGACGTTTACTGCTCCGGCCAGGGCGGCGACCAGGGCACCCGTGCTCTCGTCAACAACCTCTACGGCGGCACGTTCACCAACGCCGAGCACACCGCCTATACCGCGGACTCCGCCGAGAACATAAAGGCTCTTGAGCTTCTCCAGAGCATGGACGGCATCTACTTCAACGCAGCCGAGAACGGCGGCGAGGAGATCACCGCCTTCCGTCAGGGCATTCTCAAGATGGCGTTCTGCTGGAACATTGCTCAGCAGCTCAACACCGACAACAACGACGCTGAGCTCACCAACGACGGTGAGAAGATCGTGTTCATGAGCTTCCCCTCCGAGACCGGCGAGAGCAAGCTGCAGGGCGGCATCTGGGGCTTCGGCGTGTTCAATAACGGCGACGCCGCCAAGATCGACGCTGCCAAGACCTTCATCAAATACTTCGCCGACGGCGAGGGCACGGCTGACGCGGTCAAGGCTGCGAAGTACTTCGCCGTGCGCGACACCGCCGAGGGCATTGACCTCACCGGCATCTGGGCGGACAACGCCATCATGAACGAGTACACCAAGCTCATGCCCTATCTCGGCGACTACTACCAGGTCACCTCCGGCTGGGCGACCGCCCGCACCGAGTGGTGGAACATGCTCCAGCGCATCGGCGGCGGCGGTGACGTTGCCACCGAGGTTGCAACGTTCTGCGCCAACGCGAACGCCGCGGTGGCCGGCTGATCGAGCACTTTAACCGTTCCTTTTCTCCTTTTTTCTTCCTCAGACCCACAGCGCGCACCCTCTCTGTGCCCCCGCGCAGAGAGGGTGTGTTGATAGCTACGTAATCCGTAAGGGGGAGCGACCCTATGTTCAAATCCAAAAACGGCATGAGCCGCGCGCTCGTGCGGCGGGAAACAACAGCGGGATACCTGTTTTTGCTGCCGAGTCTGTTCTTCTTTGTCACCTTTGTGCTGTATCCCATGTTCCTGTGCCTATACACCAGCTTCTTTGACTCCAACATGGGTAAAAATGCTGTGGACGTCTTTGTCGGGCTGGGTAACTATAAGGAGCTTTTCCAGGATAAGCTCTTCCTCGGCGCGCTGAAAAATACGGTTCTCATCGTTGTCGTTGCCGTACCTACGGTGTGCGCGTTTTCTCTCTGGGTCGCCACGGCGATCTATGATATGAAGCCGGCGCTGACCTCGGCTTTCCGCTGCATCTTCTATCTGCCGGTCGTCACCGGCTCGGTCGCGGTAACGGTCGTTTGGAAATGGATGTACAACAACCGCTACGGCGTGTTCAACTACGTTTTCAAAAGCCTCGGCATCATTGACCAGAACATAAACTGGCTGGGCGATGCGCGCTTTGCGCTCTGGTGCATCATTCTCATTCTCTTCACCACCTCCGTCGGTCAGCCCATCGTGCTGTATGTCTCGGCGCTCGGCAATGTGGATCACTCGCTTGTTGAGGCGGCGGAGGTCGACGGCGCGAACCGCCGCCAGGTGTTCTGGAAGATCAAATGGGCGCAGATCATGCCCACCACGCTCTACATACTCATCATCACCACGATCAACTCCTTCCAGTGCTTCGCGCTGATCCAGCTACTCACCTCCGGCGGGCCAACGCACAGCACGGACACGATCATGTATTACATCTACTATACCGCGTTCAAGCTCTACCGCTACGGGTACGGCAACGCCATGGGCGTTGTGCTCATGATCATCATCGCGGTGCTCTCTGCCGTCCAGTTCAAGCTGGGGCAGCGGTCGGATTAAGGGGGTGAACGTATGCAGAGCAGATCAAAGGTGAACCGCATTATCACGCTCGTGATCATCATTATTCTTGCAGCGCTCTTCACGTTCCCCCTCTACTGGATCATCACCGGCTCGTTCAAGACCGCCAAGGAGGCAAACTCCGTCACGCCCGTCTGGTGGCCGACCGAGTGGACGCTGAAGAACTACCAGACGCTCATGAGCAAGCTCAAAGCGCCGCTGTGGGAGTTTTACATTCCCTTCAGCCAGTATTTCTCCGCTGACGGCAGCCCGGTGGTATTCTCCGCCGGTCCCACCGTGCCCGGCGCGATCCGCTGGATGCTCAACACCGTATGGATGGCCGTTGCGGCAATGCTCCTCACCTGCGCCACCTCCGCACTGGCGGGGTACGCGCTGGCAAAAAAGCGTTTTGTCGGGCGCAGGCTCATTTTCACGCTCATCGTCTGCGCGATGGCGCTGCCCAAGCAGGTCATTCTCATCCCCCTCATCCGCGAGATGTCCTCGCTCAAGCTTTATAATACGCTCAGCGCCGTCGTATACCCCATCGTCGGCTGGCCGTTCGGCGTGTTCCTCATCAAGCAGTTTGCCGAGAGCATCCCCAGCGAGATACTGGAGGCCGCGAGGATCGACGGCGCAAGCGAGTTGAAAACCTTCAACCGGATCGTTTTCCCCATGATCAAACCCGGCGTCGGCGCGCTCGCCATCTTCACGTTCATCAACTCGTGGAACGACTACTTCATGCAGCTCATCATGCTCTCCAGCACAAAGAACCTGACGATTTCGCTTGGCATCGCAAAGATGCAGGCGGAAAACTCGACGGACTTCGGCCTCATCATGGCGGGCGCTGCCTTTGCCGCCGTGCCGATCATCATCGTGTTCCTGATCTTCCAGAAATACTTCACCAAGGGCATCACGATGGGCGCCGTCAAGGGCTGATACACACAAGGAGTGGAAACAATGAAAGCAAGAGACTTGAAAAAATACCAGGGTATTTTCCCGGCCTTCTATGCATGTTACGACGACGCCGGTGAGGTATCGCCCGAGCGGGCGCGCGTGTTTACGGAGTACCTCATCGGAAAAGGCGTGAACGGCCTTTATGTCGGCGGCTCCTCCGGCGAGTGCATCTATCATTCCGTGGCAGAGCGCAAGGCGCTGCTGGAAGCCGTCATCGCCCAGGCCGCCGGGCGCATCACGATCATAGCGCACGTCGCCTGCAACAACACGCGCGACAGCATGGAGCTTGCCGCCCATGCAGAGGCCGCCGGTGCCGACTGCATCGCCGCGATCCCGCCGATCTACTTCCATCTGCCGGACCGCGCGATCGCGCAGTATTGGAAGGACATTGCCTCCGCGGCACCGAACACGGATTTTATCATCTACAACATTCCGCAGCTTGCCGGAACGGCGCTGAACAGTTTCCTTCTCCGCTCGATGCTCGCCGTGCCGAACGTAATCGGCGTGAAAAACTCCTCCATGCCAATACAGGACATTGAGATGTGGCGCGACGAGGGCGCGATCGTGTTTAACGGCCCGGACGAGCAGCTGCTCTCCGGTCTTGCCGCGGGCGCGGTAGGCGGCATCGGCGGCACATACGCCGCCATGCCGGAGCTCTATGAGCGCATCTTCAGCCTTGTCCGCAGCGGCGACATTCTCCCCGCGCGCGACATTCAGGACGCCTGCTGCCACATCATTTACAAGATGTGCTCCGGGCAGGGCAACATGTACGCCATGATCAAGGAGATCCTCCGTCTCCGCGGCGCGCCGGACATCGGCAGCGTCCGCGCGCCGCTCTACCCACTCCAGCCGGGCGACGAGACCATCGCCGCAGCGTGCGCTGCGGATATCGACGAGACAATCGCGAAGTTCTGCAAATAAAACTCCTTCCCCGCATGGAAAAAGCGGCTCATCCGTTTTGATTGGATGAGCCGCCTTTTTGCTTATTCTTATTTCTTGCCGAGAGCGTCCATGGTGCCGTCGAGCAGCGTACCGAGAAGATCGCCCTTCCCGGAGGACGATCCGCCGAGCAGCGAGCCGATAATATCGGAAAGGCCGGACGATTCTCCCTTGAGCAGATTGACCGCCGCTTTCTTCGTATCGGCGTCTGCCGCGCGATAAAGCTCCAGAAGCTTCTTTTCCGCTGCGGTGACCTTGACCGATGTGCCGGACGAGGATTTGCTTGCAGAGGGGCTCTTCGACGCGGTGCTCTTCGAGGCCGACTTATACGTAGACTCCTTCGCCGCGTTGATGAGCGAGCTCTGCGTAACGCCCGTGTATTTCGCGATTTCTTTAAGAACCGCCTGCGTGAGCTCCAGCTCACCGCGCTCGGCCTTGCTGATGTCCGCAGCCGTGATGCCCTTGATCTTCTTTGCCAGCTGTTCCTGCGTCATCCCCGCGCTGGTACGGGCTTCCTTGATGAGAGGTCCCACTTTGTTTGCCATGCGCTCCGCCTTCGTACGTTGTATTTCCTGCATTGTACCACAGTCCCAGCACGCTGTACAGAGGCTTTGCCGGGAAACTCAGTCACGCCGGAGCGCCTGGATGGGATTGAGGTTGGACGCCTTGACCGCCGGGAGAAGGCCGAACACAATACCGATGACCATGGAAAACACCACGGCGATGAGGATTGCCGGAACGCTGATGGCCGTCGGCGTACCCATAACGGACGAGATGAGCCGCGCCATGATGATGCCGACGATTACGCCGAGCAGGCCGCCGAGACTTGTGAGCACCGCCGCTTCCGTGAGGAACTGGTTGAGAATGCGGCGGCGGCGCGCCCCGATGGCCTTTTTCAGGCCAATCTCCTGCGTGCGCTCCGTCACGGTGACGAGCATGATGTTCATAACGCCGATGCCGCCGACGAGCAGCGAAATGCTTGCGATCCAGATGAGCTGGCGGTTGGAGGAGTTGGAAAGCTCCTGCAGGTTCTTCGCCTGCTCCATGAGGTCCTGCCCGCGGTAGGAGAGCGTTTTGTCCGCGCCGATGAGCTGACTGGACGAGAGAAGCTCGCCCGCCTTCTGTCCGACACTCGTCATATTGTCGGTATTGTCCGCGCGCAGCGCCGCGCACTGCGGCTCGTCGAACGAATAGAGCATCGGCCAGGTCTTGAGCGGAAGGAAGATCGTGCCGGTCTCGTTCATGTACTGGTAGTAATCGCTCGGCGTTTTGATCTGCATCGTTGTGGAGCGCGCACGCTTCACAACGCCGACGACAGTGAAGCTGTCGCCCTGCATCTCCACGGTCTTGCCGACCGGGTCTTCGCCGGAGAAGAGCGCCGAGGCCGCCGCCGTATCGAGCATGCAGACCTTTTTCGCCTTGGCAAAGTCCTCCTTGAGGAAGCTGCGGCCGTGGTCGAGCGAGTAGCCGTTCACATCGAAATAATACTCGTCGATGCCGTAGAGATTGCCGGAAAAGCTGTTATTGCCATAGTATACGCCGTCGGCGTAATTGCGGCTGCAAAAGAGCGAAACGCCCTTCACATGGTCGATCTTGCAGAGCTCCTGCCGCGTTTCCTCGGTGATTGGGTAAACGCCGGCGGGCACGCCGTTATACTGCACCTCATACGGATAATTGTCCTGATAGAGCTGCACAACGACGGCGTTATTGCCCGCGCCGACAAGACTTTCCTTGATCTGCTCGTTCGTGCCTTTGATCGTGGATACGATCGTGATGATCGAAGCGATGCCGATGATAATGCCGAGCATCGTCAGGAACGAGCGCAGCTTATGCCGCCACACGTTTTGAAACGCCAGAGAAATGCTTTCAAGCAATGCACCCGCCCCCTTTCAGTAATTATAGAACGATGCGACGTCGGATATCTCGGTCTTAGCTCCGGCTCGGATATTGTTGCCGTACGGGAAGGCAATATATTCCTCGCCGGTGAGTCCGCCGTTGATCTGCGTATACGAACCCCAGAGCGAGCGCCCGGTCGATACGGCGCGCTTTTCAAGCTTCCCGTTCGCGTCACGGACATATACGAAGCTCCCGCCGCCCTCGCGGAGGATGAACATGTTCTGGAGATATACACCGGAAGCACTGCTGCCGAAGGGGTTGTAGGTGATGTTCACATACTCGCCCTCGCGCACGGGGGTGTCCTCGTCCAAATACACGGTGAAGGGATAGAGCGAAGCGTTGTTGTTGCCCTGGCTCCAGTGATAGTAGCCGCTGTTCTCCCCGACCGGGTATTCGGAAATACTGACGATCTCCGCCTCCGTCTGGGAATACGTCTGCCACGACATCACCGTGACCGTATCGCCGACATGGAGCGTTTGCAGCTCCGTTTCACTCATCGCGCCGGTGACATAGTATCCGCCGCCGCCGGAAATGAGCACCGCCGGGAGCTGCTCCTCGCGCGCCTGATCCGGGCTGCGGATCGTTTTCACCACGCCGTCGATCTTGCTGTAGACAACGCCGTTGTTGATCTCAAATTCCAGCGTCTCGTATTCAAGCCGCGCCTTTTTAAGATCGAGCTCCGTCTGGTAAATCTTCTCCTGCGCTTCGCGCCGCATGGCGATGAGCTCGTTGTAAGTATAACTCGGCGTCGTGTCGATGTAGGTGTCGCCGCCGTCATCGATGTCGCCGCCATCGTCCGGCGCCGTGCCGTCATCAAAGCGTCCGTAGGCCTCGTCCACCTTAAAGGCCACCGAGCCGTCGCTCTGACGGACAAACACCATACCCCAGCTGCGAAGAATGTCGCCGTCCGGGGAGTCGCCGTCATGCACCTCAAAGACAACATACGCCGTGCTGCCGCCCGCTCTCGTCAGGAGCGAGTCGATAAAGTCGCTGTCATAGGCGCAGTTGTTGCTCCAGATATAGAAGAACGGGCTGTCCTTCGTGCCGCTGCCGCCGCGGAAATACGGCACCTCCACCGGCGTGAGCGGCGTATCCGGCTCCTCGTCGGGGAGAGGATCGGGCTGCGGGACGTACAGGCGGTAGTTGTTCACCTTTACAAGATTGGCGTTCGCCTCGTCGAGCGCGATCTCCAGCTTCTGTACGGAGATCCTCGCCCGCTCGAGCTGCAGGTCGGTGAGCGTCGTGTCGTAGGACAAAATCGGGTCGCCGACTTTCACGGTGTCGCCCTCGTGTACGTAGTACTTCGTGATCTTCTGCGTTTCGGACACGTAGATCGACTGCATTTTATCGGGCTTGACGAGCCCCTGCGTTTCCGCCTGATCGTCGGCATAGTTCGTGCAGAACTCCATGATCGGATAGACCTTCACCTTGCCGCCGCTGCCGCGGACGAGAAGCAGTATGCCGTATACCCCGCCGCCGACAAGCGCGACGATCAGCACCGCGGCGATCGTCCGGCGCAGCCATTCCGGCAGGTTACCGAGAAACGTTATCTTCCCCTTTTTCATCCGCTGCGCCTCCTTTCGTCATGTCGTACCGGTGCTTGTCCTCGTCGCCGCGGATCAACTCGCCGTCGAGAATGCGGTGGATCTTTTTCGCGCAGTCGGCAATGTCCTGCGCGTGCGTGATGAGCACGACCGTTGTTCCCTTCGCGTTCAGCTCGCCGAAGATCTGCATAACCTGCCGGCCGGAAGCGGAATCCAGCGCGCCGGTCGGCTCGTCTGCAAGCAGGATGCGCGGCTTTGCGATCATCGCGCGGGCGATCGCCACGCGCTGGCACTGGCCGCCGGAGAGCTGGTTCGGGTAAAAGTCCATGCGCTCTTCGAGTCCCACGCTCGCGAGCGCTTCGGCGGCGCGGTCACGCCGTTCGCGACGCGGCACGTTCGCGTAGAGAAGCGGCAGCGCAACATTATCGAGCGCCGTGAGCTTCGGCAGAAGATAGAAGCTCTGGAAAACGAAACCGATCATCTGGTTTCGTATATCGGCAAGCCGGTCGTCCGAAGCCGAGGACACGTCCTCCCCGGCCAGAACATACGTGCCGGAGGTCGGCGTATCGAGACAGCCGATGATGTTCATGAGCGTTGTTTTGCCGGAGCCGGAGGGGCCCATGATGGCGAGATAGTCCCCGTCGTCAATTTCCAGAGAAATGTTCTTAAGAATGTGTACAACGTCCTTGCCCTGGGGATAATCCTTGCAGATATTGCGCATTTCCAGAAGCATTACGCCACGCTCCCCTCCGCATTCGCCGCGGCGTCCTCCGCGGGTACATTCTCCGGCACGGCGGCGTCACTGGCAGCCGGAGCGTCCTCCGGAATAACGGGGTCGTCCGCCGGCGCTTCGATTTCGGCGGGGTCGCCGAAGAGCGATTCGTCCGGCGCTTCGATGGGCGCATCGCCGTCGGAGGCGTTGCCGCCGGAAGCATAGTATCCGCCATCCATAATGGCATAGCCGCCCGCGTTGCCGCCGGAGACGTAGCCGGAGTTGTCCTCATAGACCTGCGTGTGCATGCCGGCAGAGAGTCCATCCATCGGGAAGGCGATATAGTCGCTCTCCTTCAGACCGGAGACGACCTGATATTCGCCCCGCTCGGCGTCATATTCACCGAGGGACACGCCGCGCTTTTCCAGCCGGTCGCGTCCGTTCGCCGCCCATACATAGGGCGAGGAATCGGCGTCCACAATATAATATTCCGGCAGCCAGAGTCCCTCGCGGACCTCCTGCTGGCCGTAGTCCGGCTCAATGTACACGTGCTGGCCGAGAATGAGGCCGGTCACATCGTTGAGCTTCACATAGAACGGGTACTTGGACGAGCTTGTCATCTCGTTGCCGCCGCCACCGCCGTAATACGGGCTATTATTGCTCTGCACCTTGGTCTCCCAATCGATGCTATCGAGCACGCCGCTCCACGTAACGCTCTCGTCAAGGCGTGAACGGATAAGCACGTTCATCCCCTCGGAAAGCGTGCCGACGTTCAGCTCGTTGATCGTGCCCTTGACCTGATAGGTCGTCATGTCCATGATGGTGATGTAGGCGTCGCTGCCGCTCGTATCGCCGTCATAGCCGGAGCTTGCGCCTGTATTCTCCGTATTCTTCACGCTCATCACGCGGCCGGAGATCGGTGCGCGCACGTCCGTATCCTCGAGAGCTTCCTGCAAATTCTCAATCTCGCGCTCCTTGAGGCCCTTGTTATAGGTCGCTTCACGCACGTTCGCCTGCAGCTCCTGGATCTGCAGCGAGTAGGTGAGCTGCTGCGCCGCGGGGGCGGCGTCGCGCTGGCGCTCGAGATTGGGGATGTCCTCCTCGGCGTTGGAGATCGTGTTCTCATAGCCCTCAAGCTCAAGCAGGAGCTTGCTGAGCTGAAGCTCCATGGCCTCGTTGTCGTAGCAGAAGAGCACATCGCCCTCGGTGACGAAGTCGCCTTCCTTGACGTAGGTCTCAAGAACTTTCTTGTCGCCCTTTTTGACCGTTGCCGTTTCACCCGAAACGACAATACCGGCGTACCGGTTCACAAGCCCCACGGAGCCCTGCGAGGTGATGTCCGACACCTTCTGGACGGTAACGGCGTCCTCGGCATTGCCGCCGCAGCCGGTCATAACGCCGAGCAGCAGGCAAGCGCCGAGGAGAATGGCAAGCAGTTTTTTCATGTATGTTCCTCCTGTACTTTCAGGATGTATTGCTTACTATTTCTATGACGGCCTCCGGCGCGGAAAAGTTCGCTTTTCCCTGCCGGATGTGCCGAAAATAAAATCGATTGCATTTTAGCACAAAAATGCTATATTGGATATGTCAAAAAAAGAATCGAAACCGGAGGTATTCCCATGATGACCTGCAAAGAAAGATTTCTCAAATACATCGCTGTGTCCACCGCGTCGGACGAAACCAGCACCGAAAGCCCGTCCACATCCCGGCAGCTGGAGCTCTCGCGCCGTCTTGCGGAGGAAATGCTCTCTCTGGGGCTGAAGAACGTCCATATGGACAGATGCGGCGACGCCATCGGCACACTGCCCGCCACAGAGGGCGTCAAGGCTTCCGAAACACTCGCGCTCATTGCGCACGTGGACACCTCGCCCGACGCGAGCGGCGAGGGCGTAAACGCCCGCGAAGTGCTCTATACCGGCGAGGACATCGAGCTCGGTCACGGCGTTGTGCTTTCGGAAAAGCAGTTCCCCGCCATGAAAGACGTGCGCGGGCAGGTGCTGCTTGTAACGGACGGCTCTACGCTCCTCGGCGCGGATGACAAAGCCGGCGTTGCCGAGATCATGACAGCGGTGGAAAAGCTTATCGCCTCCGGCGCGCCGCACGGTGAGCTACGCATCGTGTTCACGACCGATGAGGAGGTTGGCCGCGGCACAGAGGGGCTGGATGTCAACGATCTTGCGTGCGACTGGGGCTATACCGTGGACGGCGGCGAGCTCGGCGTATACGAATACGAAAACTTCAACGCCGCTGCGGCGCTCGTCCGCGTGCATGGCGTCGGCATCCATCCCGGCAGTGCAAAGAACATCATGAAAAACGCCGCGACCATCGCCATGAAGCTGCACGCTCTCCTCCCCGCTGACCAGGTACCGGAAAAGACCGAGGGTTATGAGGGCTTCATTCACCTCACCGACATGTCCGGCGACGTGGTGGAAGCGGAACTCCACTATATCATCCGCGACCACGACCGCGCTCTCTTTGAAGAGAAGAAGGCGCGCGTCCGCGCCGCCGTGGACGAGATCAACCGCCTGTACGGCGAAGGCACCGCCGAGGCAGACATCTCCGACACCTACTACAACATGCGCGAGAAGATCGAGCCGCACCGCCACCTTCTTGACCGCGCCGAAGCCGCCTACCGTGCATGCGGCGTCGAACCGCGCGCCGAAGCGATCCGCGGCGGCACGGACGGCGCCGTCCTCACGTGGATGGGTCTCCCCTGCCCGAATCTCTCGACCGGCGGCTACAACTACCACGGCGTGCACGAGTTCATCCCCGTGGACAGTCTTGCGGTCATGCCCGACGTGCTGCTGGAGATCATCGGCAGTTTTGTGGAAAAGGCCTGATCAGCGGAGGATATCATGTCCAAAACATCAATCCTCATCGCCAAGATCCTCGCGGTGCTCCTGCTCGCGGTGCTGCTGACGAGTGCGGCGCTCTCGCCGCGGTGGGCGGCAAGGCCGGAGGATGTGCGCGTCGCAGCGCCGACACCGCTCCCGACCGCAGAGCCTACGCCGGAACCAACGCCGACGCCCTCTCCCACACCTGAACCGACGGCGACTCCGACGCCCTCGCCGACGGCAACGCCGGAGCCGACGCCGGTTGAGTATACGATCTCCATGGTGGGCGACTGCACGCTTGCAAGCTACCCGGAGGCGCGCTACTACGCCAACTCGTTTGAAAACGTCGTCGGCACGAACTGGGCATACCCCTTCTCCAATGTGCTCGACGTGACGGGAAACGACGACATGACGATCGTGAATCTCGAGTGCAGCATTTCCGATCTCACCGCCGGGTCTGCCTCCACCTTCTCGTTCCTCGCGCCGAAGGCGGCAACGGACATTCTCACGCTCGGCAGCGTAGAGTTTGCCACGACCGCCAATAACCACGCCATGGACTTCGGCCAGCAGGTCTACGACGATACGCTCGCCAATCTCGACGCCGCCGGCATCGGCCATTGCGGTGAAGGAGAAGGCGCGCTCTATACGACCGAAAGCGGTCTGACCGTCGGCGTGTACGCCGTTTATAGTTGGCATACGCCGAGTGCCGAATCCGTCGCCGCGGGCGTGCGAAAGCTCAGGGACGCGGGCGCGGAGATCGTCGTTGTGAGCGCCCACTGGGGCAACGAGGCGAGCTACTACCAGAACGCCAACCAGGAAGAGGTAGGCCGCGCGGCGATCGATGCGGGCGCGAGCATCGTGTTCGGCCACGGGCCGCACCGGCTCGAGCCGTTTGAAAAGTATAACAACGGCATCATCTTCTACAGTCTCGGCAACTTTGTGTTCGGCGGCAACACCAATCCCGCCGACATGGACAGCGTGATCGCGCAGGCGACCATCACCCGCGAGACGGACGGAACGCTCTATCTCTCCTCGTTCATTGTTCTGCCGTGCAGCATCAGCAGCAAGACAACGGCGAACGACTATTGCCCGACGCTCTTTGAGCCCGGCACGGAGGAATACGACCGTGCCATGTCCAAGGTAGATGGCTCCTGGACGGGCGCGAACAACGTGATCGACTACTCGTTCATGCACCCCGACGAGGGTTAAAACGCACCGTAATGAAATATGCCGCCGAAACCGGTCTGGTTTCGGCGGCATAATTTTATGCTGGATATATTACTTTTACTTGCGGCGGCGGCCTCCGGCGCGGCGGTCGGCATAGATCTTGCTGTCGTTGATCTTGCTGTCGGACTGCTGCATGAAGTGCTTGAGCTTATCTTCAAAGCTGGTATCCCCGGTGGGCGGCGCGACCTCGCCGTCACGCGGCGCGGCGCTGCGGTAGGTATTGGCCGGGCGCGGCGTATAAGCCGGGCGGGCGGCGTTCGCCGAGAGCTGAGCCGGACGCGGCGTATAGGCCGGGCGCGGCGCGCTCGGCTGGGCCTGTTTGATGGAGAGATTGACCTTTCCCGCCTCGTTGACACTGAGGATCTTCACCTTCACGGTGTCACCGACTTCCAGATAGTCGTTGACATCGTTTACGTAGGCGTTGGCTATCTCCGAGATATGCACAAGACCGCTCTTGCCGCCGGGAAGAAGCACGAATGCTCCAAATTTGGTGATACCAGTTACTTTGCCTTCCTGAATCGCTCCGATTTCCAGCTCCATGGGGATTCCTTTCTCTTTTCTTTCAATTTATTGATATATCCTGTCATCCGGCAGGACAAGGCCAAGCCGTTCGCGTGCAAGTTCTGCAATGCGGTCTGCATCGCCGCTGCGCTCAATTCGATCGCGCAGATCCGCGTTGCTTCGCTCCAGCGCCTCGCAGCGCTCCCGCGTCTCGCGCAGAAGGATTTCCGCTTCCTCCACGCGGATCGCCGTCGTGACGTACCGTGCCGCGGCGTAGATCAGCAAAATGGATAGAATGCACCCGAAAAGAAACTTTATGCTTTTGCTCATCGTTTTGCTCCGCCGTCTCCCCCGCCGCGGCAGCTCTATCACGACCGGGGAAACTTGCGCATTATTTTAAACGATAGATTCGATTTTGCATAGATATTTTTTCAAATTTTTTCATCTTTTTTTCATGCTTTATCTTGTATTTTTTCTCTTTTGCGCCTGCGTTCTTCCCTCCGCTCCCGTTTCCGCTCTGCAAGACGGTGTACCGAGCGCCGGAGCGGAACCATGAGACGGGCGCAAAGAGCGCTTCCGGCGATCGCCGCCACAAGAAAACGCGGCCTCACACCGCCGCTGCACCATTGCGCCGCGGCAAAAACCACGAGCCCCGCGAGCGCATAAAAAAGCGCATCCCAGAGCACACCAAACCGGCGCACTGTCTGCCGGAGAACATAGAACGGCAGCTCCGCTGCGCCGAGCGCCGCGCCGGCAAGGAAAGCGAACGCCAGCTCGAAAAGCTGCCGGGCCGTCGACTCTGTCATTTACCCAAACAGCCACGCCCAGAAGCTGCGCCGCACCGGGACATCGGCATAGCACAGTTCGGCAATATCCCCCACAACGAGAAGATCGCCGGAATCCACCGATAGCGTCTCCACGCGGAGATTGCTTCCGTGCACCGTGAGCGCGCCGAGCTCCGTCTGCATCTGCACGATGGTCTCGTCAAAGCCGCCGACCTCCTCGACACCGGATACGCTCAGCCGGTTCCGGTTTTCCAATATGATGTTCTGCGCTCTTCTCCGCTCGGTCTCTCCCGCCATACGATCACCTCGGCACAAGACTATGCCGGGACAGCGCCCGATATGACTTGACACCATGAGCACAAAATGGTACTTTATCAAAGGATTCCTCCGCGCCGGTGTGGCGGAATTGGCAGACGCACGGGACTTAAAATCCCGAGACGAAAGTCGTACGGGTTCGACCCCCGTCACCGGTACCACGTCAGAAGGAGCAAACACTGTTCCGTTTCCGCCAAACGGCGAAAACTGCACTATGTTAGCTCCTTCTTCCTTTCCAAATCGAACCCGCTGCGCTGGGCTTCGATTTGGTTTGATCTTTTTCTGCAACGAGCCTTGTTGTTTCATGTGCCTTAATGTGCAAAGACTTTCCTGCGGAGGTTTTCAACGATGGGCGAACTGTCGATAAAGCAGCTGGACAAAAAAGAAATCGGCGGTGCATTGGACCTTGTATGGAATGTATTTCTGGAATATGAAGCCCCGGACTATACACAGGAAGGCATAGAGACATTTTATAAAAGCATCCATGAGGAGAACTATCTTTCCATGCTGTCCGTATATGGCGCATTTATAGGGGAAGAACTGGTAGGCGTGATTGCGACAAGGAACGGTGGAAAGCATATTGCATTATTCTTTGTGGATGGAAAACATCATCGTCAGGGCATCGGGAAACAGTTGTTCAAAACGGTGCAAAAGGAGGAAATGACGGTAAATTCATCGCTGTATGCCGTGCCTGTATATCACAGGTTTGGTTTCAAAGATACTGGCACAGAACAGGCGGTAAACGGCGTGCGATTTATCCCAATGGAATTACGGAGGTGCTGTTCTTGCAACGGGTAAAGCAGCTCGGACGTTATCCAAAGATCATCCTTCTTATTTTGGCCGTTATGATACTGGCTTTTACGATCGTCTACCCCATCGTCACGGCGCGCGTGGGCTTTCTCCATGAGGACACCATCCTTGTGCCGTCGGAGGAAAACGGTGCCACCGTGTATTCCGGGAAAATCCGCGGTACTGCCGCGCGTTTTACTGTGTCCGCGGACAAAACTGTGGTCTTTCAGTACGGAGACACCGTCTACGGTCCATACACAGCAAAAGAGGATCCAACCGCTATTCCAAAGGACGTCGATTCGCTCGTCCCGATGACCGGCATCGAGCTGCGCTGCGGAGACGAGATTGTATTCCGCGGCAGCGTGGAGAAAAGCGGAGACTGGCGCCTTCTGTATAACGAAGACGGAAGCTTTGAATCGCTCCGCATTACCGTAACAATGAGCGACGGTACCGTCGTGGATGAGTACGGGAATCCGATCGATCCGATGGAGCCCTCCGTTTCGACGATTCTGGACCTGATGGACGGTCCTGCGCTGACGCACAAGGGGGCATGGATCGGTTGGTTCGGCGGCGTTCTGATCTGCGTTTTGGGTGTTGTTTATATTTTGTTCGCTGACAAGCTGTTCCGCTGGAACGCTTCATTCCTTGTCCGCAACGCCGACGAGGCCGAGCCGTCCGACTGGGAGATCGCCAGCCGGTATGTCACGTGGACAGCGCTGCCGGTTCTGGCTATGGTGGTCTTTATCCTTGGCCTTCGATAATAACCGATACATACGCGAAGCAGCCCGGACACACGGATGTCCGGGCTGCTTCGCGTCGCCTCTGACATGAGGGTGCGCTCCCTCAGGGAGGGCGCCTTTGGCTCTGACACAGTTACCGCCCGGCGCCGCGCCACTCCTCGCGCGTGATGGCGTAAACAGCGGTTATTTCCCCCTCGGTGTCGGTAAACTCCGTCAGAAAGTGCATATCGTTCGCCCTCGCCGTGGCGGACGAGGCCGCATTCACCTTTTTCATATAGGAATACACCGTTCCGAACGGCGTATTCCGAAACGTCCAGTCGAGTACAGCGCGCGAGGCTTCCTTCGCATAGCCGCGGTGCTGGTGCGTCCTGGCGATATTTTACAGATACATTATCAAAAAAGAAAAAAATTGAGCCAATCAGAAAAAAATCACAAAGCAGAAGAACTCGTTCGACTGCATCCGGAGTTGATCGACTACTACATTCGCTTCAAAGAAGAGAATGAATCACAGGCAACCTCGGTCAGTAAAGAAAAAGTGCGCGAGGTGGAGATCCTGTTTAATGAGCAAGTAGCGTAACTGATCTCCTTGTTAAATAAGAGCACAGATTTCTACAATACTATTCCTGATGCGCATGATGAAGCGAAGAAACGTGTTCACTTTCTGAAGCATGTAATAGAAGATCAGGATGGTTATCGACTGTTTTACAGTGATGGAAAGCCTATAAAACGTGAAGCCGACCTTCAAGTAATTTACCGTCTTGTTTGGTTTGGAACACCTTTAGATGTCAATCGAGAAGTTAACAATGGAAGAGGCCCGGTAGATTATAAAGTTTCGTACGGGGCAAATAACTCTACGCTCGTTGAGTTCAAGCTAGCATCAAACAGCAAATTGAAGAATAATTTGGCGAAGCAGGTTGAAATCTATAAAGCGGCCTCAGATAGCAAACGTGCAATCAAAGTTATTATGTATTTTAGCGCTGAAGAAGAGCTAAAAGTTATCTCAATTTTGAATGATTTGGGCCTTTCAGTGTAAACGCTAATATAAAAGTGAGCCACTTAGCAGAGAAACGCTCATGAATAATTGAGCCACCGGAAAGAGCCCTCTATAATAGTCTCAGGCTATATAGGGGGCGAACAAAGGTGGTAATTGCAGTGGAAATTTACAAACAGATTCGCAAGATGCGGCTGGATGGCATGAGCCAGAGGCAGATCGCAGCAACGCTCCACATCTCCCGCAATACCGTCAAAAAGTACTGGGACGGCGACAGCGTCCCCTGGGAGCGGAAGGACTACTCAAGGGAAGCCTCCGTGCTTACCGAGGATGTAGTGGCATTTGTAAGACGCTGCCTGGATGAAGACGCCCAATTCAAATCCCGGAAACAGCACCACACCGCCAAACGGATCTATGACCGGCTGGTAGCCGAACGCGGCTTCACCGGCGGCGAGACGACCATCAGGCGGCTGGTGAAAGAGCTTCGCGAGAAGAGCCAGGAGGCATTCGTTCCGCTTATCTTTCCGGCAGGAGATGCCCTACAGATTGACTGGGGTGAGGCTACCGTCTATCTGGACGGTGCCAAAACCATCGTCAATCTCTTCTGCGCCCGGCTGTGCTACAGCGGTGCCCCCATGGTTCTGGCATACCGCAGGCAGAATGAGGAGAGTTTCCTGGAGGCGCTGGTTCAGGTATTTCAATATTTCGGCGGTGTTCCCAAACGGGTTATCTTTGACAACGGCAAGGTTGCCGTCAAGGACGGCTTCGGCGCCCACGCCCGGAAGCAGGCAGGTTATGCTGCTCTGGCCGCTCACTACGGTTTTGAAGCGGTATTCTGCAATCCGGCATCCGGCAACGAAAAGGGTCTGGTAGAAGGCTTAGTGGGTTATATTCGCCGCAATGTCTGCGTTCCGGTTCCCAAAGCGGAATCCATGGAAGATCTGAACCGAATGCTCCAGGAAAAATGTCTGAACTACCTGTCCCACCAGATTCGCGGCAAAGAATCCTCTGTGGGTGAGATGCTCACCAAGGAGAGGGAGAAGCTGTATCCTCTGCCCGGGTATCCCTTTGACCCCTGTAAGCGTGTCACCGGCCGGGTGGACAGGTTCTGTACTGTTCGTTTCGATACGAATAACTACTCCGTTCCTGCCGCTTACTGCGGAAGGGAGGTGTCTGTCAAAGCTGGTCCCGAAACGGTCTCCATCTATTTTGAGGGACAGTGTATTGCCCGGCACCGGCGGTGTCTGGATAGAAAGCAGAACATCTACAAGCTGGAACATTACCTTCCCCTGCTGGAGAAGGAAGGCAGAGCCATCTTCTATGCCAGACCGGTACAGGAAACACTGCCTGACTACTTCCTGAATTGGCTGCAGAAACAGAATTTATCCCCGAAAGAACTGGTTGAGATTCTGAGCCGCTGCCGGGAGGAAGATTGCGATGTCATTATGGCCCAAGCTCCCTGCCATGCTGCTCCTGTCCGAATTGAGGATACTGTTGTTGTGCAGGCGGTAGACCTGCATGCCTACGATGCGTTCCTGTGTGGAAAGGCAGGTGCTGCGGTATGAATGCTGTGGATGAATTGATCCGTCTCTATGCAAAACAGCTGAAGATTCCTTCATTTGCAGAATATCAGGAAGTTCCGCGGCAGGCAGACCCATCCGCCGGATTTTCTGACCTGCTGCTGGAACTCATGAAAGCAGAAACGGCATCCCGGCAGGAAAACCAAAACAGACGGCGGTTAAAAGCAGCTGGATTTCCATATCTGAAAACGATGGAGGAATTCGACTGCAGCCAGCTCAATGATGCGGTTTCGCCCCTGTTCCTGCAAGAACTGGCCAGCTGCCAATTCATCCAGAACAGGCAGAATGTCATTATGATTGGAAACCCCGGCCGGGGCAAGACCCATCTGGCGATTGCTCTGGGGCTGAAAGCCTGTACCCAGGGATACAACGTCCTGTTTAAGAATGCGGCAACACTTTCTACGGAATTATGCGAAGCCAAGGACAATTACCATCTGGGCAAGCTGGAACGAACGTTGGCCAAGGCGGATCTGTTGATTCTGGATGAGCTGAGCTGTCTCAGCTTCAACCGGCACCAGTCGGAATTGCTGTTTAAAGTCATTTCAGACCGAAGCGAAAAGAGCAGCACCATTGTGACCACAAATCTGCCATTCTCCAATTGGACGGATTTGTTTGAGAACACCACAATGGTAGCCGCTCTGATTGACCGGCTGACCTTCCGCAGCCACGTGCTGGACATGAACGGAGATTCCTACCGGCTGAAAGCTACAATCCAGAATAAAGCTTAGCAGGGTGGCTCAAATATTCGTGAGCGGAGTGGCTCACTTTTTCGTGGTCGTTGGTGGCAAAAATTCATGAGCGCATGGCTCACTTTTTCATTGACATTTATAGTGTGCAGATAAGTGTGATGCTATTTTAGCACGATTTTTGCTTGATAATAGGGGGAAGCAGAAAAATTAACCTGATCTTAACCGTTATGCTCAATTTTCCCTTTTTCATGTACTGTTCGGCATTCCGAATGTGGGCGAATGAGGAATGAAGTCGGAGATCATTGGACTGTTACTAAAATGGGATTGAACACTCCAATGTCGGATTAAACATAGTATCTTTTGTCGACATTGATCGGAGGTTCAGTGAATAGTCAGGGGGAAGATTTCTCGGTGAATATCCGGTAACATCCTTAAACACCCTGTTGAAGTTGCGTAGCGTATTGAAACCACATTCGCACATGAGCGTTCGCATGGAGATATCCGGTTGTTCAGACAGTAGCTTCAAAGCATAATCTATCCGAATGAGGTTTAAATGTTGGGAGAATGTCCGCCCAACCATTTGCTTAAAAAAACGTGAAAAGTACGCTGCCGACATATTCATGAAATCGGCCGCCTGTTGGAATGTGATATCTCGGTACTCTTCATCCAACTTTTCCAACAGCGCTTTATATCGTTCCAGAGTAGGCGAATTCTGCACACGACCTGGTGCCAATTCCTCACCGCGGAAGATATCGATTAACAGGTTAATAAGTAGCGTTTTTGACTTTTCCACATAGAAAGAAGACTGTTTAGCAATTTCATTTTCAATCTCAAGGAGTCGTGCGCCTGTGTGATATCTATCTGGGTAAAGCGGATTTTTGAGTATCTGTTTGTCTGCAAAAGATTTGACAAATTCAGGATCAAACAGCGCAATTGTCAGTAGACAGTTGGGATCTGCGTCGATATAGTGGACACTTCCACCGCAACAAAATACGCAACTCCCCGGTCCCAATGTGAGGTGTTGTCCATCCACAGTAACGGTTGCTTGGCCATCGCGGCAAACAATTATCTCGTGTTCTAAATGCCAGTGTGGGAGATTACGAAGATTGCGATATTTACCGATCCAGATCGGGACGCCGTAATCATAAATCCTATATTCATATTTGGCAGGCATTGTCAGCACCTCCGAAAATATATATCATTATACAAAAAAGATCAATAAATGTCCATTATTAGACAAGTAAATTCTTTCAATCTGTAGCAGAAATAGATACTATTATTTATGAAGTTCGCGACTCATCTAGTATATAAGCACACAATCAACGGATGAGAAACAGCCTGCATGGGTAGATGCTCCGTTCATTCCGGGTCATGAGTTCCTCGGTCACATTGTTGCGATCGGCGATGAGGTGGATGGTTATGAGCTTGGTGAACGTATTACATGTGATCAGATCGCTCCGTGCGGCACGTGTCGCTTTTGCAGAGATGGGAAATATTGGATGTGCCAACCACACCGCATGTACGGATATTTTAAGGAGTATTGTGGGGGCATGGCAGAGTATGTTCGCATTCAAACCGAGCATGCAATGATCACCAAAGTGCCGAAAGAATTGCGCTTTGAAAGTGCGGTTCTTATCGAACCGTTTGGCTGCGCAAAACACGCTGTTGATCGCGCATCAATAACCAATAAGGATATTGTAGTGATTGCGGGCGCAGGTACACTTGGCCTTGGCATGATTACGTATGCGCATACGCTGCATCCCAAGATGCTCATCTCACTTGATATGGTTGATTCCCGCCTGAAAAAAAGCACGTGAATTTGGTGCGGATCTCGCGATGAATCCTGATCGAGATGATGTGGTTGATGAAATTATGAAACTTACGGACGGCTACGGTTGCGATATATATATTGAAGCGACTGGGCATCCATCCTCTGTTGTGCAGGGAATGCAGATGATACAAAAGCTTGGAACTTTTGTGGAGTTCTCAGTTTTCGTCGAACCAACCACTCGACTGGTCAATCATCGGAGACAAGAAGGAGTTAAATGTGCTCGGTTCACATCTCTCCCCCTATACTTATCCGTATGTTCTTGAACACATGGCTGATGGCACGCTCAAAACAGAGGGTGTTGTCACCAAGGTCTTTCCGTTGGAGCAGTGGCAGGAGGCTTTCAGCTATGCAGCGGGACAACAGGGGGATATCAAAGTGGCATTTCGTTTTTGAGAATACTATTTGATGCTTTATATCCATTGCAAGCATCAAGTGCATTGCAAAATGAGAGTAAAACAACAGAAAGAAGACGACATGGCAAGCAGAAAAACTTTTCTCGGGATTGAGCTCGGTTCAACACGTATTAAGGGCGTTGTCATCGATGCACATCATCGAGTAGTGTCCTCGGGAGATCACACGTGGCAGAGTAATTTGGAAAACGGTGTGTGGACATATTCGTTGGACGATGTATGGGATGGGCTCAAATCCGCCCTGCAGCAAATCGATGGTTGCGGCAATGTCTGTGCAGCAGGCGTATCCGCCATGATGCATGGGTATCTTGCGTTTGATAAGGAATGGAATCTGCTCGTTCCGTTTCGAACCTGGCAGAACACCATTACTGGTCAGGCGGCTGAAGCGTTGACGGACCGGTTTCATTTCAATATCCCGCAGCGGTGGAGCATCGCGCATCTCTATCAAGCAATCCTAAATGGTGAGCCGCACGTAAAGAACATTGCGCATATCACCACGCTTGCGGGCTATGTTCACTATATGCTTACGGGTGAGAACGTACTTGGTGTTGGTGATGCATCCGGCATGTTCCCAATTGACAACGAGCATGTAGATTATGATGCTGATATGCTTAGGTCGTTTGATGCTCTTTCGTCAGAAAAAGGTTTTCACCAGAAACTATGTGATCTGTTGCCTCGCGTATTGTCAGCGGGCGATTCGGCAGGCGTACTGACCGAGAAAGGCTCTGCACTTCTCGATAGGGCACTTCCAACCGGTCTCTCTTTTGCACCGCCCGAAGGCGATGCAGGGACAGGAATGGTTGCGACGAACGCCGTTGCGCCACGTACTGGCAATGTGTCCGCGGGTACATCCATTTTTTCCATGGTGGTGTTGGAGAATCCATTGCGGCGGGTCTATTCAGAGATAGATATGGTGACGACCCCTACGGGTGCACCGGTTGCTATGGTACATTGTAATAACTGTACGGGCGATATGAACGCATGGATGGAGCTCTTTCGAGAGACGGCAGAGCTCTTTGGAAGTGAAGTACCGCGCCATGAGTTGTTTACGCGTCTGTACCAAAAAAGCCTTGAAGGCGATGCAGATTGCGGCGGCACTGTGGTCTGCAATTATCTAGCAGGCGAGGGGGTGACACATATGGATGAGGGGCGACCGATTGTGGTGCGACAGCCCAACAGTCGTTTCACGCTTGGAAACTTTCTGCGTGCACAGCTTTATTCCACGATGGCGACCATGCGGATAGGAATGGATTTGCTTTCGGGCGAGGATGTTGCCATCGATCGTCTGACTGGCCACGGCGGATTATTTAAAACGCCTGTGGTCGGACAAAGGATTATGGCTGCCGCCTGCAATACCCCAATCATTTGTATGGAGACGGCGGGTGATGGTGGACCGTATGGGATGGCGTTGCTTACGGCGTATATGTGTTTGAAACGTGAAGGTGAGACATTGGAAACTTATCTCGACGAACGCGTGTTTGCTGATGCGGCACAGACTTCTGTTTCGCCATATGTTGAAGATGTAGCGGGTTTTGCAACCTATTTAGAACGATTTAAAAAAGTTTTGGCTGTGGAGCAGGTAGCTGTTAATTCTTTTGTTGAGGGATGATTATGAGGAAATATCAGTTTTGGTTTATCGTTGGTAGTCAAAGCCTTTATGGGGATGAGGTATTGGACACAGTCGCCTCACGCGCGGCTTGCATGGCGGCAGAACTAAGCGAATCGCTTCCATATCCGCTCATCTATAAAGTGACTGGCAAGACAAGCTCAGAGATTGCAGATATTGTGCGTCGGGCAAATTATGACGAGACATGCGCGGGGATCGTGACATGGTGCCACACGTTCAGCCCAAGCAAATTGTGGATTAACGGTCTTGTGAATCTACAAAAGCCATGGTGCCATTTTGCTACACAGTATAACCGAGAAATCCCAAACGAAACCATCGATATGGATTTCATAAATCTCAATCAAGCAGCGCACGGTGATCGAGAACATGGGTTTATCGGTGCAAGGCTTCGTATGCCGAGGAAGATTATTGCAGGACATTGGCAAAATGCTGCAGTTCGCGATCGTTTAGGACGGTGGATGCGTACGGCTATCGGTGTAGCGGTGTCTCGGTCGCTAAAGGTAATGCGCTTTGGTGATAATATGCGGGATGTAGCGGTGACGGAAGGGGATAAGATCGAGGCGCAGATAAAGTTTGGTTGGCAAGTAAATACTTGGCCCGTAGGTGATCTTGTCAGGACTATGAATAGCGTTACGGAAGCAGAAATTGATGAGTTGATGGACATTTATCGTTGCGAATATGATTTTGCGACTGAAGATCTTTCTGCTGTCCGTTATCAAGCGCGAGAAGAGATAGCGATGAAGCGTATGCTCGATGCAGAGGGGTGTATTGCCTTTTCAAATACATTTCAGGACCTGCACGGCATGGAGCAACTTCCCGGACTTGCTAGTCAGCACCTCATGGAGCAGGGATATGGCTACGGCGGTGAGGGAGATTGGAAAGTCGCAGCTATGACAGCAATTTTGAAGTCTATGGGCGATAGTGGCAATGGTGCATCCGCGTTTATGGAGGATTATACATATCATTTGACCGATCATGGAGAATACAATCTCGGAGCACATATGCTCGAAGTCTGTCCGAGCCTTGCGGCTGATCGACCACGTGTCGAAGTCCACCCGCTGGGAATTGGCGACCGCAACCCACCTGCAAGACTTGTTTTTGAGGGGAAACCAGGCGATGCGATCGTTGTGAGCCTGATCGATATGGGAGGAAGGTTCCGGCTCATATGCCAGGAAATCGAGTGTATTAAACCGCTACTGCCAATGCCCAATCTCCCCGTTGCTCGCGTGATGTGGAAGGCAAAACCGGATCTAAGGACTGGACTAGAATGTTGGATAGCGGCTGGCGGCGCACACCATACTGTACTCTCTTATGATGTAACGGTGGAGCAGATGCGCGATTGGGCAATGATTATGGGTATCGAGTTTGTGCATATAGCAGATAGCACAACTGTGGAAAAGCTTGAAGAACAGCTCTTTCTTATGGATCTTGCATGGAAGCTAAAGTGAGGAAGAGGGCATGTTAGAACAGCTAAAATATGCGGTATTGGAGGCAAATCTTCAGCTTCCAGCCCGAGGACTGGTTACATATACTTGGGGGAATGTTTCGGGGATCGACAGAGAAAGCGGGCTGGTGGTTATCAAGCCATCGGGTGTACCTTATGAAGAGTTGACCGATGATGATATGGTTGTCGTGGATTTACAAGGAAGGGTAATTGAAGGCAAATGGCGTCCGTCAAGTGATACACCAACCCACTTGGTACTGTATAGCACATTTACTGAAATCGGTGGCGTCGTACATACGCATAGCCGATGGGCAACAACTTTTGCACAGGCTGGTAAGCCTCTGTATGCAATGGGCACTACACATGGAGATTATTTTTATGGAACAATTCCCTGCACACGTGCTATGACGGATTTGGAGATCGCTGGCGAATATGAGAAGGAGACAGGCAAGGTCATTACAGAGACCTTCAAAAGTATAGACCCAATTGCGATTCCGGGGGTCTTGGTGATGAGCCACGGCCCGTTTAATTGGGGACATGATCCCGCTGAGGCTGTGCACAATGCGGTCGTTATGGAGGAAATCGCGTTTATGAACTGGCATGTGACGCAAATTCCTGGTGCTCCAACGGAAATGCAGCAGAGCCTGTTGGATAAACACTATCTGCGCAAACACGGCGCACAGGCGTATTATGGACAGAAATGAAGAATCTTATCTTTGAGAAGTTTTGTAATTCGCGCTGTTTGTATTCTTCAAATGATCGATCCTGACAGAGTTTGATTTTTGGGGAAAGTATCGGATTGGCTTTTATATGGATGTTTTTCAATGAAACCGCAAAATGAATTTGAGAACAGCGCAAAAAGGGGGGTGATTTGGAAACAATATTTGCTTTGTCGTTCTATTCTGCTGGCACAAAGAGAACCTGCTTAGTTGATGTGACTCAACAAGAGGAGAACAAGAGAAGACTCTACGGGATAGGAGGTATTGAAACCGTGAGCAAATCAAAGAGTGTAAAACTTATGGCCATTGCACTCAGCGTGCTACTTATTTGTGGCATATTTATTTGGGGAATCACTACGGATTGGGGATATTCCAAGAATCAGAGAATGTCCTTTGCCTTTACTGTCGGGGATGAAGCCAAGACCGGTAGCTACTTGTTGATGGTTCCCAAAGGCGCATCTGAGACGAATAAGGTTCCTTGCGTAATAATCGCACCGGGAATCAACTCAAATGCCTACTTTATCAAGTCTTATGCAATTGAGTTTGCAAGACGAAATTATGCTGTTTTGTTATTGGACATTCCCGGTTCGGGACAATCGGAGATGTATGGTAACGCTGGGTACGCGGAAGGCCTTGACTTGATGCCGTATTTGACTGGTATCCACAGCTGTGTTTCTGGGATGAATTTTGTTGATCAGGAAAATGTGGTTGCTGTAGGTTTTTCCGCCGGCAGGGATGTTGCGACCGCCTATGCAACCAGTTTCCCCGAGGATACTAAGACTGCGATGCATCTTAGCGCCTACAGAACTGCAAATTCATTGGAAATTTCGGAGTTGGGCGTCAACTACTTCGGCTTGGCGGCGGGCAGTTCCGCTCTCAACCAGATTAGAAAATTCATGCCGGAAGCAAATTATGGCGATGGTTGGATTGGTTCTGGTGATTGGCAGGAGGGTACGGCCGTTTATGGATACATCAATTCTAAGGCCGTACAGCATGTGTTTCAGCCTATCAACACTGAAATGGTCGAAAACACCATCATTGCTCTTGAACTTAGCTCTCCAACTGATACCGATCTTGCCGCCGATGATCTGGTATATTTGTGGATTGAGATCTTTGCCGTTCTCGGATTTGCGGCTTTGATGGTCTTCCTGTACAACCTCGTTATTACGCTGCTGTCTTTGGACGAGTTTAAGAGCCTCGTTCGTGAGACGCCCACCGTTAAATATCCGGAATATACGACCCTCATCAAGAACACAAAGGTAGCAAATGTTCTTAAGATTGTTCTCCCTGTTCTGAACATTTTGTTTACTTGCTTTATGTTTGAGATGCTTTGCGTGCGGCACTACATTCTGCCGCCATTCAAGGGTGTAACATCTTGGGCACCATCTTTCTTTAACGGGTATATCCCCTTCCTGATCCTTGCTATGATTTGGCAGTTGATTTGCTTTGGACTGTACCATCGTTTTGTTGGCAAGCCCAATGGCGCAAATGCAATCGGCTATGGCATTACGTGGGAAGGCGGCAAAAAAGTCACGGCGATCAACCTGCTGAAATGCCTTGCAATTGGCGCTATCGTTCTGATTGCCATGCAGACTTTGTCAAGCTTCTTTGACGAAGTAATGGGCATTAGCTTCAACTTCTTCGCGGGAATTGTCGTGTTTACAAAACTGGCATTCGGTACCGTAAAGGTGATGCCATTGTACTTTATCATTTACATTGGCGTGTTCGCTTGTCTCTCATTTGGCCCAATGATTATTCACAAATATGTGGACACTGGTAATGAGAAGAAAGATGCGATCGTTTCCGATGTGATAGCAGTGGTGTTTTCAGCACTTCCCTTCTTCATGTTGGCTTTCTGGTACTTGCTCTATGGTATGGAAATTATCACGGTGAATCCGAATAATGTCTACCCCATTCCCCCGTGGGTATTGATGAATGGAACCTTTGGCTATCCATTTATCCTTTCATTCATCATGCCGCTAAACAACAGATTGTACAGAAAGACCAAGAGCATTTGGCCTGGTGTGTTCGTTTCGGCCGTGATTGCTACGGTATTCCTGCTCTCTGCATATAACCTCGAAACGACCTGATTGTGCGCGGTTTGTTGGTTGGTGCCATATGCAGACACAATTATTCCAAGGTTATTTATTGGATTGAGTGTGCCGTTTCATCTTATTGAGACTGAGAGGCAATCTGCACTAAATGGAGAGTACAGAGCTATATGAACAAGGACGAGCTACCGATTCGTTCGGTAGCTCGTCCCTTTTCTTTAACTCAGCCGGATCAATCCATCCGCATACAGTGTCGCCATATTCGCTTAGATATTTGCTCCTGTAGATTACCCTTTCCTACTCTTAACCAAGCTTTGAGCAATCCACAGGAGATCATTTGGCTTCATTTCAAGAATCTATTGATATATTGACGGTGGGATTCATGCTGCTGTCCGGGCTTTTCACATAAGACAAACGGGCGCATCTGTTGTTGAATTTTCCGTGTCCTTCCTGTATGATGGCAGCAGGAAATATTTCGTTTTGCGGAGAGACCCATGAAGAATTTTTTCAAAGTTATTTTTTCCCGCGCGGTATTTACCGGCGCGTTCATCGCGCTGCAGTTTGCCGCCATCTTTCTCGCCATCACCCGGTTCAATGAGCATTTCGCGCTCTTTTACGGCATTTGCCTCGTGCTCTCCGCCGTTGTTGTCGTCTATCTCGTCAGCCGCGACGGCAACCCCGCGTATAAGATCGCGTGGATCATCCCGATTCTCGCGCTGCCGGTGTTCGGCGTTCTGCTTTATCTTGTATTCGGTAAAAACCAGCTCACGCCGAAGGAAAAGGCGCGGATGTCGTCCGTCGCCGAACAGTATGAAAAAGCCATGCGCGGTGTGAGCCCGGCGCAGCCGGCGCTGCCCGATCATACGGATGCCAAATGCGTTTCCGACTATCTCTATCGCATTGCGGACGCGCCGGTATTTACGCACACGGAAGCGACATATCTTCCCGTCGGAGAGGCGTATCTGGAAGCGCTTCTGGCGGAGCTTGAAAAAGCGGAAAAGTTCATCTTTATGGAATACTACATCATCGCCCCCGGACAGATGTGGAACGCCATTCACGAGGTGCTGCGCCGCAAGGCGGAAAGCGGCGTGGATGTGCGCGTGATGTACGACGATTTCGGCTGCATGTACAAGCTCCCGGAGGGCTATGAGGACACGCTTGAGGCCGAGGGCATCCGCTGCTGCGTGTTCAACCGGTTTATCCCCATTCTCTCGCCGCGGTTCAACAACCGCGACCACCGCAAGATCTGTGTGATCGACGGAAATGTCGGCTTCACGGGCGGGATCAACTTCTCGGACGCCTATATCAACGTGGTGCAGCGCTGCGGCCACTGGCTCGACGCGGGCGTCATGCTGCGCGGCGAGGGCGTGTACGCGCTCACGGCGATGTTTCTCTCCATGTGGGACTACACGCGCGGCGTAACGGAGGATTTCACCCGCTACGCGCCGGACGCGGCGCTCTGCGAGAGCATCACCGCCCCCGGCTGGGTGCAGCCGTTCGGCGATACGCCGCTCGACAACGAGCCGGTCGGCGAAACGGTGTACATGCATCTCATCAACCGCGCCAAGGACTATGTGTATATCAACACCCCCTATCTCATCATCGATAACGAGATGATCACCGCGCTGACCGCCGCGGCCAAGTCCGGCGTGGATGTGCGCATCGTCACCCCCGCGATCAGCGACAGCGCTCTTGTGCATGAAATGACCCGCTCCTACTACGAAACGCTCATTCTCGCGGGTGTGAAGATCTATGAGTACACCCCCGGCATGGTGCACGCCAAAACGTTCATCGCCGATGACCGCAGCGCCGTGGTCGGAACGATCAATCTCGATTACCGCAGTCTGTATCTCCACTTTGAGTGCGGCGTATGGATGTGTGATACACCCGCCATCGCGGACATGAAGGCGGAATATCTTTCCGAGCTGGAACGGAGCGCGCCCATCACGGAGGAGCTGTGTCTGCAGCAGCGCCGCGGACGGCGGCTGATCCGCGCCGTGCTGCGCACGCTCGCGCCGCTGTTTTAAAAGAATCCTATCCGATTTATCCGGCTTTCCATTGGAAAGCCGGATTTTTTCCTGCAAAAATCGCTCTTGCAAAGTATATCCCCGGTTTGGTATACTGACTTGTCCGAAAATAGAAACAGGAAAGGAATAAGCACTATCATGTGGTTTTGGTTTGCGCTCATCGCTCTTCTCTGCTGGAGCGGCTCCGATCTTTTTTCCAAGATCGGCTGCCAGGACGGCAGCGACAAATACAGCCATCTCAAAATGGTCATGGCCGTCGGCCTCGTCATGGGACTGCACGCCGCCTATGAGATCTTTATCGGGAAGGTTGGCATCACGTGGGATATCATTCTCATGTATCTCCCCGTCTCGATGCTCTACATTCTCTCGATGGCCATCGGCTATGTCGGCCTCCGGTACATAGAGCTTTCTATCTCCTCCCCGATCTGCAACAGCTCCGGCGCGCTCGTGGCAGTACTCACGCTCATCACCGTTGGCATCGGCGACGATCTGCCGCCCCTAGCGCTCGTGGCCGTGGCGCTCGTGTGCATCGGCGTCGTCGCACTCGGCATTACGGAATCCAACGAGGACGAAGAACTGCGCCGCGCCCGGCAGGACGAATCCAACCGGCATTACGCCAAAAGCTGGCTCGCCATTGCGCTGCCGGTGATCTACTGCCTGCTCGACGCGCTCGGCACGTTTGCCGACAGCCGCGTGCTCGAAAAGCTCGGCGAAGAGCTGGCGGATGCCTGCAACGTCGCCTACGAGCTCACCTTTCTCGTGATGGGCATCGTGTGCGCCATCTACGTTCTCGGAATCAAAAAACAGCGCCTCATCCCGAAGCAGGAGGGGCCGAAGTATCTCGGTGCCGTGTGCGAGACGATCGGCCAATTCTTCTACATCTACGCGCTGGCTGATACCGAGCACGTTGCCTTTGCCGCGCCGATCATTTCGTCCTACTGCGTGGCGAGCGTCATTTGGGGGCGCATCTTCCTCAAGGAAAAGCTCTCGAAAAAACACTATGCCTGCATCGCGCTCGTCGTGGCGGGTATCGTGATCATGGGAATCCTGGATATTTGATAAATAACCAACCCATCTTGATATACAATGCCGGAACGGACTTGTTCCGGCATGTTTTTTTTGTGAAAAAAGCCACTTGCTTTGCCCATTTAAAGTGCTATAATGCAAAGCATAAGAGAAAGGCGAAAACGCCTTAGAAAAAGGAGCCAAAAACCATGAAAAAAGCACTTGTCATTCTCCTCACGCTGGCGATGGTACTCTCCCTCGCCGCATGCGGAAGCGCACCGGCGGCCACGCCCGCCGAAGAACCCGCTGCCGCGCCCACCGCGGCGGAGGGTGAAGTTTATACCGTTGGCATCTGCCAGCTTGTACAGCATGTCGCTCTCGACGCCGCCACGCAGGGCTTTAAGGACGCCTTGACCGAGGCGCTCGGCGACAAGGTCGTATTTGTGGAACAGAACGCCGCCGGTGATATTCCCACCTGCTCAACGATCGTCAACGGCTTTGTTTCCGACGGCGTGGATCTGATTCTCGCGAACGCCACTCCGGCGCTGCAGGCTGCCGTCGCCGCGACGGATTCCATCCCCATCCTCGGCACCTCCGTCACCGAATACGGCGTTGCGCTGGATATTGACGGTTTCTCCGGCACCGTAGGCGGCAACGTCTCCGGTACGTCCGATCTCGCCCCGCTCGACCAGCAGGCGGCGATGATTCTGGAGCTTTTCCCCGAGGCGAAGAACGTCGGCATTCTTTACTGCTCCGCCGAAGCCAACTCCGTCTACCAGTCTGACGTGGTGAAGGCCGAACTCGAAAAGGCCGGCGTCACCGTCACGGTGTACACCTTTGCCGACTCCAACGACGTTGCCGCCGTGACCGCGACCGCGTGCGACGGGAACGATGTTCTCTACATCCCCACCGATAACACCGCCGCGAGCTGCACCGAGGCGATCAACAACGTGGCTGAGCCCGCTGGTGTGCCGATCATCGCCGGTGAAGAAGGCATTTGCTCCGGCTGCGGCGTTGCAACGCTCTCGATCAGCTACTACGATCTTGGCGTGACGACCGGCAAGATGGCCGCGAAGATCCTGACCGGGGAATCGAACATCTCCGAAATGCCCATTGAGTACTTCCCCGAACCCGTGAAGAAGTTCAACCCCACAATCTGCGAGGCGCTCGGCGTCACGGTTCCGGAAGATTACGTCGCGATCGGCTGATCTCCGGCAGCACGAATACAGCGGTTGACTGCCGCGAAACATAAAGGACGGACAAAACCATGGGTGCTTACTTCGCTTCCCTGAATTTTGCCAGTCTGCCCGCAAGAATGCCCTCCGCCATCGCGCAGGGCATTCTTTGGGGTTTGATGGCATTGGGTGTATACATTACTTTCCGGCTGCTCGATGTGGCCGATCTGAGCGTTGACGGCAGCTTTGCGACCGGCGGCGCTGTGACCGTTATGCTGATTATGGCCGGATGGCCTGCGTGGGCGGCTCTGCTCGCGGCGCTCCTCGCCGGCGTACTGGCCGGTCTCTGCACGGGGCTGCTGCACACGAAGCTCGGCATTCCCGCCATTCTCGCCGGTATTCTCACGCAGTTCGCGCTCTATTCCGTGAATCTTCGCATCATGGGTATGAAAGCGAACCAGACGGCGAATCTCAAGACCTACGGCATGTTCTGGGAAAACGGCGGCAAGGGCTTTCTTGTCTCCTCGCGCTATGTGCCGCAGGCGATCGGCATCGGCTTCCTGCTCGCGGCAGTGCTCATCGCGCTGCTCTACTGGTACTTCGGCACCGAGCAGGGCTCGGCGCTGCGCGCGACCGGCTCCAATCCCGCCATGAGCCGGGCGCAGGGCATCAACATTGACCGGATGAAGGTCATCGGCCTTGCGCTCTCCAACGGCGTTGTTGCGCTCTCCGGCGGACTGATGACCCAGTTTCAGGGCACGGCAGACGTTAATATGGGCCGCGGCGCGATCGTCATCGGCCTTGCCTCCATCGTTATCGGCGAGGTGTTCTGCGAGGCGATTTTCAAAAAAGGCTGCAACTTCTCCATCAAACTGCTCTTTGTCGTGCTCGGCGGCGTGCTTTACTACATGGTCATGACACTCATCCTCTGGCTGCGGCTCGACCCGAACGATCTCAAGCTCTTCACGGCGCTGATCGTGGCGCTGTTCCTCGCGGTGCCGTATCTGCAGAAGCAGTCCAAAAACTCGTTCAGCCGTGCGAAAAAGCGCGGACAGAAGGAGGCGATCGGACAATGATGCTCGATGTCAACCACATTTACAAAACGTTCCATCCCGGCACGATCAACGAGCGCCGGGCGCTTGCAGGCGTTGATCTCCATCTGGATGAGGGCGATTTCGTTACCGTGATCGGCGGCAACGGTGCGGGCAAATCCACGCTTCTGAACGCCGTGGCGGGCGTTTGGCCGGTGGACGGCGGCTCGATCGTCATTGACGGGAACGACATCACCGGTCTCCCGGATTATAAGCGTGCGCCGTTTATCGGGCGCGTCTTTCAGGACCCCATGATGGGCACCGCACCGGATATGCAGCTCGAGGAAAATCTCGCTCTCGCCTACCGGCGCGGCAAAAGACTCGGACTCCGCTGGCACATCACGCGCGAAGAGCGCGATATGTACCGCGACAAGCTCCGCGAGCTGAATCTCGGTCTCGAGGATCGGCTGACAACAAAGGTCGGCCTTCTCTCCGGCGGCCAGCGCCAGGCGGTAACGCTGCTGATGGCATCGCTCCAAAAGCCGCGGCTGCTGCTGCTTGACGAGCACACCGCCGCGCTCGACCCCGCGACGGCGGCGAAGGTGCTGGATCTTTCCGATCGCATCGTGCAGGAGAGCGGGCTCACCACCATGATGATCACCCACAACATGAAGGATGCCATCCGCCACGGGAACCGGCTCATCATGATGAACAAGGGCGAGATCATCTTCGACTGCCGCGGCGAGGAAAAAGCGAAGCTGACCGTGGAAGAGCTGCTCGAAAAATTCGCGCAGATTTCCGGCAGTACGCTGGATAACGACCGGGCGCTGCTCAACTAAAAAAATTGCCGGAGGGAATTTCCCTCCGGCATTTTTAGCTTCGCAGAGTTTGTGCCAAACGAAAGCCCCGCTCAGCGGGTTCGCTTGAAGAGTTTTACCACATCTGGCACACAAAGCCGACGTTGTCGCCGTAGAAGGCGTAGAAGTCGAGCAGCGGGTTTTCGCGGCTGTCGTTATAGTACCAGCCATCCTCGCGCCGCCACATCATGAGATAGTTCTCCGGCGCGTTGTCGCCGATGTCGATGCCGGACGGCTCACCCTCATCCCAGCGGAAGAACGTGATGATCTCGCCTTCGGTATCGCGCCAGTTGCCGTCTGCCTGGCGCTCCGCGCCGAGCCAGACGTAGTTGCATTTGGCGCTCGTGCACACACGGACGATCTCGTTATACTCGTCCTCCGTCGTCGGCACCGCCAGCGTGCCGCCGAGCTCTTCGCAGCGCTGCTGCGCCTGTGTCCAGCTCACGTTTTCGGCATAAACGACGTAGCGCGGCCCCTTCGGGGTGGGCGAAGGCGTCGGATCCGGGGTGGCGGTGGGTGTCGGCGTGGGTGCCTGCGTCGGTTCGGGCGTGGGCGTTACCTGCACCTGCGGCTCTTTGTCGTTCGCCGTGCCGCTCGCGTATGCTGCGACGACCGCGCCGACAACAAGGATCGCTGCAAGCAGCGCCCAGAGCCAGCGGAAGCTCTTGCGCCGCTGTGGGCGGCGTCCGGCCGGAATGTCCCCGTCGTCATAATATGTACGGCCTCTTCCCCGCCCGTCGCGCCGGTCGATCGCCGGAGCGTCCGCCGAACGCATCAAAAGCCCCGACATGGCAAGGGAAATGTCCACCGCCGAACCGGCAGCATCGCATCCGCCGAGGGCGTCCTTCAGTTCCTGCACATCGTGCCAGCGCTCCTCAATGCGGAACGCCAGAGCACGCAGAATGATGCCGGCCAGCTCGGCGTCTGCGCTCGCGGGCGGCTGAATCTCCTCGTTGCTCATGCGCTTTTGCAGCGCGCTCGCCCGTGCGTTCGGCGTGATCGCGCCGGACACCGGCCAGAACGGGAGACGGCCGTAGTTATAAAGGGAATAGAGGATCAGGCCAATGGAGTATACGTCCGCCGTCGGGGTACGGATGCCGTCCCAGAACAGCTCCGGCGCCATGTACTCCAGCTCCTGCGGCGTAAATTCGCCGACGGAATGCTGAAGCGTTCCGCCAAGGTACGCCTTGTCGCCGCGGACGGAAATATTGTCCGGGCGGATACCGCCGTGGAAATGCTCGCGCCCGACGCTATAGAGCACCGCGTCGCAAAGCGAAATGGCAAGGCCGACACCGCTCAGGCCGTCCGCCCTGGCGCTCTCCGCTTTTTTCTCTTCGGCAGGGGCTTCCTTAGCAGGAGCTTCCTTCGGTGTCTCCGGCGCGCTCTTGTCCTCACCGGCAGGCTCTGCCGGCTCCGGCGTTTCCTCTTTCGGCTTTTCTGCCGGTTCCGACGGTTTTTCCGCTTCCGGGATTTCTTCCGTTTCCGGCGCTTCCCCGGAGGCAGCAGATTCTTCCGCTGCCGGGGCATTCGGTTCCGCCACCGTTTCCGGTGCGGTATCGTTTTGCGCAGAAGCGGGCTGCGGTCTTTCTTCGGGCAGACCCATATCTTTTTCGTTGTCCGTCATGCTATCACTTCCCGCATTTTATTTCAGAAAATTATACCATGGGAAAAAATCAATGTCAATTTTTCTCTTAACGAACGCAAAAGCCGCCTCTCCGAAGAGAGACGGCCTTTCACCGCTGAACCGTTTTATGCTTCCTCGGTTGTATCCCGCTCGCGGAAGAGCAGCGAAATGCACCAGATTGCCGCAATGCCAACCAGCGTATATACGATCCGGCTGACGGTTGCTGTCTGTCCGCCGAACAGATACGCGACAAGGTCAAAGCGGAAGAGTCCGACAAGGCCCCAGTTCAGCCCGCCGACGACGGCGAGGATGAGAGCGATTCTGTCAATGATCATGGTTTCCGGCTCCTTTGCAGGTTTTGCGCGGCATGACCGCGCTCTTCTATCCTTTCCGGAAATAAAAAAATTATACGCGCGACAAAAGTAGTTTTTTTGCGACACGCTTCGCTCTTTACATTTTTGCCGCGCCGCGGTATGCTCTCCTTACAGCTTATCAATTGGTCCGTGGCAAATCCATCCTGCCACGACCGGGGCAGCTCATATCTTTTATCCCACAACCCTTTCCCGCGAGGCTCTCTGCCCCCGCGGGTCTTTTTATGAAAAAAGCGTTCCGGTGATCCGCCGGAACGCTTTTTGTTCATCATAGGTTTTACTCCGCCTTGGAGAGGATAACCTCCGGCACAGCAGACACGCCGAGCCAGTAGTTCTCGTTTGCGTCGAGATATACGGTGCTGAGATCGGTCTCGCGGTAGGCATACTCGCCCGCACCGATCGCCTTTCCATTATTTGCGCGGATGGAAGAAAGATTGCCCTTCGTAAAGCCGAAGGAACCATTATCGGGATCAAACCGGCTCACGTCGCCGTAAACATTCAGCGGCGCAATGGGAATCTCGGTAAGCGCTTTGAGGATCGTGTCGTCGCAGCGGCTGAGCGTGATGCGGATCGTAAGATCGTCAAGCTTTTCCACGCCGGATACGCTCTGAATGCCGCCGGTCCAGTCGTCGTCCAGCGGCGCCCACTCACGCACAAGGGCGTTCTGCACGGCGGCAAGCATGTCCGCCCGGCCAATGCCCTCGATGCTCCAGTACTGCGCCACATCGCCGTCGTAGGCTTCGAACATTTCGTTATACAGATCCTCCGTCGTCGGGTACGTTGTCGAAAGATCCCACGAAGCGCCGCTGGCCGACGTGAAGCCGCCGTCGTCGGTAAACGTGCCGAAGCCGCGGTCAAGCATGGTGTATGCCACCTGCAGTCCGGTATTGGCGAGAACTTCCTCGCGGGTATACGGCGTACGGAGCGAAATCGTGCCGCTGTAGTTTTCGATCGTATAATCCACAAGTGCCTGCGCGTCGTTGCGCCAGGCGTTGTCGATCGCGTCGCGAATCTCATCGGCGCGGACCGTGTCATATTCGTCGAGTGCCTGCTGCGCTTTGGCGACATCGGTGTCGCTTTCCACGTTCTCCTCGCTCACGCCCTTTTCGATGGCGGCGCGCTTGGCGTCTTCCACGGCCTTTTCCAAATCGGACTCGTATTTCCCGCCGTTGTAGATCTCATCATAGATCATCATGTACTTGCCGTACATGTTTGAATCCATGCCGTTCCAGTAAAGCGAGATCCCGTCAACGGGGAGCTGGTTGATCGTATAGGGGCCGTCATAGCTCTCATCCATGAGGACATAATACGTGAAGAGAAGATCATCCGCCGTCAGCTCCACGCCATCCGTGCAAAGAAGTCCCTTTTGCAGGCGGATCGTGACGGTGGTCTTGCCGTCCGCCCCGGTCTTGCGGGTAATTTCCGCGGGAGCGCGGTTGCCCTCCACGGCGCGGAGAGAGAGCTGCGTCATCTCCGCGACAGCTTTATCGCCGTCCGTTTCGGCAAAGAACGGGCTGAACACGCCGTCCATTTTTTCATAGGTAATCTGTTTCGGTTCCGGCGTCGCCTCCGGCTGATCCGAAAAGACGAGATCCGAGCCGGGAACAGGCGTTTCCGTTGGTGCGATCACGCTCATCACGCCGTCCACCGTCAGCGAGCAGCCGGTGAGTGCGAGCAGGACCGGTATCAGCAGAGCCGCAGCCGCGGCTCGAATGGATTTTTTCATACCAATGCTCCTTTCGTTCTTATTAAAATATCATAATCCGCTTTTTCTGTCAATTTGTGTTATGTAAACTATTTTGTATTATGTCAACTTTCGTCCGCATCCGCACGGTCATACGCCTATACTTGAATCACACGGACACGAGAGGAGCGGCGCGCTTGGGCATGGAAATTACGGAACAGGAAGCGTTTCGCCGTCTCCGGGCACGCACGCTCAGCGTGTGGGAGGACGCTCCCCTTCTTCGCGAGTATATACGCCTTTGCGGCATAACGCAGTCGGAATGCGCGCTTCGCCTCGGAAGATCGCAGTCGTCGGTGGCAAACCGGCTGCGGCTGCTGCGTCTCACAAGCGAGGAGCGACGTGCGATGCAGGAGGCGGGGCTTTCTGAGCGCCACGCCAGAGCGCTGCTCCGGCTGCCGGAGGGCGAAGTGCGCAAGGCAGCGCTGGCTGCCGTTATCAAATGCCGTCTGAGCGTTTCGGAGACGGAAGCCTATGTAGATGCGCTGCTCCGTCCGGCGGAGAGCCAGGATCTCGGCGGACTGATCGCAAAAACGCGCCGTTTGCTTGAAGAAGGTCTCTGCACGGACGCCGCAGAGACCACACGCCCCGACGGGCTCGCCATTACGCTCTTTTTTCCGGGATACGGCACTTTTCCATGATTTTGTTCTTTACAAGCGGCGGAGAATGTGGTAGGATAATCAAGCGTTTGACCGCCGTACTCGGTTTCCGGCCACCTTTCAGCCGATACTTAGCCGCGCGGGAAGCGAAAAACAAGAAAGGATCGAAGTTACTATGATCACGAAAGACCAGAAGACCGTCGTTATCGACGCCAACAAGACCCACGAGGGCGACACTGGTTCTCCGGAAGTCCAGATTGCCATCCTCACCGAGCGCATCCGCCAGCTCACCGAGCACCTCAAGAAGCACCCCAACGACGACCACAGCCGTCTGGGCATGTACAAGATGGTCGGCAAGCGCCGCCGTCTGCTTGAGTACCTGTCCCGCAAGGACATCGAGCGTTACCGCGCCATTATCGCGAAACTGGGTATCCGCAAGTAATCGCGGAGACCTCTGCCGAAGGTTATGAAGGTTTTTTACGGAGGGACAAGTGAATACTGTCCCTCCGTATTTCATTTCAAACGAAAGCCTGCGGGAGCAAACTCTGCGAGGCTTTTAAATTATGTGTACAAGTGTGTGAATATATAAAGGAGTAACGAAAGAATGATCATCTCTCACAAGGAATTCCCGAATTTCAAGCGTTACGAAATGGATTACTGCGGCCGTCCGTTTTTCATGGAGGTCGGCAAGATGGCCGAGCTCTGCAACGCTTCGGTTCTCGTCGGCTACGGCGACACCCGCGTTCTCGTGACCGCTACCGCGTCTGCCCGCCCGAAGGACGGCATTGACTACTTTCCTCTCGCCGTGGACTTCAACGAGAAGCTCTACGCCGTTGGCCGCATCCCCGGCAGCTTCAACCGCCGCGAGGGCCGTCCGTCTCTGAACGCCGTGCTCGCAAGCCGTCTTATCGACCGCCCGATGCGCCCGCTCTTCCCGTCCGATCTGCGCAACGACGTTGTCATCGCCTGCGAAGTGCTCGCCGTTGACCGTGACTGCTCCCCCGAGATCGCCGCGATGATCGGCGCTTCCACCGCCGTTTCCATCTCCGACATTCCGTTCAACGGCCCCATCGCCGGTATCGTCCTCGGCTGGGACGGCGAGAAGTTCCTCTTCAATCCCACCGCCGCCGAGAAGGAAACCAACCGCATGACGACGACCATCGCCGCCACGCACAAGAAGATCGTCATGATCGAGTCCGAAGCCGATCAGGTTCCCGACGAAGTCATGTACGAGGGCATCGTGCAGGCGCACGAGATGGTGCAGCCGATGCTCGATCTCATTGACCGCATGGTCGCCGAGATCGGCAAGCCCAAGTTCTCCTATGAGCATGCCGCGTTCGACGACGAGCTCTTCGAAAAGCTCGTCGAGAACGAGTTTGCCGGCATGGAGTACTGCATGGACACCGACGACAAGAACGTCCGCGAAGCCCGCGTGAACGAGTGGGTCACCGCGATGCAGGAAAAGTATGAAGCCGACCATCCCGAGATCATGCAGTACATGGACGAGATCCTCTACAAGCTGCAGAAGAAGGTCGTTAAAAAGTGGCTGCTCGCCGGCAAGCGTGTGGACGGCCGTGCCATGAACGAAATCCGCCCGCTCGGCGCGGAAGTCGGTGTGCTGCCCGTTGTCCACGGCTCCGCCCTCTTCACCCGCGGCCAGACGCAGGTGCTCTCCATCGCCACGCTGAACACGCTCTCCGCCGCGCAGAAGCTTGACACCATCTGGGACGAGACCGAGAAGCGCTTCATGCACCACTACAACATGCCGTCCTACTCCACCGGCGAGGCGCGTGCCGCCCGCAGCACCGGCCGCCGTGAATACGGCCACGGCGCTCTCGTGGAGAAGGCTCTCCAGTCCGTCATCCCGTCCGTGGAGGACTTCCCCTACGCCATCCGCGTGGTGAGCGAGGTGCTCTCCTCCAACGGTTCCACCTCGCAGGGCTCCATCTGCGGCACGACGCTCGCGCTCATGGACGCCGGCGTGCCTCTGAAGGCCCCCGTTGCCGGCATCAGCTGCGGCCTTATTCAGGACGGCGACAACTTCACCACGTTCATCGACATTCAGGGCGTCGAGGACTTCCACGGCGAGATGGACTTCAAGGTCGCCGGTACGAAGGAAGGCATCACCGCCATCCAGATGGATCTGAAGAACGACGGTCTCAAGCACGAGATCATCAAGGAAGCCTTCGCCATCACGAAGGAAGCCCGCTTCCAGATCCTCGACGAGGTCATGCTCAAGGCCATCCCCGAACCGCGCCGTGAGCTTGCCAAGACCGCGCCCAAGATGATCCAGATGAAGATCAACCCCGACAAGATCCGCGAGGTCATCGGCTCCGGCGGCAAGGTCATCCAGAAGATCACCGCCGACACCAACACCAAGATTGACATCACCGACGACGGCAACATCTACATTGCCTCCGAGGATATCGAGGCCTGCCGCGCCGCGCGCAAGACCATCGAGAACATCGTCTTCGAGCCGGAGATCGGCGCTCTCTACTACGGCCGCGTCTCCAACATCCGCTCCGATTTCGGCGCGTGGGTCGAGCTGGCTCCGGGCAAGGACGGCCTTGTGAAGATCAAGGATCTCGAGTTCAAGCGCACCGAGAAGGTTGAGGATGTGCTCAACATCGGCGATATGACCTGGGTCAAGGTCATGAACGTCGGCCCCAAGGGCATCGATCTCAGCCGCAAGGACGCTCTCAAGGAGCGGGGAGAGGCGTAAGCCACCGGCAGCGCATACTCTGCGAGACTTTTTACATTTTGACAATATGTACGGCGGGGGCTCTGCTCCCGCCGTTTTTATCCGGAGGATTCCATGTACGAAATCATCACATTACCGAACGGCGTCCGCATCGCCCACGAGAAAATGTCCGGCGTACGCTCCGCCGCCGTCGGCATCTGGGTCGGCGTCGGCTCACGCTACGAAAAGCACGGCGAGGAGGGCAGCGCCCACTTCATCGAGCATATGCTCTTTAAGGGCACATCGCGCAGCTCTGCCGCCGAGCTCGCCGGACGAATGGACGCCATCGGCGGGCAGATCAATGCCTTCACCTCCCGCGATTCCACATGCTTCTATGCCCGCGTTCTCGACAGTCATCTGGACGAGGCGTCCGACATTCTCTGCGAAATGTTCTTTGACTCTCTTTTCTCGGAATCGGATGTCGTTAACGAGCGCGGCGTTGTGCTTGAAGAGATCGACATGTACCGCGACACGCCGGAGGATATCGTTGTGGAACAGCTCATGGGCAAAGCGTTCCCCGGTGCGCTCGGAAAGCCGGTGCTCGGCCGTACCGCCTCGCTCAACGGCATGACCGGCGCTTCGCTCCGCGCGTTCAAGGAACGGGAGTACAGTCCCGAGCGGATCGTTGTTTCCGTGTGCGGCAGCTTTACGGAGGAAAACCTCCGGCGGCTCTGCGACCGGTTTTCCGCGCTTGCGCCGTCGCGCCCCGCGGCGTGCCGCAAGAGCGCTTATACGCCCGCCGTGGTTGTAAAGCGCAAGGCCACCGAGCAAAACCATTTCTGTCTCTCCTTCCCCGGTCTGCCGGACGGCGATGAAAACCGCTTCTCGTGGCAGGTGCTCTCCATGGCGCTCGGCGGTGGGATGTCCTCGCGTCTTTTCCAGACCGTCCGTGAAAAGCATGGTCTCTGCTACAGCATCGGCAGCTTCACCGCCGCCTATAAGGAGACCGGCATGCTCGCCATCTCTACCGCTGTGGGACGCGATTCCGAGGAGAAGGCGCTCGCGCTCATCCGGGAAGAAATCGAAAAGTTCCGGCAGGACGGCATCACGGACAAGGAGCTGCGTACCGCGCGCGAGCTCATCAAATCCGGCATCATTCTATCACTCGAATCGAGCTCCAGCCGCATGAACCGGCTCGGCTCGGGGCTGCTGCTGCTCGGCAAGTGCCTCACCGCCGATGAGATCATTGAGCGCTACGACGCCGTGACCGCCGAGAGCGTGCTTTCTCTCGCGCGGGAAAAGCTCGCGCCCGAAATGATGGGCTTTTCCGCCGTCGGCCGTCTCGCCCCGACAGACGCCTATCTCTCCGTTTTCGGAAAATAAGGATACAGGCGAAAAAAGAACTGGCAAAGCAGCGGTAATCCATTAAAAATTACGAATTACAGCATCTGTTAGACAGGATGGGAACACAAACAGGCAGCATTCAGCTTCGGTTGAGTGCGGTCTGTTTTGTGCGTTTGATGTGATTGGGTACATAATGAAAAAAGATAACAGAAAATACTACGCCGCCTATGAGGAACGCTACAAAACCGCCCATGCAAACGGTGTTAGCTGGTCAAGCGATGTAAGCACGCCGATTGTGATGGATGTGATTGACCGGTACAAAATCCATCGAGGACAAAAACTCCTTGAGATCGGGTGCGGGGAAGGCAGAGACTCCAGAACCGTTTTGGAACATGGTTTTCCGTTAATGGCAACGGATATTTCCGAAGAGGCCATTGCATATTGCAGGCAGCAGATGCCCCGGTATGAAAACCATTTCAGCGTTTTGGACTGCTTATCTGCCCGGCTGGAAGAAACGTTTGATTTTATCTTTGCCATAGCCGTCGTTCACATGCTGGTGCTTGACGAAGACAGAGATGGCTTTTATCAGTTTATCCGCAGCCACCTGACCGCAGAGGGAATAGCCCTGATCTGTACCATGGGTGACGGTGAATTTGAAATGCAGAGTGACATTTCCACTGCATTTACCTTACAGGAGAGAACCCATGACTCCGGCAAAATGATGGTCGCTGGAACATCGTGCAGGATGGTGTCATGGAATACATTGGAAAAAGAGTTAACACGAAACGGCCTGTCCCTCATGGAGAAAGGAATCACAAGCTCACTTCCCAACTTTGACCGCTTGATGTATGCGGTTGTTAAAGGCACACCTTGCGTATAACCTTGCTGGTTTATCCCCGTGGATGAACGGATGAAAGCAGAAAAAGGTATGACCGAAATCATACCTTTTCCGCAATTGCCGTTTTACGAGCACTGCCCTAATATAAATCGTCTTTTATTATTGGGAAAACCTCAGAGAGCCGCGGCGAGCGCATAAGCCAGCAGCGCCGACACAGCGCCTGCCGCTGCCGCAAGCATGCCGGAGATAAATTGCCTCCTGCCGCTCATCCAGCCCTGTCCGGCCAAAATGGCCGCCGTAACGGAAGCCGGAACGGCGGCAAACGCATTGGATGCCGCAATCGGCAGCGCCAGGCTCATCGCGCCGCCGTGAATGCCGGAGACCGCCCCGCCAACGATCAGGGATGCGGCCACCGTCCCCAGCACCACGGCCACAGACGTGCATCACGCCGGGGTTCCGGGATTTAAAGGGCAGATCCGTCTGCTCATGCAGAGGCAGAGCATCCATATCCGCCCGTAAGGCGAGCACCTTGCCGGGTTCACCGCCCTGCAAAATGCCAACGACACCGATCTCTCCGATTCGGTGGGTCTCAATTCCCATTTCCGTCAGCTTCTCTGCCACCAGGGCAGCGGTACGGATTTCATGCATGGAAAGTTCCGGGTGGGCATGGATATCGCGGCGGATATCGACCACCCAGTCGATTACTTCCCTGGCTCGCTCTGGTGCTGTCATAGTTTCGCATCCTCTTTATATTTATTTGGTATTTCTAGAACAGCATAGCCCGGAGTCGCAGTATTACTATAGAGGAGCTGTGGAATTATAAAATTCTGTTGGGGCCCAAGAACGCGGTCGCTGCCCGCCAAATGGCATTTCGACTGAAAATTCCAAACCTGCAGGACAGCGTTTCTTCCATCAGCAGCACCAACTATGATGTTCTGGCCGAAATACTGCGCAGAACGAAATGCTGATTCTCGGCAGCCCTTCCATCGCGGCATACTATGGGCTTACGCATGTGCCGCTGGAGTCGGTCAATTACAACAATGCCGTGCTGGTCTATCGATCCGACAAAAAGAAATCGCCGGAGTTGCAGGCTTTCCGGCAATTCATTGTGGCGTATTATGACGATACCCCCTCATATCTCTGACGGAAATCCCCACGACGGAACGAAAAACGGCGGAACCGATGGCTCCGCCGTTTTTATCTGTATTTCTAATATAATTGCTGCAAAAAATGTGGTATTCTTATCGCAGAAAAATTCCGATCAGGAGGTCTTTTTTTATGATTACCGTAAATGCTCTTGGCGAAGCCTGCCCGATGCCGGTCGTAAAGGCGAAAAAGGTGATCGACGCGCTCACCGCGCCGGAAACCGTGCAGGTGCTCGTTGATAACGATGCCGCCGTGCAGAATCTTATCCGTCTCGCCGGACAGTACGGCTTTGCCGTCCGCGCCGAAAAGCAGGGCGAGGCGCAGTTTGCCGTCACGATCGACGCCACCGGCGCCAAGAAAGATGTGACCGACGAGGCCACCATCTGCGCGCCGCGCAAGCAGGGCGAGAAGAATATCGTCGTCGCCATTTCCAAAAATCACATGGGCGAGGGCGAGGAAGCGCTCGGCAAAACGCTGCTCAAGGCTTTCATTTTTGCTCTGACGCAGCAGGACGCGCTACCGAAAACGATTCTCTTCTACAATAGCGGTGCTTACGTCACGAGCACCGAGGGTCCGTCCATCGAAGATCTCAAAACGCTTGAAGCCCAGGGTGTGGAAATCCTCACCTGCGGCACGTGCCTTGACTACTACCATCTCAAGGAGAAGCTTCTCGTCGGCGGCATCACGAACATGTACTCCATCGTGGAGACGCTCGAAAAGGCCGATGTTGTCATCAAGCCCTGAGCTTTGACCGCCATATACAGCAGCGCCGCGGAACATTGCATTCCGCAGCGCTGATTCTTTATTCTTTATCATCTTCCGTTCGTCATGCCCTGCAGCTGCTGGCGGAGGATGGCGGGGGTGAAGAAAAGTCCCTCGCCGTGGTCGGCACGAAGATTGAGCCACGCGCCGCTGCACGCCTGATTTTTCGCCGCGAATGCGATCGGGAGCGCCGCGAAGTCGTCCAGAACGATGCTCTCCAGCTGTGCCTCCATCGCGTCGCGCTCGGAAGAGGCGGCGAACGTCAGCTCCTCATAGAGCGTGTCAAACCCGGCGTTTTCGTAGCCGGAAATATTCCATCCCGGCGAGGCCGCGCCGTTCCAGAAAGCGCCGTTTCCGCCGTTCCAGTAGAATGGCGCAAGAGAAAGATAGGCGTCGTAATAGCTCTGCGAGGCGGTCAGGAAGAGATCAAAGTCCCCCTCCTCTGCCGCGGCGAGCGCCTTATCCGGTGAGAGGACGGTGATCTCCAGCGCAATGCCCGCACCGGAGCACATATCCTTCAAGAGATTGGCCGCGCGTACCCATGCAGTCGAAGAATCACTGCACAATATGCGGAAGGAAAGGCGCTCCCCTTCCGGCGATTCGCGCACGCCGTCGCCGTCTGCATCCGTATACCCGGCGCTTTCGAGAAGCGCCGCAGCGCTCTCCGCGCTGCATACCGCAGCAGCGGAGCCGTCCATTCCATAGGGGATCGAGAAGCCGTAAGCGGGCAGCGCGCCGCCGAAGCCGGTGAGCGCAAGCGTCTCCCGGTCGGCGCAGAGTGTAATCGCCTCGCGGACGGTCTTGTCGCGCAGCAGCGGATTGCCTCTGGAGGCTTTGTCCGTGCGCTGGTTGAACTCCACAAGCAGCAGCTCGCCGGATGTGCCGTACGCGGTGCTGCGTCCCTCGGCGAGAGCTTCCACGGCGGACTTTGAGAGATTCCACGATGCGTCAAGCGCATTGTTCTCCATCGCCGCGGCAAGGTCGGCACAGCCGAAGTGCAGCTCCACGATCTCAGCACGGGCGGTGCCGTTCCAGTAATCGTCGTTGCGGCGCAGCGTCAGCACACCGTTTTCGTATTTCTCCCAGATATACAGCCCCGAGCCGGTCATCGTCTCCGCCGTCGGGACAAGGGAAGAAAGGCTCGCTCTGGCCTGTGCTGCGTCCTTCGGAATACCGGAGGTCGTATACTCCATGCCGGACAGGGCATTCCAAACGCTCCGCGGCACGAGCGGTACGCGGGAGAGGCATTCTTCCACCGCCGCAACGTCGCCCCAGGCGAGGAACGAAAGATGCGTATCGTCCGTGACCGAAATGCCGGTCGTGTCGATGAGCTCGCAGCCCGGATATCCATAAAGCAGAGAAAAGTCCTTCATGGACTGAAGCGAAAACTCCACATCCCGCGCCGTGAGCGCCGTGCCGTCGTGGAAGAAGACATCACTCCGCAGCGTCAGTGTCCAGAGCTTCGCGCCGTCCGCCGCGGCGGGCTGCACGGTGTACTCCTGACAGACGCTGTTGATGTATCGCCCGGTCTCGATATCGGCATAAAAGAGCGTATCGTACAAAAGCGAAATGGCCGCAGCCGCGGCGTCTGTTTCGGCGGTGTACGGATCGAGCGAGTTTGGCGTTTCGGAAAAGCCGAGACGGAACACCGTCTGCCCGCTCTCCGTTTTCTCCGGTTCGGGGCGGTAGCCGCAGGCGCCGATCGACGCTGTGAGCGCGAGAATAAGAAGGAGTATCCAGAATTTGGATCGGAAAAATTTCATACAGTCATCCTTAAAAAGCCGGCCGGCGTTTTTACTCTTAAGACGCGCACGGCCGGCTTTTCGTTCAGCGCGGGAATTTACTCAATGCCCGTGAGATCGTAGTTGTCCAGCCAGTTCTTCGCCGTTTCGCACACGGTGTGCAGGCATTCCTCGTCAAACGGGCTTTCAAGTCCCGCATTTTTGAGAAGCGTCGTGAACACTTCGCTGCCGCCCTGACGGGTGTACGCCATATAGCGCTCCCAGGCTTCCTTGCGGTCCTTCTGCAGCAGCGCCCAGATCTCCAGCGCGACGGTCTGCGCGAGGCAGTAGTCGATATAGTAGAACGGGCTCTGGTAGATGTGGAGCTGACGCTGCCAGCCCTCGCCCTCGCTGTAGACGGGGATATCGCCGTCGAGCTTCATCCACGGCATGTATACGCCGAGAAGCTCCTTCCAGACGCCGTGGCGCTCCGCCGGGGTCATGTCCGGCTTTTCGTAAACGACGTGCTGGAAGTGATCGACCATCGTGCCGTAGGGGATGAACGTGAGCGCCCCGGCGAGGTGGCTGTAGAGGTACTTGCGGGTATCGTCGCCGAAGAAGCCCTCCGCCCACGGCCACGCCATGAATTCCATGGACATGGAGTGGACTTCGCACGCTTCCATGCTCGGCCAGACATACTCCATCGGGACGCGCCAGGCATTGAGATACGCCTCAAAGGCGTGACCTGCCTCGTGCGTCACGACCTCCACGTCGTGCTGCGTGCCGTTGAAGTTGGCGAAGATGATCGGGACGTTGTAATCGGGGATAGACGTGCAGTAGCCGCCGGCGGCTTTGCCCTCGGTAGAGAGCACGTCGAGCAGCTCGCGCTCCCGCATCATGCGGAAGAACGCGCTTGTTTCGGGCGAGAGCTCATCATAGAACTTCTGGCCATGGGCGAGAATGTGCTCCGCATCGCCGCAGGGGCGCGGGTTGCCGCTGCGGAAGGAGAGCGCCGCATCCGCAAAGCTCAGCGGATACGTTTTGCCGAGGCGCTTGGCCTGCTCCTGATAAATGCTCTCCGCAACCGGCACAAGATACTTGCGCACGGCGGCGCGGAATTTCTCCACGTCCGCCTTGCCGTAGCAGTTGCGGCCCATGCGGTAGTAGCCGAGCGTCATATAGCCCTCGTAACCGAGTTTTTTGCCCATCGCGTCGCGCAGGTGGACAAGCTCGTCGTAAATACGGTCAAGCTCGCTCTGGCGCTCCTTGTACCACGTGCCCTCGGCCTTCCATGCGGCAAGGCGCTGCGCGTCGTCCGCGCCGGTCTTGAACGGCGAGAGCTGCGAGAGCGTATACACGCCGCCCTCGAACGGGATCTGCGCCGAAGCGATGAGCTTATCGTATTCGGTCGTGAGATCGTTTTCCTTCTGCAGTTCCGGGATGATCTCCGGCGAGAATGTTTTGAGCGCGATCTCGGCGTTGAGGAACATCAGCGTGCCGTATTCCTTTTCAAAGTCTGCGCGGTAAGGCGAAGAGAGCATCGCCTTCGTCCACTCCTGCGAATATTCCTCCAATTCCGGGGAGAGCTGGTTCCAGAAACCGTTCTCTTCATCATAGAATTTGTCGCGCGTGTCGATCGTGTGGCGCACCTGGGCAAGCGTCGCGAGCGTCTGGATGTGCTTGTTGAGCGCTTCCTCTTCCAGAAATACGGCTTTGGCTGCGTCGTAGCTCTCCGCAGCGCGCAGCTTTTCGGTCAGACCGCGAAGCGAGGTTTTCAGCGCCTCGCCGTCGGGGCGCTCGTAGGGCATTTCGCGAAATTTTAAGGCTTCCATAGAAAAGCTCCTTAATCTATAAAATATCCGGAAAGTATTTTAGCTTACTTTCCGGATTTTTTCAACCTTTTGTAACTTTATTGCATTTTCCCGCCGGTCACGACGGCGACGGAAAAGCTTTTCCCGGCGGCTGTCACGGGGCAGACGTCCATGCCGACACCGTAAAGCCTTGTGAGCGTGTCACCCGTGAGGGCTTCTTCCGGCTTCCCCGCAGCAAGAACGCCGCCGCCTTGAAGCGCGAGCACTTGCGAGGCGTATCGGAACGCCTGATTGGGGTCGTGCGTGGAGAAGATCACGGTGAACCCCTCCTTTGCAAAGGCGCTCACGCGCTCCATCACGAGAGCGCTGTTGCCGCAGTCAAGATTGGCCGTCGGCTCGTCCATGACGAGGACGCGGGCATTCTGCACCATGGCGCGCGCCAGCAGCGCAAGCTGCCGCTCGCCGCCGCTCACGCGGCCGGATTCCCGGTGCGCCAGATGCGCGATACCAAGGCTCTCCATTGCTTCGAGCGCTGCGGCCTTGTACTCCGGCTTTGGCGCATCAAACACGCCGATCTGGTTGGTGAGCCCCATCATGACGATCTCAAGCAGCGTATAGTTGAAGGACGGAACGCACGACTGCGGGATATACGCGATCTCGCGTGCCGCGGCGCGGCGGTCAAGCGTGCGCATGTCCTTGCCGTTTACAAGAATGCCGCCCTCCGTCGGCGTGAGAAAGCCGAGCACGCAGCGGAAAAGCGTGCTCTTGCCGACGCCGTTCGGCCCGAGCACGGCAGCAATATCGCCGTCGGCAGCGGTGAACGTTATATCGCGCAGTATGGGCGTGCTGCCGTAGGAAAAACCAAGGCGGTTAATTTCAATGCTCACGGTCGGCACCTCCCCGCAGAATGAGCCAGACGAACACCGGCGCGCCGACAACGGATGTCAGAATACCGAGCGGGACCTCCCCCGCCGTGGCAAGGCGGGCAATGTTGTCCACGACCATAAGGAACGATCCGCCGAGCAGCATCGATGCCGGGATGAGGCGCTTATAGTCATGTCCGAAGAGCATCCGCGCAAAGTGCGGGATGACAAGGCCGACCCAGCCGATCATGCCGCTCACAGAAACGCAGGCGGATGTGATGAGCGTGGCGCAGATGACGATCACAAGACGAAGGCGCGTTGTATGCACACCGAGACTGCGCGCTTCCTCCTCGCCGAGCGTCAGCAGATTGATGCGCCAGCGCAGCAGAAAGAGCGGCACCATCCCGACGAGCGCCGGGATGAGCGCGAACTGCAAATCGCGCGTTTTGGCTGAAGAGAGCGAGCCCATCAGCCAATACGTGATGGCCGGGAGCTGCTGCTCGGTGTCCGCGACAAGCTTTATAAACGATGTGCCCGCCGAGAAAAGCGAGCCGACGACAATCCCCGCGAGCACCATGGCGAGCGTGCCGTTCATGCGGCTCGCCCGGCTGATGCACCACGCAAGCGCCACCGCGCCCACGCCGAACACGAACGCGCTCACCGTGACGCCGAAATAGTTGAAAGACAGGAGAATGCCGAGCGCCGCGCCGAAGCCCGCGCCGTTGGACGCGCCGAGAATGTCCGGCGATACCATGGGGTTGCGGAACATGCCCTGATACGCCGTACCGGCAACGGAAAGCCCCGCACCGACAAGCGCCGAGAGCGCCACGCGCGGCAGACGGATGTTCAGCACGACCACGCGCTCCTGCCCCGTATAGGCCGGTACCGGCGGCTGCATACCGAAGAGCTTGCAGAATCCCTCCCGGATGGCGTCCCACAGAATGCGGAAAAGCGTTCCCGGTGCAACGGCGAACCGTCCCAGCAGGAACGAGCCAAAAAACAGCAGCACGAACGCCGCCGCAAGCACCCGGAACCGCCGGGCGTAGACCGATGTTTTATCTTCCGTAACGACGACCTCCCCACCGCTTTTATTCTATAGCGAAAATAGTATCACGCAAAGCGCTTTTCTGTCAATTAATTTGGATAAAGGAAAGCGCCCCGGCGCATATGCGCCGGGGCGAACGGAGAAAGCATCAGGGATAATACTTGTGAAAAACTGCCTGCGCCGCGGCGTCGGCGGCGTCAAGCGCTTCGTGGTAGCGCGCAATCAGCGTGCGCGCCTCGTCCGTCAGGTGCGAGCCGTGCGCGCCCTCGCGGTCGATGAGGCGGACATCGAATTCCTTTTCAATGGAATTGATGATTTTCCACGCCTTGGAATACGCCATGCCCATGGAAGCGGTGGCGCGGTTGATGGAGCCGAGCTCCTCCACGCCTTCCAGAAGCTGGACAATGCCCCGGCCGAAGCCGAGCGCGTCCGGGTCCGTGCCGTTGTGGAACTTTACAATCGTTCTGCAGCGCATGGTGATTTCTCCTTATAATTAATCCTTAAAAATTCAGCAGCCCTTGACGGTCTCGCGGACAACCTCGGCGATGTGCGATGCGCAGAGTCCCATCTCCTCAAGCAGAGCCGCCGCCGGGCCGGAGTGGCCGAACTCGTCGTTCACGCCGACGCGGCGCACCGGCACGGGGTGCTTCTCGCTCACGAGCGAGCACACGGCCTCGCCGAGACCGCCGATAACGCTGTGCTCCTCGCAGGTGACGATCTTTCCGCATTCGCGTGCGGCGGCAAGGATGGTCTCCTCGTCGAGCGGCTTGATGGAGCAGACGTTGATAACGCGGACCGAAATGCCCTCCGCGGCGAGCGCTTCCGCCGCCTTGAGCGCCTCGGCAACCATAAGGCCGGTTGCCGCAACGGCGATGTCTGTGCCGGGGCGGAGCACCTCCGCTTTGCCGATCTCGAAGGAATAGTTTTCCTCCTCGTGAATCACGGGAACCGCGGCGCGGCCGAACCGGATGTACACCGGGCCTTTGTGCTCATAGGCCGCCTTGACGGCGGCGCGCGCTTCCACGTCGTCCGCCGGGGAGAGCACGACCATACCGGGGATCGTGCGCATGAGTGCGAAGTCCTCGCAGCACTGGTGGGAAGCGCCGTCCTCGCCGACGGAAATGCCGCCGTGGGTGGCGCAGATTTTCACGTTCAGATGCGGATAGCCCACGGTGTTGCGCACCTGCTCATAGGCACGTCCCGCCGCGAACATTGCAAACGACGAGCAGAACGGAACAAAGCCCATCGTGGAGAGGCCGGCGCTCACGCCGATGAGATCGGCCTCAGCGATGCCGCAGTTGATGTGGCGGTCGGGGTAAGCCTTTTTGAAGATCGCCGTTTTGGTCGCGCCGGCAAGGTCGGCGTCCAGAACAAGGATATCGTCGTGCTCGGCGGCGAGCGCCGTTACCGCGTTGCCGTAGCTCTCGCGGGTAGCAATTTTTACAACGTCCGCCATCATTCTGCCTCCTGTTCGCGCAGCGCCGCGGTAAGCTCTTCCATCGCGGCGTGGTATTGTTCCTCGTTGGGGGCTTTGCCGTGCCAGCCCACCTGATTTTCCATGAAGGATACGCCCTTGCCCTTGACGGTCTTGAGAACGATCGCGGAGGGGCGTCCCTTTTCCTGCTCAGCGCGCTTCACGGCTTCGTCGATCGCGTCAAAGTCGTGGCCGTCCACGGTCTGGACAAAGAGACCGAATGCGGCGAACTTCTCGTCGATCGGGTAGGGGCTCATAACGTCGCTCACGGCGCCGTCGATCTGGAGATTGTTGTTATCGACGAACACCAGAAGGTTATCCAGCTTATAGTGCGAAGCAAACATCATTGCCTCCCAGACCTGGCCTTCTTCGATCTCGCCGTCGCCAAGGAGCGTATACACGCGCACGCCGTTTCCGAGGCGCTTTGCGCCGAGCGCCATGCCCGCCGCCGTGGAGACACCCTGGCCAAGAGAGCCGGTAGACATGTCCACGCCGGGCGTGAGATTCATGTTGGGATGACCCTGCAGGCGGCTGCCGATGTGGCGGAGTGTTTTGAGCTCGTCCACGGGGAAGAAGCCGCGGTTGGCCAGCACCGAGTAGAGCGCCGGAGCCGCGTGACCCTTGGAGAGGACAAACCGGTCGCGGTTTTCCCAGCGCGGGTTCTGCGGATCAACGTTCATATGCCGAAAATAGAGATAGGTGAGCACGTCGGCGGCGGAAAGACTTCCGCCCGGATGCCCGGATTTTGCCGCGTAAACGCCCTCGATGATGCCGAGGCGCACCTTGCAGGCGGCGATTTTCAACTGTTTCTTTTCGTCCTGCGTCAAAATGCAAGTACCTCCCCCGGCGGGTTTCCCCGCCAAAAGTATTTTCACGAATTGATTATAGATTCCCCGGGCGATTCCGTCAAGAAAAACAGAAAGTCTCCGAAGAAAAGACTCTTCGGAGACAATGACCGCACATATTTATTATGTATTACTCCATCGCGGCGGCAAGCGAGCCGAGCCGGTTTTCAATGAACGCCGGGACATCGTCCCGCGGGATCTCCAGCGCGACGGCGAGCTCGCCAAAAAGAAGCTCTTCCGCGCGGCGGAGATATTTTTCGTCCGTGCTGCCGATGCGCTTCTGCCGCTTTTCGGCTTCAATCTTCTTGGCGCGGATGGATTTTGCCAGCCGGATGAGATCCATACAGTCGAACGAGGTGATCTGCTTCTGATAATACGTGCGCAGCGCGCTGAGATTTTTCTCCGTGCAGATCTCCGCCGGGACACCCGGCATGGCATCGATAACGGCCTCGGCCTCGCTGCGGTTCATCACCGGGCGGATCGGCACCTTGCCGCTGTCCGCCGGGGTCTGGATGGTGCCGGTCTGATACATCGGCCGCAGAAGATAATACGGCTTTCCCGGCTGGGAGGCAGAGAATTTGACCGATGTGATCTCCTCCACCACGCAAACGCCCGTTCCGCCATACATAACCTTCTCACCGATGGAAAACATTTTGCACCTCCCAAATGCATACGCCGGCGATCCCGCGCGAAACCGCGGGGAAAGCCTTTTCTTTAATATTCTAAAGAGATTATACCATATTTTCGAAACGCGGTGCAAGCGGAAAATTCACAAAATTGTTACAATTCAGAGCATACGGATGCCAACTGTGCAGATTAGCCCCCAAAAACGTAAATTACTCCCTCTATCTTGTGCGTTTTTTTATTGACTATAAGCCCTTACTGTGCTATATTGTCATCAAAAGCGGGATAGCGTAACGTAGTGTAGCATTAATCAACATAATCCGCTTTTCCGTTCGAAATTGTAAGCAAGAAATTTAAGAATAAGAGGTCGAACACAATGAAAAAAGTAATCTCCGTTCTCCTTCTGGCGTGCATGCTGCTCACGCTGACCGCGTGCGGCGAAAAGGCTCCCGCCACTGCCGAATACAAGCTTGGCATGGGCGTGAGCGTCAGCCTGGACACCTCCGACACCAACCTCGCTCAGGTTGACGCCACCGTCGCCACGGTCGTCACCGACAGCGAAGGCAAGATCGTCCTCTGCCGCATCGACTGCGCGCAGAACAAGATGGACGTCACCGGCGGCCAGGTCGATACCGCCGCGACCTACACCACCAAGCGCGATCTGAAGTATGACTACAACATGGTCAAGTATTCCGACGCCACGCTCGAGTGGTTCGAGCAGGTCGAGAACCTTGAGAAGTGGGTCGTCGGCAAGACTGCTGAAGAGATCAAGAACATCGAGACCCGCGTCAACGAAGAGGGCTACAACGTCGCCGTTGACGAAGAGCTGTTCGCTTCCTGCTCCATCAGCCTCGAGGCCTTCCAGGAGGCCATTGTGAAGGCCTGCAACGACGAGAAGGGCTCCACCTTCACCGCCGTCCCCGGCTCCTTCACGCTGGGCGTGTCCGCCATCTCCAACTCCAAGGAATCCGTCTCCGCTGCCGATTCTGAAGACGGCAACGCCGTTGTCAAGATGTACACCGAGTTCGGCGCCGCCGCTGTCGATGCCGACGGCAAGATTCTCGCCGCTCTGACCGATGCCATCCAGCCCAAGATCACCGTGAGCGCCGAAGGCGAGATCCTCAACAAGGACTACACCGCCACCAAGCGTGAGCTCGGCGACGACTACAATATGGTCAAGTACGGCAACGCCATTGCCGAGTGGGACGCCCAGGCCAAGGCTTTTGCTGACTACACCGTCGGCAAGACCGCGGACGAAGTGATGGGTCTCGACACCACCACCAACGCCGAGGGCTATCAGGTCTCCACCGATGAGACGCTGCTCGCCTCCTGCACGATGGCTATCGACGGCATGCAGGCCGCCATTGCCACGGCGGTGAACAACGCCCGGTAATCTCCGCGAAGCAAATGAACCGGAAAAAGAATACCCGCGCGATTGCCGCTCTTCTCTGCGGCGCTCTTCTCGCTCTTGTTCTTCTCTCCGGCTGTTCAGCTTCCGCCGAGCCTGTCAAGGCACAGGGAAAAAGTTATTTCACCTACTTTGACACGGTGACCTATATTTACAGTTATGCAGGCGATTCGGCAGAACGGTTTTCGGACTGTTCTGCCGAAATTGCTGATATACTCGGGGAATATCACCAGCTTTTTGATATTTACCACGAGTATTCCGGCATAAATAACCTCTGCACGGTGAACAAACTGGCCGGCGGAGAACCTGTAGCGGTGGATGCGCGGCTGATGGAGTTTCTGCTCTATGCGAAAGAGCTCTACGAGCTCACCGGCGGAGAGATGAACGTCATGATGGGAAGCGTCCTCAGGCTCTGGCACGATGCACGCGAGACGGCGTCGGACGATCCGAAGAACGCCTATGTCCCCGCGGAAGAGGAGCTCGCCGAGGCCGCAGAACATACGGATATTTCCCTTCTGGAGCTGGACGAGGAACATAACACCGTCCGCATCGCCGATCCTCTTGCCTCCATCGATGTCGGCGCACTCGGCAAAGGCTACGCCACCGAAATGGCGGCGCAGAAAGCCGAAGAGCTCGGCTGCGAAAGCTACGTTCTCAACGTCGGCGGCAACATCCGCATCATCGGCACACGCCCCGACGGCACCGGCTGGAAAACCGGCGTGCGCGACCCGAAGGCCCCGGACGGGAGCTTCTGCGCCAAGCTTTTGCTCGCCGATACCTCGTGCGTCACCTCCGGCGTTTATGAGCGCTATTTCACCGTGGACGGCGTGCGGTATCACCACATCATCGATAAGGATACGCTCTACCCCTCCACGCTCTATTCCTCCGTCACGGTAGTGACGAAGAACAGCGGTCTTGCCGACGCACTCTCCACCGCGCTCTTCTGCATGCCCCTTGCCGACGGCGAGGCGCTCTGCGGAAAGCTGGGAGACGTGGAAGTGCTCTGGGTGCTCCCGGACGGCGAGCTGCATATGACCTCCGGTATGGAGGCCATTCTCGTTCCGGACGATACGTCCG
>CAKSWA010000005.1 GCA_934511165.1 uncultured Oscillospiraceae bacterium | reverse complement strand
CCGTTCCATTCGTCGCCCGCTCCCCCAAAACTAAATATGCGCCTGTGATGGAATTGGTAGACATGCGAGATTTAGGTGATGTCACCTCAGTGAAGGTTTTCGAGCCATCACTCGCCGTGCTCATTTTTTGGTAAAAGCAGGCTCATCCTGTTTTTATAGATGCGGATCAAGCGTTATGCTCCGCCTCGGTTCCTCGCCGTGTAAAAATCAGAGGACAACAAAATAACGACAGGTTTTTCTGACGTTTATATATGCGGGTATGGCGGAATTGGCAGACGCGCAGGATTTAGGTTCCTGTGAAGTGATTCGTGTGGGTTCGACCCCCACTACCCGTACCATAATTGGACCAAACATTGATACAATGTGTCGATGTTTGGTCCGTTTCTTTTTGCCCGGAAAGCCGCTTACAGCAAGGCTTTCTGCTGTGAGTGGGTGCATTTGTACAGGCGTCCGTCATAATCGAGCTCCTTTCAGAAGGTATTTTCCCGAAACAAGCACGCTGGCCGGAAAAGCAAACGTTTCAAACGGCCATAATCGTTTCAATAAGGAAAGCCCGTGATGAGGATCAATCGGTCCCCATCACGGGCTGTTATCGTATCTGCCGTCAAAGAGTTTCCGTGATCTCTGTTCCATTTTTGAATCGGAAGACCAGCCGCCCGTCCTCATAAACCGTTACCCGGTCGATCAGATTAAGCCATAAGCGGTCACTGTATGGTTTGCCAGCTTTTTTCACCATACGGAGAAACATGGGCCGTTTTGACCAGTGTTTTTCAAACTTTTTCTTCACTCTCCGCTATACGGAGAAACACAGACTGTTTTGAGCGGGTGTTTCCCGCTATACGGAGAAAAACATGCTGTTTTGATCAGGTGTTTTCCCAAAACTTTTTCTGCTTCCTCCACCATACGGAGAAACGCATGCCCTTTTGTTAACGTGTTTCCCCGAAAAGATTTGCTTCCCTGATATACGGCCACAGGAAAGAGGAAAACTTAACCACTTTTCAAAAAAGGATTAGAAAACGTAAAAACTGCCTCCGCAAAAGCTGCGGAAGCAGTAGATTATCCAGCTGGATCGTGATATAATATTATGTCGAAATATAAGTGTGATTTGTTTTTTGTTGTGCTGGGAGGCAACCAACATGACTCCTGAAGAAAGAGCCAGACAACTGATTGATGCCCGTCTTGCGCAATCCGGATGGGTCGTTCAGGATCTGAAAAAAGTGAATCCCATGGCTTCTCTCGGTGTTGCTGTTCGGGAATATCCCACCAGTACCGGGCCGGTTGACTATGCGCTTTTTGTCGATGGGAAGCCCGTAGGCGTGATTGAAGCGAAGAAGGACGAGCTGGGCGAGAACATCACGGTCGTCGAGGGCCAGTCCGGGCGCTATGCCAACAGCACCTTCAAATACATAACCACCGAGTATAAGATCCGCTTTGCCTATGAAGCCACCGGGCAGCTTACCCGTTTCACGGATTATGCTGATGTCAAGTATCGCTCCCGGCGTGTATTTTCCTTCCACAGGCCGGAAACGCTGCTGGCCCTGCTTGCAAAGGACGATACGATCCGCAACAACATGAAGCGCTTCCCGGCTTTCGACACCACCGGATTCCGCAAATGCCAGATCACAGCGATCCGGAATCTGGATGCTTCCTTTGCGGATAATCGCCCCAAGGCGCTGGTGCAGATGGCAACCGGCGCAGGCAAGACTTTCACAGCAATCACGGCAGCATACCGTCTGCTGAAGTTTGGCAAGATGAAGCGCATCCTGTTCCTCGTGGACACCAAGTCACTGGGTGAGCAGGCGGAGCGGGAATTCCTTGCCTATACGCCAAATGACGACAACCGCTCCTTTGCCCAGCTTTACGGTGTTCGCCGCCTGAACAGTTCCTATATCCCCAATGACATCCAGATCTGCATCAGCACCATTCAGCGGATGTACTCCATCCTGAAGGGTGAGGAAATGGATGAATCCGCAGAGGAAGAATCCTTCTTCGAGCAGGCCGGAGCCGACACACAGGCCGCAAAAGAGGTCGTCTATAACGAAAAGGTTCCCCCGGAGTTTTTCGACTGCATCATTGTCGATGAATGCCATCGGTCGATCTACAACGTGTGGAATCAGGTGCTGGAATATTTCGACGCCTTCATCATTGGCCTGACCGCTACGCCGGACAAGCGCACCTTTGCCTTTTTCAACCAGAACGTGGTCAGCGAGTATTCCCGTGAGCAGGCCATCATCGACGGCGTGAATGTGGGCGAGGACATTTTCCTCATTGAAACCGACGTGACGAAAAACGGCGCGATGATCCTGAAGCAGCAGATCGAGTACCGGGACCGCCTGACTCGCGCCAAGCGCTGGAAACAGATGGACGAGGACCTGATCTATACCACGGCAAAGCTGGATCGGGACGTTGTGAATCCCAGCCAGATCCGCACCGTGATCCGGGCATTCCGGAATAACCTGTTCACGCAGCTTTTCCCGCATCGCCGCGAAGTACCCAAGACGCTGATCTTCGCCAAGACCGACAGCCATGCGGATGATATCATTCAGATCGTCCGGGAGGAATTCGGTGAGGGCAATGAATTCTGCCAGAAGATCACCTGTCAGGCGGATCGTCCGGAGACTGTTCTCAGCGCCTTCCGCAACGATTATAATCCCCGTATTGCCGTTACCGTTGACATGATCGCCACCGGGACGGACGTGAAGCCCATCGAGTGCCTGATCTTCATGCGCGATGTTCGCAGCAAGAATTATTTTGAGCAGATGAAAGGGCGCGGCACCCGCACCCTCGGCAAGGACGACCTGCAGAAGGTAACGCCTTCCGCCACGGAGAACAAGGATCATTTTGTGATCGTGGACGCCGTTGGCGTCACGAAATCCAAAAAGACCGAGACCCGCACGCTGGAGCGCAAGCCCTCCGTCAGCATGAAGGAACTGATGCTGAATGTGGCCATGGGCGCGAAGGATGAAGACACCCTTACATCCCTCGCCAACCGCGTCATCCGGCTCAACAGCCAGATGACCGACCGGGAGCGCACCGAATTCAGCAGCACCGTCGGCAGCAGCGCCGGGAACATCGCCCAGCGGCTGTTGGATGCTTTTGATCCGGATATTGTTTCCTCCAAGGCCGGTGTCGATCTGTCCGACGATCATGAGCCGACCGAGGACGAGCAGCGCCGCATGGATGAGGCAAAGGAGAACCTGATCAAGCAGGCTGTTCAGCCCTTCTATAATCCGGATATTCGCGATTACATCGAGAATGTGCGCCGCAGCCATGAGCAGGTCATCGATTCCGTGAATATCGACACGGTGCTCTTTGCCGGGTATGATACCGACAAGCAGGCGAATGCAGACCGCATCCTCAAGACCTTCCATGCGTTTATCGAGGAGAACAAGGATGAAATCCTTGCCCTGCGGATCATTTACGATCAGCGGTACAAGGACCGTCCCATGGCGATCACAAAGCTCAAAGCCCTGTATGAAAAGCTGAAGGCGCAGAACATCACCATCGAGCGCCTGTGGGAATGCTATGCCATCAGGAAGCCGGAAAAGGTCAAGCGGGGCACCGTGGCTCAGCTTACGGACCTGATCTCCATCATCCGCTTTGAGATGGGCTATGCCGATCATCTCGCCCCGTTCGCGGACAAGGTGAATTATAACTTCATGCAGTGGACGCTGCGCCGGAACGCAGGCCATATCCATTTTACAGATGAGCAGATGGAATGGCTGCGCCTCATCAAGGATCACATCGCTGTTTCCCTCAGTATTGAGCCGGAGGATCTTGACCTCAGTCCTTTTGACCGTAAGGGCGGTCTTGGCAGGTTTTACGATGTGTTCGGGGACAGCTATGAGGCGATTTTGCAGGAAATGAACGTGGAACTGGTGGCGTGATATGGAAGTAAAGAAGCTAAAAGAATGCTGCACTATAATTGCAGGGCAATCCCCGGAATCCAAATATTACAATTCCAACGGTGATGGGCTTCCGTTTTTTCAAGGTAAAGCCGACTTCGGTGAGCTATATCCGTCCATACGAGTGTATTGCTCCCAACCAACGAAAATAGCTGAGAAGGATGATATCCTTCTTTCCGTCCGAGCACCTGTTGGCCCGACCAATCTTGCTCCATGCAAGGTGTGCATTGGGCGCGGCCTTACTGCAATCCGTCCCTCAGAAGTATTGCTCACTCGCTATGTTCTCCTTTTTTTCAGATATTTTGAGGCACAACTGGCTTCAAAAGGCACAGGGACAACATTTAAAGCCATAACGCAGGATGTCGTTAAGAATCTTGAAATACCCATCCCACCCCTCTCAGAGCAGGAGCGCATCGTTTCCCGGATTGAGGAACTGTTCTCCCAACTCGACGCCGGGGTGGAAACGCTGAAAAAAACAAAAGCACAACTTGCGGTGTATCGGCAGGCCGTGCTGAAAGAGGCGTTTGAGGGTCGGTTGACTAATCATATTCCTGTGAGTCTATCGCTATCATGGGCATCAGGTGAAGAAACGAAAACACTTCCCGTGATACCAGAAGAATGGCATTATATTGCACTGAAACATCTGGGGGATTTGGGACGAGGTAAATCAAAGCATAGGCCAAGAAATGATCCCAAGCTGTTCCTTGACGGGAAGTATCCTTTCATTCAAACAGGGGATGTTAAGGCTGCAACAAATCATATTACTACATTTACCAAGCAATATGGCGGGTTTGGCCTTTCACAGAGTAAACTATGGCCAAAAGGAACTTTGTGTATAACGATAGCTGCAAATATCGCGGAGACGGCTTTTTTGGGGATTGATGCCTGTTTCCCGGATAGCGTAGTGGGTTTTACGCCAAACAATAGTGTTCTTGCAGAATATATCCGATATTTTATTGAATCGCAAAAAATCCGTTTGTGGGCTTTTGCTCCTGCAACTGCACAAAAGAACATCAATTTGGATACATTGGAAAACCTCATTGTTCCGTATTGCAGCATCGATGAACAGCACAATGTGATTTCCAAAATAGAATCACGTATGTCAGTCTGCGACAGCATTGAGCAGACCGTGGATACCGCCTTACAGCAGGCAGAGGCCATGCGGCAGAGTATTTTGAAAGACGCCTTTGAAGGGAGGCTGTGAGCATGCCAACGATTACTGATTGGCTGATGGTAGGAATAACACTTGTTTATGTTATCGCTACGATTGCCATATGGTTTGCAAACCATAAGTCCGCGCGTGCCACAGAGAAACAGCTTATTGAATCAAAACGCCAATTCGATGAAACTAAGCGCCTTGAGCATATGCCGTACATGCAGGTTTCTTTTGGCGAATGGATTACCAATGGCGAGCGAGGATCATATCTTCCCAATATGTGGTTGAATATCAACCGTACCGCTGATAACCACGCCTCATCTTCCGGTATGAGCATTGATGTAACAAATATCGGTCTCGGCCTTGCAGTAAATCTAAAGTGCCAATGGGTTTCTGGTGATATCAAGCAGGAACAGCATTTATCCGCCAGTTTATTAAAGCAAGAAGAATGCTGTACAAGCACATTTATCATTTCTGCTGCTGTGCCGGATAAAGAGCCACAGTATGCTGAAACCTCTCTTATAATCTGCTTTGATGATTTTCTCGGCAATCATTACGAACAGACAGTTGATATCTCTTTTCAGGTCCATCCTCACCACATTAGTCTTGTGCAGTACAACACAAAATCACCTAAGTACATCGAGTGTTAAGGGGGCTAACCTTATGCCTGAACAAACATCATCCATCATCTCCAAAGTCTGGGGTATGTGTGGCCCCTTGCGAGACGACGGCGTATCCTATGGCGATTATCTGGAACAGCTTACATATTTAATCTTCCTCAAAATGTCCGACGAATACAGCAAGCCACCGTATAAGCGGGATACAGGCATCCCGGCAGGCTACGGCTGGACAGATATGAATACGCTCACGGGTGCGGATCTGGAAGAGCAGTATAAAAAGACGCTAGAAAAGCTGGGTGAGCAGAGCGGTATCCTCGGTCAGATCTTCAAGGGTGCGATCAACAAGGTCAGCAACGCCGCAATCCTTTACCGGATTGTGCAGATGATCGACCGGGAGAAATGGGTCTCCATGTCTTCGGACGTGAAGGGAGAAATCTATGAGGGCCTGCTGCAGAAAAACGCAGAAGACGTAAAATCCGGCGCAGGCCAGTATTTCACGCCCCGTGCGCTGATCCAGGCGATGGTCGCCTGCATCCGCCCGGAGCCGATGAAAACAATCGCGGACCCCTGCTGTGGCAGCGGCGGATTCTTCCTCGCGGCGCAGTTGTTCCTTGCTGATCCCAAGAATTATACTCTCGATCGGGAGCAGAAGGAATTCCTGAAAAACGGGACTTTCTACGGAAATGAGCTGGTGGCGTCCACCTTCAAGCTGTGCCTGATGAATCTGTACCTGCACAACATCGGGGATATTTACGGCAGCGTTCCTGTCGCCCACGGCGATTCGCTGCTCACCGATCCCGGCTATCGCGTGGATTACGTTCTCACCAACCCGCCCTTCGGCAAAAAATCCTCCCTCACCTTCACCAATGAGGAAGGCGAACAGGAGGAAGAGGACCTCGTATATAACCGTCAGGATTTCTGGACTACCAGCAGCAACAAGCAGCTCAATTTCGTCCAGCACATCAATACCATCCTGAAAGCCACGGGCAAGGCTGCGGTGGTCGTGCCGGACAACGTGCTCTTTGAGGGCGGCGCAGGCGAGATTGTCCGCAAGAAGCTGCTTGCTACCTGTGATCTGCATACAATCCTGCGTCTGCCCACGGGCATCTTCTATAAGCCGGGCGTCAAAGCGAACGTCATTTTCTTCGATAAGCGTCCGGCCAGCGCCGAAACGCAGACGAAGGCCGTCTGGATCTACGATTTCCGCACCAACGTTCACTTTACGCTGAAACAGCATCCGATGCAGTATTCCGATCTGCTGGACTTCATCGCCTGTTATCATCCGGAGAATCGGTACGAACGCACCGAAACGTGGAGCGAAGATACCCCGGATGGCCGCTGGCGCAGATTCGATATTGCCGATATCCTTGCGCGGGACAAGACCAGCCTCGATATCTTCTGGATCAAGGACAAGTCCCTTGCCGATCTGGACAACCTGCCCTCGCCCGACGTGCTGGCCGATGATATCATCGAAAACCTCCAGAGCGCACTGGAGAGCTTTCAGGAACTGAAGGCGCAGTTGAAGTAAGGAATGGACTTTATGAGCGAAATCCGTATAGCAATTCCTGACTTGGATTTGAACAATGCATTGCGATTAGATGGCAATCTGCGCAACTATGAGATTGGGCCATTTGATGATGTCGTTTTGGATTTTTCCAGAATGACAAATTTTGACCCACTTCCCATGTTGATGGCAGGGGCGATTATCAAACGTTTTCGGTATCAATACCATGATAACGCTTTCTCTATTTCTGGCATCAACGGGAAAAGTTATGCTGGGACGATGGGCTTCTTCAAATATTTATCCGAATCCATAAGCGTTGGAAAAAGCCCTGGTGAAGCCACTGGTAGTTCAAATTATATTCCGATTACACCTATTTCGATACGCTCTTTGCAGGAACGCGCATTTCGTGATGGTGGGTCAATAGAAATCGGTGATATGATAGAAAGAGAGTCTGCTCGACTTTCTCATGTCATTGATAGGGGAAATAAGGAATTACATAAGCTGCTTACATATTTAGTCCGCGAAATACTGAGAAATACCCCTGAACACGCTCAAGCAGACGAGATGTGGATATGTGGGCAGTACTGGCCCACTTACCAATTGGCTGAAATTGCAATCATTGACGAAGGAATCGGGGTATTCCAAAGTATAACGCGTAACGCTGCACATGCAAAATATATTCATGATAACCGTTCTGCTTTAAAATGGGCTATTCGTGCAGGTATTTCAGAATCATTCCGACCCGCCTATGAGTTTAAGCCGCATGATTACGATGTATGGAAAAACAGCGGATTTGGGCTTTATATGGTTAGTCAGATATGTCAAAAGCTGAACGGCAGTTTTTGCATAATCAGTTATGGTGACGCGTTGCTCATTGATAACCACGGTGTTGCAGAAAAAAGCACCTCATTTCACGGAACTGCAATTCGCATAAGAGTACCGACGAACAACATCTCAGCTGCGCAAGCCATAATTGATGAAATAACCGCACAGGGTGAGGTTGAAGCGCGAACGATTAAAAATGCCTTTAAAACCGCCTCTATGCCTTCAAAAGGCTTGATGACGCAACTAAACATATAATTTGTAAATTATGAGGAATCTCAGTATGAATATTATTCAGTGGTGCAATGAGAATAATGGTTTTCTTACGGCTATCCTGTCTTTGATTGGACTTGTTCTGAGTGTTACAGCCATTGTGGTTTCTATTCGTACAGCAAGATTGCCTTATATAAAGAAACTGATGTTAGGGTCATATATGTCTGTTGGTGCAAGTATGATTCCGGGAGTTGGTGCGGAAACACAGATTCTGGGTATGTCTGCTTCGGCAACGAACGTCGGAAATCGGACAATAAATATTACATATTTGGGATATGCGATCAAAAAAGATGGTCGGTATAATATGATATATCCTGTCAATCGAGACTTTGATGGAAAGGCATCCCTTAACCCTTCAGAAATGGCAGAAACCCAGTTTTATAAGGATGAGTTATTGAAGTGCTTTTCGAAGGAAAACCGTAAAACAAAGCTCTTTGTTTACGCTAAGGATACCGAAGGTGCAGAGCACAAGAGGAAAGCTGGTACAGTCGGCAAGTTGATTGACAACCTGTCGAAATAAAAATGCACCCGGTAAAACCGGGCGTATTCTATCAAAATGGTGGTACTTTTCCAAAAAACTCCGAACATCCTTCAGGATGTTCGGAGTCAGTCTGTCGAGAAACCCGGTTACGCATTAAGCGGCAACCGGGTTTCTCGACAGACTGAAAGCTGCCCGCAAGGGCAGCTTTTTGCGTTTAATGATTCAGCTATGGTACTGTTCCAGATGCGTTCCCAGATAGTCGGACGCCTGGCCGAGAAGCGAGAGGAGCACCATGTCGGCGGCATAGGCATCCCGGCGGGAGATCGCTGCAGTAAGCATCTGGAATTTCGGCATGCTGATGGCGAGCTCTTCCCGGCTTTTATAGTGTTCCCGGATCAGGTTGCGGATCATCTTTTCAAAGCTTTGGAACACCATGGAATACGCCGCATTTCGCGATATTTCCGTCAGGCACTTATGATAGAGGTACACGGCCTCCGGCGCTTCCTCGTCGTCGACGGCATAAATGGCATCGGTGTGCGCCTGCAAAAGTGCAAGCGATTCCGGCGTTAGATTGGCGCAGGCAAGGCGCGTGCATTCCCGTTCGATGAGAATGCGCAGATCCATCAGGTCTTTGAAAAGAGACCGGTCAAGCAGCGCAGAATCATAGCTCATGATCGAGGCAAGCGTTTCCGGCGTCGCCGATTTCACATATTCCGCAACAAACGCACCCTTGCGTGGCACGATCCGCAGGAAACCCATACGGGCAAGATCAAGCATTCCCTGGTTCACCGAGCCGCGGCTGATCCCGAGTTCAGCGGCAAGCTCGCGCTCCGGCGGAATTCGGTCGCCGGGCTTGAGTTCGCCGGACAGAATGCGGCGCTTCATGATCTCGATAAAATACGCTTTGCGGTTCGTTTCATTGGTGGAGGGCATAAGGCTTCCCCTTTTTCAATCGGTTTCGGATAAGATTATATACACCTTTTCCCTTAAAATCAAGTCTGGTCATAAAAACAAGACCACAAAAAAAGAGACAAAGCGGCTAACCGCTTTGTCTCTTTTTTTAAAGAATCTGCTCAATAAAACTCGCCAGGAACTTCCAGAACGATATCGGAGAGCGCAAACGCGGAGCAGGGATGGATATAGCCGTTCACAATGTCGCTGTGGCGGCGGCCTTCGTTCTCCGCGGGACAGTATACCTCACCGGAGATGAGCTTGCTGCGGCACCAGCCGCACTCGCCGCTGCGGCAGCGGGAGGGCGCTTTGATGCCGGCGCGCTCGATCGCAACAAGGATGGGCTCATCGGCTCTTACGTCGATCGCGTATTCGGACGCTCCCTGACGGACGGTACCGCGGAACACCTTACCAGCACAATCGACGGGATAGCCGGGCTGCGCGGCGACATTCTTTGTAACACCGAGCATTTCGCGGCGCACAAGGCGGCGCGGCAGGCCGAGCTTTTCCACCTCCGGCATAACAAAGCGATACATTGCCTCCGGGCCGCAGAGGAATATGGAGTACTCCCCTTCCGGCGCGTATTTGCGGATCAGTTCCGCGGTGATGAAGCCGTGCTCAAAGCCTTCGGCCTCTTCATCCGAGAGGACGTGAACGACCTTGACCTTCGGGCAGACCGCAGCGATTTCGTTGAACTCATCGGCAAAGAGGATGGTCCCTCTCGTCCGGCTGCCGAAAAGGATCGTGAGCGAAAAATCCTCAATCCCGTCGCGGATGGCGCGCGCCATGGAGAGAAACGGCGTGATACCGCTGCCGCCAGCCAGAGCCAGAACGTTCTTCGCGTCGCGAAGCTCGTCATAGTAGAAATGTCCCTCCGGCGCGGAGGCGGTGACGGCATCGCCGGCTTTCAGCGTCGACAGGATGCGGTCGGCGGCAAAGCCGCCGGGATTGGCGCGGACGGTAACGGCAATGCGTCCATCCAGCGCTTCCCTCGGGCCGGAACTGATGGAGTAAGGGCGGGAAACCTTGCTGCCGTCCAGATCGAGCTTGAGGGAAAGATACTGTCCAGCACGGAAATACGGCAGCGCGCCGCCATCCGCTTTTTTGAATACGAACGTCTTTGCACCGGCAGTGCCGTGATCGACGATACTGTCCACAACGAGCGGAAGGTAATCCGGGTGCAGCGCCTTGGCATTGCGGTTGATGGCATAATCCGCGATGATCTCGTTGGCAGGAGCTGCCTGAATCGCTTTTTCACGGGTCTTTGCCATATTTTTGAACTTGAGCATATCAAAGGGGCCGATCAGGCCGACTTTCACGTTGAGAGCCATTATTTCGTTCCTCCTTCCGCAAGATCCTTGAGCGCAAGCTTGGCGATGAGCTGGCCGCAGATGTACGCTGCGCTGTAACCGTCGCCACGCGGGCCGTCCGCGCCGATGGGGCGAAGGCCCTTAACCGGATAATCCACAGAAAGCATCATCATACGCGCCATCATGCCGTCCCAATCGGTCGTTTCATGGCCGTAGACCGAGCCTTCCGGTGTGCCGAGATAACGCGCAAACGTCCACGGGGATGCCACGGCAACTTCTTCAATATGTCCGGCAAGATCAATGCCCGCCTTCTCTTTCAGGCTGGCAAGGAACTTCTTCGCCACGGTGTTTTTGAAAGGTACATAGTCTTCCTGCTTCAGATCGTTCCAGTCGACCGGCGAGCCGAATGTCGTGAACGAGCAGATGCATGATCCTTCGGGCGATGCCTTGGGATTCACAATATTGTAGCAGAGGAAGATAGAGTAATCGTTCGTCGCCATGCCGTTCATGATGTTCTTATACTCTACAGCAGAGTCCGCGGTGCCGGGCAGGAAGATGGAATAGTCCTTAATGCCGAGCTCTTCAGCCGTTTTGTCCAGGCAGAAATAGGCCGTCATCATTCGCGCGCCATATTTCTGGCCGCGCGCCGTCGAAAGCTTCTTCTGCCGCTCGGGAATCAGCTCCTTCGGGATCATCTTGCCATAGAGAATATCGGCATTGATGTTGGCCAGAGCGTAGTCGCAGTCGATGGTGCCGAGATTCGTCTGTACGCCGCAGCAGCGGTCGCCGTCAAAGAGGAACTTTTCCGCCCGGCAGTTGTACCACACATCACCGCCCAGCTCGCGGAAGCGCTCGACCATTGCGTTGCTGATTTCGTGGCTCGTATACGTGGGGATGTATGCGCTGCGCGAAACATACTTATGTACCATGGCGGCATAGTGGATGAATGCCAGATGCTCCATATCCACGCCGAGGTACGACCAGTACGTCGCGAGAATATCCTGCGCGCGCAGCGGCAGCTTCAGCGCGTCAAACACCTTTTTCGTGGGATATGCGCCTGTACGGAGCATATTGGGATACTTTTCTTTCAGGACGTTGGAATCCGCGTGACCGGAGGACGCCGTGATGTACGCGATGCCGTCAAGCACTTCCTGGAACAGGTCGAACAGCTTCGTCATCTGCGGGCGGCTGCCGGGAACGTACTCCTCCATCTTGTCAATGAACGGTTCGATCCCGGAGGGCATCGTCACATCCATGGGCGAGCCATCGGAATACTTGCTGATAATGCGGAAGCAATCATCCACCCGGCGCCATTCTACCTCCACGCCGTACTGGTCCATAATCGTCCGCACATCGCCGGGGTTCTCCACGGGACCAAGATCGCAGATCTCGTGCAGTGACGGTTCAATCTCAAACCGGCCGCGCCGGAAGGAGGTCGCGCAGCCGCCGGGAAGGTTGTGCTGCTCGATGAGCAGCGTCTTTTTTCCCGCCAGCGCAGACTGGAGCGCCGCAGATAAGCCGGCATTGCCCGCACCGACGACTACAATGTCATATTTTGCGTTCGCCATATGTTACCCCTCTCTCAACATTTTGTGGTATAGCCACAATTTAAAGTATATACTACGCTATTTGAAAATGCAAGCAAACATTGTTGATTATCTTTAATATTGTAAAAAAATGCGCAAAAAAGCCCTGCGGTTTTTATAACCACAGGGCTCTCTCAATTGTATGTATCAGTCGCCCAGATCGCTCATGGCCGACAGACGTTTTTCCTCCATTTTGATCTCCCAATGGATGAGGATGCTCATTGCCGCGTGAAGGAAAATAATCGCGCCGAGCACAAGAAGCTCGCTCCACTCACGCACGATCACCGTGCGCAGCACCTCACCGCCAAGCTTGAAGCACAGCGCGAGCGCGATACCCTGCGCCATGGAAAAACGCGCGTGCGGCTGCTTTTTACAAAGCCGGACAACACTCTTCACGCCGGAAAAGAGCAGGATAACGGCTCCGGCCCCTTCCAACAAGATAATCCCGATCTGTACAAGATAGTTCAGCACGATTTCCGCCCAATGAAGTAATTCCACTCTCTTTTCACCTTTCTGCTTTACAAAATAACTCTCTCCGGCGGATTGTGCGGACGCACCGCCGGAGAGAACATGTATAAAGCATACAGGGAAACAAAGAATTCGTCAAGAAGTTGTCAAGGATTTTTTCTTCTTTTTTCGGACAATTACGAAAATAAGTATAGCTGCCACAGCAGTGCCGCCAGCGATACCGCCGATAAGCCATGCACTATGCGAGGAATCCTCTGCCAGATAGACGATCGATGCACCGTTTTCCAGCTGGAAGACAATATAACTTCCGTCGCGCGTACAGGAAAGCGGCGTGAGCGCGCCGTCTGTGAGCGTATACAGGCTTCCTGCGGACGGTGTGAGCATACGCACCGTGACAGGCTCGGAATAATTCGAAACACGAATTGTATACGCCGCAATAATTGATTCCGTGTTAATTCCAAGTGCGTCGGCGTCCGGCGCAAAGGGCGCCGCGAGAAGCGTCTGTCCGTCGCGAAAAACGCCTTCGGCGAGGAAGAGCGGCTCTTCCTCCCCGGTCGATATCGTTGTTACCGGGCGGATATACTCGCCCTCAACCGTCCGGCTGTAGTATACAGCCTCGTCCGGGTCAAAATCGTTCCATTGCCAGTACATCCCGTTCTCATCCGGAACGGAGGGCACAGATGCAATTTTCCCGCCGAACGGGACATCGACCGTGTCTAACGTCTCGCCGTCTTTTACAAACGTCACACCGATGCTGCGGAAGTAATCCGGCATATCCGGGAGAGCTGCGAACGTCTCATAGTCCATGTAATCCGACTGGCCGGTGAAGCTGAAGCCGTCGACGCCGCCGATCGTGGAATCCGAATAGAGGTTTTCCTTGATATCACCGTCAGCATAGCCCGCCACAGAGCCGCAGAGCTCCGCTTTGTCCTCAAAGTGCGGCATGGCAAGGCACGAGGAAATGTCTTTGCCATAACCGGCAATGCCGCCTAAGTACCGCTTGCCGGAAAGGTTGACACGTGCACGGCTGCCGCGGATGGACGCGGAGCTATGACCGACAATTCCCCCGGCATAGTCTTCCGCTGTGCTGACTTCACCCACCGCGTCGCACGAAACCACAAGACCATATTCCATCCGTCCGGCAATGCCGCCGGCGCAGGATTTGGAAGCACTGACGGCCGTGCGGTTTTCGCAGCCGGAGATGCGCGCAAAAATCTCATACTTTCCGCTGCCGATCAATGAGGAAGAAATATTGAGCCGATCCTCCCGATCAAAAGAGATATCCAGAGAGACGTTCCCGGCGATACCGCCGGCGTTTGTATCGGCGCTGACCGATGCCGTATTCGTGCTCTGGGCAATCAGGCAGAGCGCCTCGTCGTCCTCGTCAGCATCGGAAACATCTTCTACCTGAACGGAGGCATTGCCCAGGCTGTACATCATGTTCACAAGGGAGGCCGAAACGTTCATGAGCTGGGAAATCACGTTCTGCATGTCCGCAATCACCGTGTCGCTCGCAATAACGTCCGTCATCTGACTAAAGAGCGTTACGATCTGCTGGAGATTGTTTGAAAGATCGTCCATCGATCCGTCATCAGGATTCAGCCACCCGCCGGGCGTACTGCTGCCGCTGTCTCCCGTGCCGGTGTCGCTCCCGTCGCCGCTGCCGCCATCACCGGGCGTTGGCCACGGAACATCCGGGTACATACCGCCAATGATATCGCTGCAATTTCCGAGGAGCTGAAGTATTTCCTGCATCAGCGCCCGTGCGTCGCTCTGCGAATCGCCAAAATCGCCGAGGGTTGTGCGCAGCAGGCTTTCCAGACGGTAGAGCTGCGACTGCACATCCGCAAGCCCTGTACCGGTAACGTTCCACACCGTATAGGGCTCCACTTGCCCGGCGATGCCGCCGACATCCTTGCGCGCAGTAATTTCTCCGGCGTTCGTGCAGCCGAGAATACGGCCGCTTTGTCGTCCGGCGATGCCGCCGACGTTATAGCCCGTATGCGGATAGCCAACATCGCCGTAGTTGTCGCAGTATTTGATTACGGAAGTATTGAGTCCCGCAATACCGCCAAGGTCGGTGATATCGACAATCGTTTCTTCCTGCAAGGTAAGCGAGGAAATGTCAAAGGATTTTTTCTGGTCGGAGGATTCCACCGCGATATACTCGGTATTGACACTCATGCGATTATCGCATTCGTTCAAAACGCCGCGGTTCTCCCCCGCAATGCCGCCCGCACGGTGGTAGGCCGCAACGGAGCCAGAGGTTTCGCACTCACTTATGAGAGCGCCTTCGGCGTTCAGCCCGACAATGCCGCCCGCAGCCGCCTGCGCGCGGATATCCCCGTCAAAGCGGCAGTTTTCAATCGTCCCGTAGTTCACGCCGGCGATGCCGCCGATGTTCTCGCCGTTCCCGGTGGCGTGGAGGGCGCCGGATACTGTAAGATTTTTCACAACACCAGTCTTGAGTACCATGCGGAAAAGGCCCTGCGTCGAGGCATCGCCATCGAGGGAAATGCCGAGAATGCTGTGGCCGCGGCCGTCAAATGTTCCAGCCATAAGCGGAATCGGCGTGAATTCGCGGCCTGTGAGACTGATATCGCGCGTGAGCACGATCGTTTTTCCCTCTGACCAGGCGTCCGATGTACAAAGCACAGCGAGTTCCATAAGGTCTTCCGCGGAGGAGATTTTGATCGTATCAGATGCGTCCGGCTCCGCGGCCAGCGCCGCGCCGGAGACGGAAAGCAAAAGCAGCGCGCTCAGCAGCCCAGCGATCCATCGTTTCATTTCGCGGCACCTCCCGTCTTTTTCCGAAACATTGTCACTTCGATGAGCTTATCAAGCAGCACAATGAGCTGCGGCAGAACCGTAAGCACGAGAATGACCGAGATGAGCGCGCCGCGCCCAACGGCAAGGCCAATGTGGCCAATGTACACATCCGTCACGCGATAGGCGATCAGAATTCCCGCAACGGTCATAATGGTACCGGAAGTCATAACGGTCGGGAAGCTCTCGTTGACTGCCATCGCCATTGCCTCCCGCGGCGGATGCAGCTTTTTTAAATCGAGATAACGGCTCATAATCACGATGGCATAGTCAATTGTCGCGCCCATCTGGATGGCGGATACGATCATGTTTGTGACAAACGAAGCGCGTGTGTGCGTCAGATACGGGAACGTGAAGTTGATCCAGATGCTGCCCTGAATAACGAACACAAGAATTGCAGCACCCGCTACAGATTTGAACGTGAAAATCAGAATGAGGAATACAAACGCGATGGTGAGCAGGTTGATGAGCAGCGAGTCGCCGTTGAAGGTGTCCGCCAGTTCCTTGGCACTTGTCACATCGCCGATGACGAGGCATTCGCCTTCGCCGTAGTGTCCGTCGGCTAACGAGCGCAGCGCATTTACAAGCGCAACGCTCTCGTCTCCCTCAATCGGAACGTCCGCCGTAATGACCATGCGATCCCAGTTTTCGCCGCGAAGCTGCGCTTCGCCGCGTTCCAGCTCCCCGCGTAGACTGTCAAGCGTTTCCTGCGAACTGGCGTCCAGCGTCACGATGCCCTGATCGATCTTTTCAAAGAGGAAAAGAAATATGTCGATGAGCGGCACGGAATAGGTCTCGGCATTGCCGAAAATCGGCTGATACTGCCCGTTTTCCACACCGTAGGCGGCATAGAGCATCTCCGCCTCTTCAAAATCAATGTTCAGAAGCATGGAGAGCATCCGCGGCGTATAGGAATCCGTCAGCACTTTGCCGTCCTCGATCTCAATGTTGGCAAGTCCGGTGACGGCTTTCACATTGTCAAGCTCCGCGGCCTCGCGCAGGAACTGCTTTTCGGCTTCGTAGTTGCCGCTCGGCACGAGCACGGCGATCGTCGTATCGTTCGCGAATGTACTGGTAATTTTCCGCGCAGCCGCGCGGCTCTCCGAATATTTGAGTTCGTCGATGCCGGCATCATTAAATGCATACTCAGTTCGGCTGGAACACCAGATCGCAATCGGAACGATGATGACAAACAGCGCAACAAAACCGATGCGTGTTTTCATAAGGAACCGTCCCCAGCCGGTGATATCCGGCACATGAGACTTGTGCGCAGTTTTGCGCAGCGGACGGAAAAACGTTGCGATCAGCCCCGGCATCAGAAGAAATACCGTAATAAGACTGCAAAGTATGCCCTTGGAGAGCACAAGGCCGAGGTCATAACCAAGCCGGAACTGCATGAGCATCAGCGCAACAAGGCCGGAAATTGTCGTAAGGCTCGAAGAAGAAATCTCCACAATGGACTTCGCAAGCGCTTCGATAAGCGCCTCGCGCTCCGTCGGGAAGCGGTCGATTTCGTCCTGATAGCGGTGGGAAAAAATGATCGCATAATCGATGGCGAGAGCGAGCTGCAAAATGACGGCAATGGAGTTTGTGATGGAGGATATCTCGCCCAACCAGAAGTTTGTGCCCATATTAAGCAGCGCGGCTACCGAAAATACAATAAGGAAAATAACGACCTCAAAATAGCTGCGCGACGTAAACAGCAGCACCGCCATGATGACAACAGCGGCCAGCGCCACGACGCCAACCATCTGCTGTGCAATCTCGCCAAGAAGGTCAGCGCCGATCTCCGAGGAGGTATATGTATCAAAGCCTGATGTTAGCGAGCGAATCTCGTTCATGGCCGCAATAACGTTTTCATCGTCGCTCGAACCGTCAAAGGAGATCGTGAGCAGTGCCGCCGAATCCACAAAATGCGCCGGAGAATCGTCAAACGTCACGCCGGTCACATGCTCGAGCTCTTCAATTTTTTCTGCGGCAGCACTTGCGCGTTCGTACGTTGTGTTGGCGAGCATAACGTTGGCGCTCGCATACGTTGTGAACTCGTTCTCCATGATCGTAAGACCGCGGCGCGTATCGGTATCCGGCGGAAGAAATGAGGTTATATCGTTATTCACCCGCACGCGGCTGATGGAAAGCGCACAGTATATGCAGGCAACCAGAAACGCGATCATGATAAACCCGCGCCGATCCACGATCTCCTGCGATATTTTTTTCAGAATATTGTTCTCCAACGGGAGGCCTCCAAGGTTGAATATCACATTTTAGATTACCGGACATGCGCAAGAAAATCAAGGCATTCTTTTCATTTTTGGCAAAACAAATATATTCATCTGTCAGACTTAACTTTCTGTACGAACTCTCTAAATATTAAAGAGCGAGAACCGCGTTCTCGCTCTTTAATCAAAATTAGAAGTAATAAATCAATATCCTACAGCCGTTGCTCCGTACTCCGCTTCTTCACGTGTAAACCCCTCGTACTGGAGTTGAGAAATCAATCCGCTTCGGGAAAAAGACATGAAGGAAACTCATGCGGAGGTTTTTCATCGATATCATACCGTCTTTGGGCAGATATACAGCAAATGATTTGAGCCACACAAAAGCTCGCACTTTTCAGCAAACGCAAGATGTCACGCCACAAGCGAGGCCGAAGTCTTCCTCCGAAACGAAGAAATCTGGACGTTTTTCAAGCGCTTCCAGCGGGTCATGCCGGCTCTTCAGACGGCCATCTTCGTTGCTCTGGCCATAAAAGCCGCTCAGCATTTCCTTTCTTGTGCTCCTATATCTCTGACGGGAAACGATTGTGTTTTACTGGATCATCTCTTCAAATTCATCCTCCGTGATAACAGGGATGCCGAGCGTGCGTGCTTTGTCGAGCTTGCTCCCGGCGGCCTCTCCCGCGAGAACATACGCCGTCTTTTTGGAGACCGAGGAGGATGCCTTGCCGCCGAAGGACTCAATGATGGCACTCGCTTCGTCACGCGTATATTTGGTGAGTGCTCCGGTGAGGACGAACGTTTTGCCGAGGAATCGGTTATCGCGCCGCTCCTCGCGGCTGAGCATATTGACGCCCGCCTCCCGAAGCAGACGGAGCTGATGCTGCGTCTGCGGATTCTGTGCCCAGGAGACAACGCTCTCGGCGGTAATGGGGCCAATGTCATCCACGGCTGTCAGTTCGAGCGGTGTAGCATTTTCGATGGCTTCCATAGACCCGAAGGTGCGGGCGAGTACTTTTGCCGCTTTCTGTCCCACCTGCCGGATCCCGAACGCGCATAGCAGGCGTGAGAGATCCTGCTGTTTGCTCTTTTCGATCTCGTCCATGAGGTTTTCCGCAGATTTCTTTCCCATGCGGTCGAGCGTTGCAACAGTCTGTGCATCAAGCCGGTAGAGGTCTGCCGGGGTCTTTACCATGCCGCTGTTCACGAGCGCCTCGGCAAGCGAGAAGCCGAGACCTTCAATGTCCATCGCCTCGCGGGAGGCAAAATGGACGAGATTGCGCAGCCGCTGCGCCGGACATTCCACACCCGTGCAGCGCACCGCCGCGCCGTCGGGGTCGCGCTCGACCGGCGAGCCGCACTCCGGGCAGGTATCCGGCAGATGGAACGGCACCGTTCCCTCTGGCCGCTTCGTGAGATCGACGCGGAGGACTTCCGGGATGATCTCTCCCGCCTTGCGCACGATGACCGTATCGCCGATGCGCACATCGAGCTTATCAATAAAGTCCTGATTGTGGAGCGTTGCCGCCGTAACCGTCGTGCCGGCAAGACGCACCGGTTCCACAATTGCCTTCGGCGTCAGCACGCCGGTGCGGCCGACCTGTACGACAACGTCGCGCACCACGGACGGCTTTTCCTCCGGCGGGTATTTATATGCCACCGCCCAGCGCGGCGCTTTTGCGGTACTGCCGAGAATTTCGCGCTGTGCCAAATCGTTGATCTTGATGACCGCACCATCGATATCGAAGGGATAGGTCTCACGCGTATCACCAATGCGGCGGACTTCCTCGCAGCACTCCTCCACGGTGCGGAACACCTTATGCGGCACGGTGTAAAAGCCGAGCTTTTCCAGCATATCGAGCGACTCCGCGTGGGTTTTCGGCTGTTCTCCGGAGGTGAGCTGGACATTGAAAACGATGATATCGAGCTGGCGCTCCTTCGTCACCTTTGGATCAAGCTGACGCATCGACCCTGCGGCGGCGTTTCGCGGATTGGCAAGGAGCGTTTCCCCTTCGATCTCCCGGCGGCGGTTGTGTTCGAGAAACACCTCGCGCGCCATATACACCTCGCCGCGGACGATCAGCCGCTCCGGCGCGTTTTCAAGCTTGAGCGGGATATTCCGCAGGACGCGGAGGTTTTCCGTTACGTCCTCACCGGTGACGCCGTCGCCGCGCGTCGCGCCCTGGTAGAATACGCCGTTCCGGTACTCCAGCGCCATGGAAAGCCCGTCGATCTTCGGCTCTACCGTATAGACCGGCTCACCGCCGAGCGCTTCGTTGGTCTTGCGGATGAAGTCCGTCAGCTCTTCATACGAAAAAACGTCGCTGAGCGATTCGAGCGGTACCTCATGATGCACGGGCGAGAACTTTTCGGAGCGGTGGCCGCCGACATGCTGCGTCGGCGAATCCGGCGTAATAGTCTCCGGGTGCTCCGCTTCCAGGTCTTCCAACCGGCGCATCATTGCGTCATATTCAAAGTCGGAAATGGTAGGGGCATCCTTGTCGTAATAGGCAATGCTGTGGCGGCGAAGCTCCTCGCGCAGCTCGGCAATCTCCTGTAAATAGTCCATCATGTCTCTCCCGTATAAAAATAAGTCTGCGGAACACGTCCGACGATGATCGTTTCGGCGACCAGCACTTCCGTGACGATCTGTGTGGAGCGGATCTCCCACGGCAGCAGGACATCCGCGTCGACGCATACCTCCAAAAGAAGCTGGTGCTTTGTTTGGTTGATGCCGGCATCGGTCAGTACATTGCGAAAATCCACCCGCGAGGATGTCAGCATCGTGATTTTGACCGGTACCGTAGGGCCTCGTCCGAGGAAAAAGCTAACGCCCAGTAGATTCCCAAACGGAATGGACAAATCCAGATCCCCGCGGTCGGACGCCTCCACGATCGCGTTGAGAAGCTCGGCGGAGAGAATATTTACCCGCGCCGTGTCCGTTACGATGGCGCTGATCTGTCCTTCGCCATCCTTTTCAAAAGATACGAACTTCCCACCGTCCGGGCCAAGAAGGCGCATTTCATTCTCTACAATGTTGCTCACGGTCTGCGTGATGAGATCGGACGCATTGGATACGGCCATTGCGCCGGTAAGCGTCCGAAAATACCGCACGGCGGGAATCAAAAATGCGATCAGAGCACCGATGAGCGCAAGAAGCAGAAGAATCGATGTCTGCCTCGGCGTGATTTTTCGCGGAAACGGCATACGGGTTCACCCCCTATGCCGAAAAGTATATGCGTCAGGCGAGCATTTCAGTCAGCGCGCTCAGCACGCCGAGCTTGCCGGACTCATACGTAAGTCCCCCCTGCAAAAAGCCGAGATACGGCTCGCGCACGGGGCCGTCGCACGAAAGCTCCAGCGACGCGCCCTGAATAAACGTTCCCGCCGCCATAACGACCGGGCTTTCATACCCCGGCATCGGCGCAGGGACAGGCAGCGCAAAGCTGTCGACCGGAGAGCCTTTCTGAATACCCTGACAGAATTTTACCAGGTTGTCCGCCGTTTTCAAGCGGATGGTCTGAATGATGTCCGAGCGCTTTTCATCGGATGCCGGGAAGCTCTCAAAGCCAAGCTCTTCCAGCATTCCGGCGGCAAACGCCATGGTTTTGAGCGCCTGCGACACGGTATGCGGCGCAAAGAAAAAACCCTGGAACAACGTCCGGTTCACGCCGAGCGAAGCGCCGCACTCGCTGCCGATGCCCGGAAGCGTCAGGCGTTCCGCCGCCTGCTCCACGAGACCGGCACGTCCGGCAACATACCCGCCCATGGGAGCGAGACCGCCGCCGGGGTTTTTGATCAGAGATCCGGCGATGAGATCGGCGCCGAGCGCCGTCGGCTCACACTCTTCGGTGAACTCACCGTAGCAGTTATCCACAATGACCGCCGTATCCGCGCAGCCTTCCTTTACCGCGTGGACGATCTCTCCGATCTCCGAAACAGCCAGCGCGCGCCGGGGAGCGTACCCGCGGCTTCGCTGCACAAATGCTGCCGCGGGGCGCAGCTCCGATACGCGCCGCGTGATCCCGGCGTAGTCCGGGCCGCCGTCCGAAGCGAGCTCCAGCTGTTCATACCGGATGCCGAGCGAAGCGAGCGAACCGCGGCCGAAGCCGGTGATGGCGGTATGGAGCGTATCGTACGGTGCGCCCGTGACAGCGAGAATCGTGTTGCCCGGCTGCAGCGCGCCGTACAGCGCGCAGGCAATGGCGTGTGTGCCGTTTACAAACGTGGTGCGCACGAGCGCCGCTTCCGCGCCAAAAACATCAGCATACACCTTCTCCAACGTCTCACGTCCGAGATCGTCATAGCCATAGCCGGTCGTCCCGGCAAAGCACGGCTCGGAGACGCGGTGCGCGCGGAACGCATCCAGCACGCGCTTCGTATTCCTCTCCGCCGTGCGCTCAAAGCCGCGGAATACGGGCTGAAGCCGTTCTTCCACCTGCCCGGCCAGCGAATAAAGCTCTTCGTAATTCATGATCGTATATCCTTTATTTCAATTCGTTTACAATGGTGCGGAACAGCTCGCCGCGTTCCACAAAATTTTTAAAATGATCGAATGACGCGCATGCCGGAGAAAGCAGCACGAGATCGCCCTCTTCTGCGCTTGCGGCAGCAGCAAGTACCGCCTCACGGAAGTCGTCGATCCTGCGAATCGGAAGCTTCTCCGGATCGTACAGCGGCGACTTTGTCACGGCATCATAAATTTTCTCCGCCGTGAAGCCGGTAAGGAACAGTGCCTTGACATGGCGGCAGATTTCATCGCCAAGGGTAACAAACGGGATATGCTTATCATAGCCGCCCGCAATGAGGATCGGCTTCTCCCGCAGCGCGTGCAGCCCCGCAATCGTGCGCGTGGGACTCGACGCGATCGAGTCGTTGCAGTAGGTAACGCCCCGGAGCGTCCGGATCATCTCCAACCGATGCGCAACGCCGCGGAAGCTCTCCGCCACGGCGCGGCATGTCTCATCCGATACGATACCGTCGGTAGCGGCGAAAGCCGCCATATAATTTTCTACATTATGTAAACCAGGAAGCAATATGCTTTCGGCATCCATAAGTCTCGTCTCTTTCCCGCCGTGGCTGCGGTAAATCACGCCGTCACGAAGGAATACGCCGTTTTCCGGCGTGCTCTGGCGGCTGAAGAAGAGCACCTTCCCCGGACAATCCTCCGCAAATGCGCGGGTGATGGCATTATCGGCATTGAGAACCGTGATACCGGCACTGCCCTGCGAAAGGAAAATCTGCTTTTTGGCGGTCTGGTAGTCCTCGTAACTCGGATGGACATCGAGATGGTTCGGCGAAACATTGGTGACGACCGCAATGTCCGGCTTACAGTTCATGCTGTGAAGCTGGAAGGAGCTGAGTTCGAGTACCGCCCAATCATCGCTCGTCATCTCCGGCGCTTTGTCGAGCAGCGGTGTGCCGATATTGCCGCCGAGGAATACGCGGTATCCCTGCGCCTTTAGGAGTTCCGAAATAATGGTTGTGGTCGTTGTTTTTCCGTCCGAACCGGTCACAGCAATGATGCGGCAAAGGCAGACGGCAAAGAACGCCTCCATTTCCGATGTAAGGAGAGCACCGCGCTCCTTGGCCGCCGCAAGCTCCGGTGTAAACGGGTGCAGACCGGGTGTACGGAAAATCACATCTTCGGTAATACCGGCAAGGTAATCTTTCCCCAGCACAAGGCGGCATCCGGCCGCCTCCAGCGCCGCGGCCTCGTCCTCGCCAAACGCCTCGCGCGTACGTTTATCTCGCACCGTGACGGTATAGCCCGCGTCAAGCAGCAGCCGCAGCAGCGGGCGGTTGCTCACGCCGAGACCGACGACGGTAATGCTCTTTCCCTGCAGGGATCGTATATAAGAATCCAGCGTCATAATTGCCTCCTGAAAGTTTTTCTTTAACTTATGTATTATATTCGTTTTCCGGCAAAAATTCAACTCCTATCAGCGTTGACAACCGTCCCGGAAGCGGGTAAAATATCTGTGCGAGAAAGCCAAGCAGCCGCGGGCACAAGGCGAAAGCCTGTGCGTGAGGAAAGTCCGGGCTCCACAGGGCAAGGATAACGGGTAACGCCCGCCGGGGGTGACCCCAGGACAAGTGCAACAGAGATATACCGCCTGCCTTCGGGCAGGTAAGGGTGGAAAGGCGAGGTAAGAGCTCACCCACCGTCCGGAGACGGAACGGTGCTGTAAACTCTATCCGGAGCAACGCCGTGGAGGGACATACGACCGGCCCGGTCGTCCCGAGGAGGCGGCTGGAACGCATCGGCAACGGTGCGTCTAGATAGATGGCTGCGCAGACAGAACCCGGCTTACAGGCTTTCTCGCTTTACAAAACGCCCCGCCGGTCCATTTCGGACCCGGCGGGGTGTTTTTCACTTTTTTGCTGCGCCATCCGTCACCTGCGCAGAGGCGGACGGCTTGGCCGAAGCGCTTGTCATCGGCGTCTGCGTAGGCACAACGCCGGTATCGTCGTCGGTGATGATGCCGTCATCGTCGTTTACGATCCCGTCGTTCATGTCCGGCGTCGCGGTCATCGGGCTGCCCGACGGCCTCGGCGCGTTCGTGGCCGCCGGCTTATTCGCCGCGCCGCACGCGCAGAGCGAGAGCAGCGCTGCAAGCACGAGAATATATACGATTCCCTTTTTCATGCGAAATCCTCCTAAACAAGAAATCCGCCGTTAGTATGCCTTCCTTTTCCGAATTTATTACAAAAAAGGCTTGCGCCCGGGAGAATCTCCGGGCGCAAGCCTTATAAAAATTATTTCTTCGGTTTGAGGATAAAGTTGATGAGCTTATTGGGAACGTTGATCGTTTTAACAATCTCCATGCCTTCCACGTAGCCCGCAATCTTCTTATCCGCGAGCGCAGCCGCGGAGACGACCTCCACGGTGCTGTCCGCCGGAACAACAACGGTGCTGCGGAGCTTGCCGTTGACCTGCACGGCGATCGTCTTTTCGGTATCGACCATCTTCGCTTCGTCATGCTCCGGCCACTCGGCCTCGCTCGCGAGTCCTTCAAAGCCCTGAATCTGCCAGAGCTCTTCGCAGATATGCGGCGCGAACGGAGAGAGAAGCTGGAGAAGCACGCGGATATCGCCGCGGCTCGGCTTCTTCGAATAGAACTGATTGACGAGCGACATGAGCTGCGCAATGGCGGTATTGAACTTCATCTCGTCAATATCGGAGCTCACCTTCTGGATGGCGCGGTGGATTTCCTTCTCGTTGTCGCGGGAGATCTCGTCGCCGGTGAGAGGCTCGCTCGCAAGATTCCACACACGATCCAGGAAGCGGCGGCAGCCCGCCACGGCGTTGCTCGACCACGCGGCAGCCTTCGTGAAGTCGCCGATGAACATGATGTACACGCGCAGCGTATCCGCACCGTACTGCTCGACGATATCGTTCGGGTTTACCACGTTGCCGCGGGACTTGGACATCTTCTCGCCGCCCTCGCCGAGGATCATGCCATGGCTCGTGCGCTTGGCATACGGCTCTTTCGTCGGGACAAGACCCTCATCATAGAGGAACTTGTGCCAGAAACGGGAGTAGAGCAGGTGGAGCGTCGTGTGCTCCATGCCGCCGTTGTACCAGTCCACGGGAGACCAGTATTTGAGCGCTTCGGGGCTTGCAAACGCCTCTTTGTTATGGGGATCCATATAGCGCAGGAAATACCACGAGGAACCCGCCCACTGGGGCATCGTGTCGGTCTCGCGCTGTGCTGCACCGCCGCACTTCGGGCAGGTCGTGTTGACCCAGTCGGTGATCTTGGAAATGGGCGATTCGCCGTCATCCGTCGGCTCATAGCTCTCCACCTGCGGGAGGAGAAGCGGAAGCTGATCCTCCGGCAGCGGCACCCAGCCGCACGTCGGGCATTTTACCATCGGGATGGGCTCGCCCCAGTAACGCTGGCGGGAGAAGACCCAGTCGCGCAGCTTGAAGTTTGTCTTGGGATGGCCGATGCCCTCGTCCGTGACCCACTTCTTCATGGCGGGGATGGCGTCCTTCACGGTCATGCCGTTGAGGAAGCCGGAATTCACCATGATGCCGGTATCATCCTTAAGCGTGAAAGCTTCCTTGGTGATATCGCCGCCCTGCACGACCTCGATAATCGGCAGGCCGAACTTTGTGGCGAACTCCCAGTCTCGCTGGTCGTGGCCGGGAACGCCCATGACAGCGCCGGTGCCGTAGCTCATGAGCACATAGTCCGAGACAAAAATGGGGATTTCTTCCTTCGTCGCCGGGTTGATTGCGTGAACGCCTTCCAGCCGCACGCCGGTCTTATCCTTGTTGAGCTCGCTGCGCTCAAAATCGGACTTATGCGCAGCCTCCTCGCGGTAGGCCGCCACGGCGTCCCAGTTGGAGAGCTTATCCTTCCAGGTGTCGAGGATCGGGTGCTCCGGGGAGAGAACCATATACGTAACGCCGAAGAGCGTGTCGCAGCGGGTGGTGTACACCGTGAGAGAATCGCCAAGCGTCGTGCCGAAGGTGAGCTCTGCGCCCTCGCTGCGGCCGATCCAGTTGCGCTGCTGAATCTTTACGCGCTGGATGAAGTCCACATCGTCCAGATCGTCAATCAGGCGGTCGGCGTACTTCGTGATGGCAAGCATCCACTGGCTCTTCTCGCGGCGGACGACCGGGCTGCCGCAGCGCTCGCACACGCCGTCCACAACCTCTTCGTTCGCAAGCACGCATTTGCAGCTTGTGCACCAGTTGACCGGCATGGAGGCTTTATACGCGAGTCCCTTCTTGTACATCTGCAGGAAAATCCACTGCGTCCACTTGTAGTATTCGGGGTCGGTCGTATCCACAACGCGATCCCAGTCAAACGAGTAGCCGAGCATGTGCAGCTGCTTTTCAAAGTTGGCAATATTCTGCTTTGTTACGATGGACGGATGTACATGATTCTTGATGGCATAGTTTTCCGTCGGCAGACCGAAAGCGTCGTAGCCGATGGGGAAAAGAACATTGTAGCCCTGCATGCGCTTGCGGCGGCAGATGACATCCATCGCCGTGAACGGGCGCGTATGGCCAACGTGCAGTCCCTGTCCGGACGGATACGGAAACTCGATCAGGCCGTAAAACTTCGGCTTGTCCGAGCCGGTGACGGCCTTGCCGCACTTATGCTCTACCCAATATTTTTGCCATTTCTTTTCGATTTCTGCGTAATTGTACTCCATGACGGTATCTCCCCTGCCCTCTTTTTTATTTAAAGGAAGTCCTTATAGTCGATTTTTTCCGCGTCCGACCAGAGGCGGTCGAGCGAATAGAACGAGCGCATTTCCTCAGAGAAAATGTGCACGACGACGCAGCCGAAGTCCAGCAGCGTCCATCCGCCGGAACGGTAGCCCTCGCGGCGCAGCGGCGGCTCGCCCGCCTGAGAGAGGACTTTGTCCACCTCGTCGGCCAGAGTTTTACCATGCGTAGAGTTGCCGGCGGTGCAGAGAATAAAGTAATCGGCCAGCACCGTTACTTTATCGGTCTTTAAAATCTGAATGTCGCGGGCGAGCTTGTCGTCCAGCGCTTTTACCGCAAGATGAGCGATTTCTTTGGAAGTGAGCATATGCCGCATCCTTTCTCTTTTGTATGCGCCGGGCATCAGCCGGCGAAGTAATCATAAAAGCTGTAAATATCCGGGATGTTGCCGGTTGTGGAGGTGAAGTTTGTTCCGTCAAAGCCGAGCACATCCAGATTGGCAGCCGTCACATCCACAGTGAATGGGTTGAGATACGTGTTGATCATGTCCAGCCACGGTTCCAGCTGAATGCTGACATACGATCCGCCGCGGATATACACCGATTCATACGGAAGCGTGTAGAAGTTGATATCCTCTGAGCGCATTTTCAAGAACTCCTGCGCGTAGAAGGCGATGTTGCCGCTCGTAAGATTCGTATCGGTGTTGTCTATAACAAGACTGATGATCTGCGGCAGATTGGAGATGTTGCCAAGCTGCAGCACCTGTTTGGCCAGCGCCTCAAAAAAAGCGTGCTGCGTTTCGATGCGGCCAAGATCACCGTTCGGATAACCGGTGCCGTCGTTATTCTGACGGAAGCGCACAACCTGCTCGCATTGGTTGCCGTTCAGCAGCTGATAGCCGGGCGCGAGCGAAATATAAAGATCCTGTTCGGGATCATCATAGTACATGTAAATCGGAACATCGAAATACACGCCGCCGATGCAGTCGATAATCTGCTGGAACACGTAGGTATTCACGATTGCGTAGCTGTCGATGCCAAAGCCGACAAGATCCTCAATCTCCGAGACAAGCCCATCAATCCCGGCGCTGCCGTACACGGAGTTGACCTTCTTCACCGCCCAGGGGACGTTGACAAGCGTGTCGCGGGGAATGCTCACAATGTTCGCCGTGTGGTTATCGCAGTCAAAGCGGGCAACCATGATGGAGTCTGTATTCATACCGACGCGGTCACGCCCGACAACGAGCAGCGTATAAACATTGTCCTTACGGACGGCGGATTCTTCCTTGGGTGTCGGCGAGGGAGACGCTGTCGGCGTTGCGCTCGGCTGCGGCGTTGCACCGGCGGGCGATGCGCTCGCGGCGGTTGCATCCGGGCTCGCGGTTTCCTGTGTTTTCAGGCCGGAATTATCGGTTTCCGGTGCCGTTGACCAGATGCTGTACGCCAGAAGCACCAGCAGCAACAGCGCGAGGATCCCGGCGATCACGATCAACGTGATCGTAAGGGCACGGGTGTTTCTTTTCCTGGCGGGTTTCTCTGTGCGGTGGCTGTCCGTATCCCCGGAGAGCGTTTCCATCCGATGGGCAAAGCTTTCCGTTTCGGCGTCTTTCTTTCTTCTTGCGGCGTTTTCGTGCGCGCCGCCCTTACGGGAAAAAATACTCATAGACCTCTTCTCAATTCTGTGTCTGAAGCCAGCGGAGCGTTTCCGCTGACCGCGGATGTGGCTGAAAACCGCGGCGATGCACATTGTCCATGCTCATTTGGAGCGCTTCGATCATCGCGCCATCCAAATTATCAAAGGCAAGTGCCCGAACGCGCTCTACACCGGGAAAAGCGCGCGTCGGCTCAATGAAATCCGCAAGATAAACGATTTTATCGAGCGTCGTCATGCCGGGACAGCCAGTTGTATGCCATTCGATCGCAGAGAAAATGTTGTCCGGCACACCAAAATGCTCGCGGGCAAACCACGCACCAGTGCGCGCATGAAGAATCAGCGGCGCAGCGCGCTCATATGCATCCAGCACAATACCATATTTTTCTGCAAGACGCAACTGCTCGTCCGTCGAGAGTTTCTTGGTGATATCGTGCAGAATTCCCGCCTCGGCGGCGTCCTCCGGATTTTCGTCCCAGCGCACCGCTAGCCGCACCGCCGTTTCCTCACAGCCGCGCACATGCGGTATACGCGTTGGTTTGAGGTAAGCGTCCGTCTTTTCGCGCAGCCATGCTAAATCGGGCTTTGCGCCATACAGACGCCGGCGGATAATCTCGGAGTATACCGCGTCGCAGAGCCTGTCCGCGCCGCTGCGCTGCGGCAGCGCCGCGCGCAACGCCGTAGAATCCATCGGCAGGGGCGTTTTCGGAAGGATCTCGATCTGCGCGCCATACGTTTCGCGAAGATACGCTGCGTACTGTTCAATCTCCGGCATGTCGCCTTCGGCGCGGGGCAGCGCCGCAAGCGTGCAGAGCGAGAAAATCTCCCGGAAATCGTGCCAATGCTCCATATAGAGAAGCATGTCCGTTCCGATAAGAAAATATAGCTCTGCCTCAGGATTATCGCGGGAAATCTCCCGGAGTGTATCCACGGTATAGCTCTTTCCTTCGCGCAGCAGCTCCATAGGCGTAACGTCTGCCTTTTCAAAAGCGAGCTCACAAAGACGGAGCCGCTCTTCCGAGCTCGGGCTTCCTTCGGCAAGCGCTTTGTGCGGCGGGATGCCCGCCGGAACAACGAGCATGCGATCCGCTTTAAGCGCCGCAGCAGCGCAGGAGAGCGCGTCGGCATGGCCAAGATGGGGCGGATTGAACGTCCCACCGTAGATCAAAAGACGCATGGCCTTTACTTCTTTCCTTTGCGATCTTTTATTAGGACGATCTTGGGGTCCTTTTCGTTCTGTTTGAAAAGGACAAATTTGCTGCCGATGACCTGCACGCCGTCCGCGCCGCACGCTTCGCAGAGCGCGTCGCACGCCTCGCGCGCCGACAGCAGAGAGTTATCCAGAACGCGGCCCTTGATAAGCTCGCGGGCGGCGAGGGCTTCCTCCGTCTGGCGGACAACATTTTCGGTGATGCCGCCCTTGCCGATTTGCAGTTCGGTATTCAGCGCCGCCGCCATGCCGCGCAGCTGCGCTCTCTGTTTACTGGTGATCATAGTATTTCTCCCATTTCTGTTTGAATTGCGCCAGCGCCTTTCCCCGGTGGGAAATTGCGTTCTTTTCCTCCATTGTGAGCTCTGCCATGGATCGGTCAAATCCGTCCGGGCAGAAAACCGGATCATAGCCAAAGCCGTTCTCACCGCTGGGCGACAGGAGAATGCTCCCCTCACACGTTCCCTCCGCAGTGAGTATATCGCCGTTCGGGAAAGCGCAGCAGAGCGAGCAGACAAACCGCGCCGTGCGGTCGTCTCTCCCGTCAAGATTTCGCAGCAGAAGCTCATAGCGGTCTTTGTCCGAGTCGGCATGATTTCCGGTATAGCGCGCAGAATGCACGCCCGGCGCGCCGCCGAGCGCATCTACGCAAAGCCCGGAGTCGTCCGCGATTGCGGGAAGTCCCGTGGCACGCATGACGGCCTCGGCCTTGATGCGGGCGTTTTCCGCAAACGTTTCGCCTGTCTCCTCCACCTCGTCCGTAAAGCCGGACTCCGCCTTGCTGATAAGCTCAATATCAAAGCTATCAAAAAGCACGCGGAACTCGCGCAGCTTATTCTTATTATCGGATGCCAAAACGAGCTTCATTCGAGCAGCGCCTCCGCAAATTCCTCCGGCACAAAGGGCTTGAGATCGTTCACGCCCTCGCCAACACCGATAAACTTCACCGGCAGGCTGAGTTCGCGCTTGATGGCAAACACAATGCCGCCCTTGGCGGTACCGTCAAGCTTTGTGAGAACGATGCCGGTAAGCCCTGCGGACTCGCCGAACACCTTTGCCTGAATGAGGCCGTTCTGACCGGTCGTCGCATCGAGCACCATCAGGCATTCCACGCTTGCGTCCGGCAGTTCGCGGTCGATGACGCGGCGAATCTTGGAAAGCTCGTTCATGAGATTGGCTTTATTATGCAGCCGCCCGGCGGTATCCACAATGATCACATCGCGGCCGCGCGCCTTGGCCGCGGCGATCGCGTCAAACACGACAGCGGCAGGGTCACTCCCCTCTTCGTGGCGTACAATGTCGCACCCCGCACGGTTCGCCCATACGGTGAGCTGCTCGGCGGCAGCGGCGCGGAATGTATCCCCCGCGCAGAGAAGAACGGATTTTCCTTCCGCCGTCAGACGGGAGGCAAGCTTGCCGATGGTCGTCGTTTTGCCGACGCCGTTGACGCCGACAACCAGAATAACGGACGGCTTCGTATCCAGATGCAGCGCGTTATCGCCGGCGTCCATCGTTTCGGTCAGAATGGAAGCGAGCATCTTCCGGAGCTGCTCTTCGCCGCGGCAGCCCTCATCCCGGACACGGCGGCGCAGCTTTTCCATAATGTCCTCGGTCGTGTCCATACCGGCATCGGACAAAATGAGCATTTCTTCGAGTGTTTCGTAGGCTTCCTCATTTTCTCCGGTGAAATCCGCCATCGCGTTGTTGAACGCGGCTTTCATTTTATCAAAGAATCCCATGGCTGTTTTCTCCTTTCAGCGAATGGTTTGGAGCGCTTCCTGCATATCCATCGCCAGCACGGTGCTGACGCCTTTTTCCTGCATGGTGACGCCATAGAGCTGGTCGGCCTCTTCCATCGTGCCGCGCCGGTGCGTGATCGCGATGAACTGCGTTTTCCCGCACATGCGGCGCATGTACGCAGCATACCGGGCAACGTTTTCCTCGTCGAGCGCCGATTCGATCTCGTCCATCACGCAGAAAGGCGTCGGGCGGACGCGCATGATGGCAAAGTACAGCGCGATGGCGACAAACGCCTTTTCGCCGCCGGAGAGAAGGCTGATGTTGGAAACCGCTTTTCCGGGCGGCTGAATGCGGATATCGATGCCGCAGTTGAGCACATCGTTCATATCCTCGAGTGAGAGCGACGCCTTGCCGCCGCCGAAGAGTTCCACAAAAATCTGGCGGAACGCTTCATCGATCTCCTGAATCTCGCGAACAAAGATCTCTTCCATCTGCGCGGTGATATCCGCGATGATCTTCAAAATCTCATCCTTGGATTTCTGCACGTCGTCGCGCTGCTCGGAAAGGAAGGTATACCGCTCGCTCACGCGCTTGTATTCCTCGATTGCGCCGAGATTCGGCGTGCCGAGCGCGGAAATGCTGCGGCGCAGTTCACTGACCTGCTTCCCCGTTTTAGCGAGACTCTCCACCGGCTGCCGGACTTTTTCCGCTTCCGTGCGGCTGAGTTCATAGCTGTCCCAGAGTTTTTCCACGATCTGGCGCTCTTCCATTTCGGCCGCCATTTTTTTCTGCTCAAGCTGTGCGCTGCTGCGTTCCAGATCGAGCAGGGCGCGGTTTTTCTCCTGCGCCGCTTTATCCGCGGCATCGCGGCGGCCTTCCAGTTCCATTTTGTTCGCAGTGAGCTGGGAGAGCGCTTCCCGCTCCTGCCGGGCCTGCGTGCGAAGCGTATGGGTGCGCTCAGAGAGCGTTGCAAGCTGTTCTTCCAGCTCCGTCTTTTGCTGCGTTACAGCGCTTATGGCGCTGCGGCGCTCGCCGGAATCGTTTTCCAGCTCGGCGTGCAGCCGTTGGAGCTGCTCAATGGCGAGCAGGACGGTGGTTTTCTCCGCTTCAAGCGACGCCTGCTCCGCCCGGATGGCGCTGAAGCTCTCTTCGAGTTCCCGCCGCCGCGCTTCGAAGCTCTCCATGCCGGCAGATTCAGTTTCCATATCCGCGCGGAGAGCCGCCAGCTCTTTTTCCGCCGCAGCGCAGGCTTCCTGCAGCGCTGCCCTGCGGTTTTCGTTTTCCTTTCGGCGCGCTGCGGCGCTGCGAATTTCCTCGTCCAGCGCGTCGAGCGCGTCCGCCGCCGCCGTGCGCAGAAGCTGCGCCTGTGCGACAAGTCCCTCCTGCCGCGCCGTTTCCTGGCGTGCCGCGGCATGCTCCTCGCGGGCGGTTTCCAGATCATAGCGTGCGCTTTGCAGCTCGCGCTCGGCCTCCCGCCGCTGCGATTCCGTCTGCGAGAGCTGCGCTTCGAGATCGCCGCGCTTTTCGCGCAGACGTTTTAGTTCGTTGGCACGGGAGAGGATGCCGGTGTTTTTCCCGGCGCTGCCGCCGGTCATCGAGCCGCCGGCGTTCAGAATCTGGCCGTCGAGCGTCACAATGCGGAAGCTGTTATTATGCCGCCGCGCAATAGCGATGGCGTCAGTGAGCGTTTCCGCGACGGCCGTTCGCCCAAGGAGACTTGCGACCACGGCGCTGTAGCGCTTATCGCAGTCCACGAGATCGGAGCACACGCCAACGTAGCCCGCCTCGCCTCTCGGCTCGCCATTGAGCCGTGCCGGACGGATAACATCCATCGGTTGGAGCGTTACGCGTCCGCCGTCCCGCCGCTTCAAAAGCGCAAATATGTCCTTGCCGTTATCCTGCGTATCAACGATGATATCGCCGACGTGTGCGCCGAGCGCCGTTTCCACGGCGAGCGCATACCGGTCTGCCGTCCGGATCATTTTGCCGACCGGCCCATGGACGCCGCGCAGCGTGCCGCGTTCAGACTCCTGCATGACGATCTTCGCGGCCTTGCTGAAGCCCTCCAGCTCCTTTTCCAGCTCGGAAAGAAGATGGATGCGCGAATCGCAGGAGCGAAACTCTACCGTGAGCTTCGTCTGCCGCTCGGCGGCTTCTGCCGCTTTCTGCTCGCGTCCGGCCATGAGCATGGAATGGCCGGAGATCACGTTGGCAAGGCTCTGCTCTTTTTCTTTTATTTCATTCAGGCGCTTCTTCTCTTCGATCAGACGCGCCGAGGCTTCCTCGTCCTTCTGCTCCGCGGCGGCAAGCTCTTCCTTCGCCTGCACTGCGCGATTTTCCATCGCCTCACGGTTTTCGGCAAGAAGCGATATCGCGGTGCGGCTCTCGGCCAGAGATCCGGTGAGCTCGTTTTCCCGCGTGAGCATGGCGGAAATGCGGCGGCTGCGCTCGTCCATGCCCGCGGTATTTTCCGATTCGCTTTTCCGCAGCTCTTCCAGCCGGTCGGAGAGCGCGAGGCGCTCCGCGGCAATACTCTCGATGCGGGCACGGTGCTCGCCGATCTGACGGGAAAGGCTCCCGGCGCGCTCATTCTGCTCGCCGATCTCCCGCTGTAGACGCTGTAAAGTTTCTTCATTGTTGCCAAGCTGCGTTTTTACAACAGCGGCAGCACTTTCCGTTTCTGCCGCAGTGTTCTCCGTTGTGCGGAGCGTTTCGCGCAGCTCTTCCGAGCGTACATCCATATCGCGCATCCGCGCAGCCAGACGCTCACGCTCAGCGTAAAGCCGATCCTGCTCCGAGCGCGCCGCGGTGCATTCCACAACCGAACGATCAAAGTCCGCTTTCAGCTGCTCGGACTGCTCATGAAGCTTATCGAGGTTCGCCATCCAGAGCGAAACCTCCTGCTCGCGGAGCTGATCGCGCAGAATGAGGTATTTCTGTGCCGTTTCCGACTGCTTGCGCAGCGGCTCGACCTGCATTTCGAGCTCCGAAATCTTGTCACCGATGCGCAGGAGGTTGTCCTCCGTGCGGGCAAGCTTGCGTTCGGACTCGTCCTTGCGGTGGCGGAAGCGGGCGATGCCCGCGGCCTCTTCAAATATCTCGCGCCGGTCGGTGGACTTGGCGGAGACGATCTCGCTGATGCGTCCCTGGCCGATGATCGAGTAACCGTCGCAGCCGAGGCCGGTGTCCATCAGCAATTCCGTTACATCGCGCAGGCGCACCTGCTCGCGGTTGATGTAGTACTCACTCTCGCCGCTGCGGTAGTAGCGCCGGGCAATGCTGACCTCGTCGGTATCCAGCGGCAGAATGCGCGTCGTGTTATCCAATACGAGCGTCACCTGCGCAAAGCCCATTGCTCCGCGCTTTTCGGTGCCGCCGAAAATAACGTCTTCCATTTTCCCGCCGCGCAGCATCCGCGTTTTCTGCTCGCCCATGACCCACAGCAGCGCGTCCGACAAATTGGATTTGCCGCTGCCGTTGGGGCCGACAATCACGGTTATATCTTTTTCAAAGCTCAGCCGCGTCTTTTCGGGAAACGACTTGAAGCCCTGGAGTTCCAGCGCTTTTAAATACACGGTTTCTTCTCCTCAACAAGTAAAGTTGCATCAAAACAATTTATTATATACTAAATTGTATTCTTTTGCAACTTATATCCGGACGATCTCTCCGTCCGTTACATCGGCTGCGCAAACGCGCAGCGATCGGAGCGCAAATCTCTCCTGAAGATACGATAGATTGGCTCGGTGCTGCCCCGTCATCACAGAAACGCGGTTTTGCGAAACGCCGAGAACCACGTCCGCGCCGGGCAGCGCGCCGGAAAGGATTGCCTCCGCCTTATTGCGCCAGAGGCGAGAGCGTACCAGCTCGCCGAGCGCAGGATGATACGCCCCGGCAACCGCAGCGCCGCCGGAAAGCTCGTCTGAGGGATTCAGTCCCAAACGGATGACCGGAATTCCGGCATCATCGAATATGGGCAGGATGCGTGCGCAGACGCGCACGGCGTCCTCCACAGTATGCTCCTGGTACTTCCCTGCCCGCCAGAGTTCCTCCAGCGGCGTGTTTTGAATGATGACGGTCGGGTAAATGCGCACGCCGTCCGGGCGAAGCGCGGCGATAGCGCGCGCCGTTTGGATATCCAGCGCATCGTCGCTGCCGGGAAGTCCTGTCATCATCTGCAAAATGAGCATAAAGCCCGCGTCTTTCACAAGCTTTGCCGCCTTTACGGTATCCTCGCTCGTATGGCCTCGTCCGCTGCGGAGCAGCACTTCATCGCACATAGACTGTGCCCCGAGCTCCACGGTCTCCACGCCGTAAAAGCGCAGACGCGCCAGTTTTTCTTCCGTTACGGCATCCGGTCTTGTCGATACGCGAATTGCCGATACAGCGCCGGATTTCCGTGCCGGAATCACCGCAGCAAGCAGCACTTCCTGCTCAGTTTCGGGTATGGCAGTAAAGCTGCCGCCATAAAACGCCAGCTCGTATCCGCTGGCCGGCTCAAGCTCCGAAACGACGGCACGCACCGTTTCCGCAGAAGCCGGAAGCAGGCTGCCGGAGATGCGTTTCTGGTTGCAGAAAACGCAGTCATTCGGGCAGCCTGCATGCGGGACAAATATGGGAAGGATGCGTCGGCGCGGCGTCACTTCCGCAGCGCCTCCAGCGCGCTGGCAGCGGCGGTTTGCTCTGCTTCCTTTTTGGTGCGGCCGGTTCCGATTCCGACGGGATCGCCGTTCAGGCAGACCTGCATGCGGAACGTCTTTGCGTGGTCAGGTCCCTCTTCACCGATGAGCTCATAGGAGAGAACCTGTCCGCTTTGGCGCTGCACCAGCTCCTGCAGGGCGGTTTTATAGTCGGTGAAGGACGGCGTTTCGATGGCGCGGACATCGTCCAGCAGGCAGCGATGGATGAATCGTGATGCCGTTTCCATACCGGCGTCGAGATACATGGCGGCAATGACCGCCTCCACGGCGTCAGAAAGGATCGACGCGCGCTCCCGTCCGCCGTTGTGCTCCTCGCCCTTGCCGAGACGGAGATAATCGCCGAGATGCAGCTCCAGCGCCACGCGGTGGAGCGACTGCTCGCAGACGAGCTCCGCGCGAAGGCGCGTCATGCGCCCTTCGGGCATATCGGGAAAATGCCGGTAAAGAAAATCCGCAACCGTAACGCCGAGGACGGAATCGCCCAGAAACTCCAGCCGTTCGTTGCACACGATGCCGGAGGCGCGGTTCTCGTTGGCATAGGAGCTGTGCGTCACCGCTGTTTCGAGAAGCGCCCGGTTTCGGAACGAATAGCCCAGTCTCTCTTCCAGAGCGGTCATGCGCTTATTCCTGCGTCGCGCGGGACACATAATCGGCAAGATCGCCGACGGTGTGAATGTTGGTCAGCTCATCTTCCGGCGTGTCGGGCAGAGAGAACGTCTCCTCCAGCGCCATCGTGAGCTCGACAACGTCGAGAGAGTCCGCGCCGAGATCGTCCACAAAGGACGTATCCGCCGTGATTTCGTTTTCGTCGATCATGAACTGCTCGGCGACCATTTTGATGATTTGTTCGAGTACCATTTTCTTTATTCTCCTTCGTTCGGTGAAATACGCATATATGCAACATTCTTCTCGATGCTACCGATCACGTCAGAATCGATGAATGTAATTGCCTGCCGGACGGCGCTGCGGATCGCCCGTGCGTCCGAAGAGCCGTGCGCCTTGATGACGGGCTTGGAAATGCCGAGCAGCGCCGTACCGCCGACCTCGCTCGGATCAAAGAGCGATTTGAGCGCGTACACGTCCTTTTTGAGAACGGCCGCGGCGAGCTTGTTTGCGGTGTTCTTATAGAAAATGCCCTTGAGCCGCTTCATGAGCATCATAGCCGTGCCTTCGATGCACTTGAGCAATACGTTGCCGGAGAAGCCGTCGCACACGAAAACGTCCACATTCCCGGAGAACACGTCGCGCGCTTCCACGTTGCCGACAAAGTTGAGCCGGCCAGCTTCATGCGCTTCCTTCAGAAGGGCGTAAGTCTGTTTCTGAAGCTCCGTACCCTTTGTCTCCTCCGCGCCGATGTTCAAAAGACCGATGCGGGGATTCTCGCAGCCGAGAAGGTCGTGCGTATAGAACTTGCCCATATAGGCAAACTGCAGCAGGTATTCCGCGGTGCACTCCACGTTCGCGCCGCAGTCGATCAGAAGCGTACCTTTGCCGCCGTTCGGGATCACGGGGCCGAAGCAGGCGCGGCGGATGCCGCGGATACGGCGCACCGTGAGCGTAGCGCCGCTCAAAAGGGCGCCGGTGCTTCCGGCGGAAATGACGGCGTCGCCCTCGCCGCGATGCAGCATTTGCAGCGCAACGGCCATCGAGGACTCCGGCTTTTTACGCGTGGCGGTGCTGGGGTCGTCCTCCATGGAAATGACATCCGGTGCGTTCACGATCTGAACATGCTCGCCGGGCGTAACGCCGATCTCATTCAGGCAGGATAGGATCTCCTTCTCGCGGCCAATAAGCGCCACATCCACATGAAACTCGCGCGACGCTTCTACCGCACCGCGGACAATCTCGCCGGGCGCGTTATCGCCGCCCATGGCGTCAATGAGAATACGCATTCCAAAGGTCTCCTTTCACCAGTTCGTCGATCTGTGCCAGCGAACGGGCCGAGATCTCCGCATTTTTGTTTCTTTTCCCTTTGACCCGGTAGGTCAGCGGGGAGATGATACCGAAATTGATGTTCATCGGCTGGAAATCGCCGATGCTGCCGTGGGAGATATAGAGCCCCAGCGCGCCGATGGCCGTCTCCTGCGAGAAATTGACCGGCGGCAGTCCCAGCAGCCGCGCCGCCATTTCGAGCGAAGCGAGCATACCGGAAGCACAGGATTCCACATACCCTTCCACGCCGGTGATCTGCCCGGCAAAGGCGATGCGCGGCTCGGCGATCAGCCGGTAGTACCGGTCAAGCTTTCCGGGCGACTGCAAATATGTGTTCCGGTGCATCACGCCGTAACGGACAAACTCCGCTTCGCGCAGCGCCGGGATCATGGAAAACACCCGCCGCTGTTCCGGGAACGCCAAATGCGTCTGGAAGCCGACAAGATTATAAAGCGTGCCGTCGGCGTTGTCCTGCCGGAGCTGTACGATGGCGTACGCCTCGCGCCCCGTGTGCGGGTCGCGCAGCCCGACCGGCTTCATCGGCCCATAGCGCAGCGTGTCAAATCCGCGGCGCGCCATGACCTCCACCGGCATGCAGCCTTCAAACACGCCGCCGTCGTCAAAGCCGTGAACGGCGGCCTCGCGGGCGGTCGTCAGTTCTTTCCAGAAGGCGGTGTATTCCTCTTCGGTCATCGGGCAGTTTACATAATCCGCCGTTCCTTTGTCGTACCGGGAAGCGCGGAACGCGCTTTCCATATCGACAGAATCCAATGAAACGATCGGCGCAACGGCGTCGTAGAAATGCAGCCCTTCGCTGCCGGTGCGGCGGAGGATATTCTCCGCAAGCGCATCCGAGGTAAGCGGACCGCTCGCAATGATAACTTCCCCATCGGGAATGTCCGTCGCCTCTTCCTCAACAATCTCCACATTGGGCAGAGCCCGGACGGCATCGGTCACGGCGCGGGCAAATCCTTCGCGATCCACTGCCAGCGCGCCGCCGGCGGCCACGCGGTGCTCGTCCGCGCAGCGCATCACAACGCTGCCGAGCCGCCGCAGCTCTTCTTTCAAAAGCCCCACGGCGTTGGTGAGTTCGTCGCTGCGCAGCGAATTGGAGCACACGAGCTCCGCAAAATACGGAGATACGTGCGCCGGAGTCATTTTTTTCGGCTTCATTTCAATCAGCCGGACCGAGATGCCCCGGATGGCCAGCTGATAAGCCGCTTCGGAACCGGCAAGGCCGGCGCCAACAACCGTTACAGCGTTCATTTATCCTCTTTCGATGTCTCTTTTGTTTCTTTGCTGTCTGCGGCGGACTCCTGCGGCTTTTCCACCGACTTATCCGCGGCGGCTTTGCGGCGGTAGCCGCGTTTCTCCTCCGGCACGAACATATCACACTCGGGGTTGACGCAGAAGGGCTTTCTCGCCCCCTTACCGGAGAGCTTGAAGAGCGTCTTGCCGCAGGAGGGGCAAACGTCCTTGACCGGTACATCCCACGTCATAAAGCCGCAGTCCGCGCCGCGCTCGCAGGCATAGTACGTATAGCCCTTCTTGGATGTGCGCTTGAAGATGCGGCCGCCACACTTCGGGCACCGGCCGGGCATTTCAATGACGATGGGCTTCGTGAAGTTGCATTCCGGGAAGCCGGGGCAGGCGAGGAAACGGCCAAACCGTCCGCTCTTTACCACGAGATGCCGGCCGCACTTGTCGCAGACCTCGTCGGAGACCTCGTCGGGCACTTTGATATGCACGCCCTCGAGAGCCTTTTCCGCCTCGGTCAGCTCTTTATCAAAATCGCCGTAGAAATCGTCCAGAACGTCTTTCCAGTCGATCTTGCCGTTTTCGATCTCATCGAGCCGGTCTTCCATATGGGCGGTGAACTTAAGATCAACAATATCGGGGAAGCGCTCTTCCATGAGCCCGGTAACGACCTCGCCGAGGGAGGTCGGCTTAAGGTACTTCCCTTCCTTGGCAACGTACTCACGCCCGGTGATGGTGCTGATGGTCGGAGCATATGTGCTCGGACGGCCAATGCCCTTTTCCTCCATGGCGCGGATGAGCGTCGCTTCCGTATAGCGCGCCGGAGGCTCGGTGAAGCGCTGCTCCTTGTCAAGTTTCTTGAGCGCCACGCTCTCGCCCTCGGCAAGATCGGGCAGCGGCTTTTTCCCGCCGGTCTCCTCGTCCTCGTTCGGGTCTTCGTATACCGCGGTATACCCCGGAAAACGAAGCGCGGAATGGTTTGCCTTGAAGCAGTGACCGGCGCTGAGCACGTCAATCACTACGTTATCATAGACGGCGTTTGCCATCTGGCTCGCCGTAAAACGTCCCCAGATCAACCGGTACAGGCGGTACTGCTCCGCCGTGAGATCTTTTTTCACACGCTCCGGCGTGAGATTCACGTTGCTCGGGCGGATGGCTTCGTGCGCGTCCTGTGCGCCGGCCTTGGTTTTGTAGCGGCGGGGCTTGCCGTAATAGTACTCCTCACCGTAAAAGCTGCGGATGAAGTTTCCGGCGGCTGCCATAGCCTCTTCGGAAAGACGCAGGGAGTCGGTACGCATATACGTAATGAGACCGACCGTGCCTTCACCGGTGATATCCACGCCTTCGTAAAGCTGCTGTGCGATGCTCATTGTGCGCCGCGGCGTGAGCCCCAGGCGGCGGCTCGCTTCCTGCTGGAGCGTGGAGGTAATAAACGGAGGCGACGGGCTGCGCTGACGCTCACCGCGCTTGACCGTGCCGATTTCCCACGCCGCCTTTTCCACGGCGGCGATAACGTCTTCCACTTCTTTTTCGCTGCGGAGCTCTTTTTTCTTGTCCGCCGTGCCGTAATACCGGGCAACAAAGCCGCCCTTTTTTCCGGCGCGGTCAAGGTGTGCATCCAGATACCAGTATTCCTCCGGCTGGAACGCACGGATCTCGTTTTCGCGATCCACTACCATGCGGATGGCGACAGACTGCACGCGTCCTGCGGAAAGTCCCCGGCGCACCTTGCGCCAGAGCAGCGGGCTGAGCTTATAGCCGACGATGCGGTCAAGAATGCGGCGCGCCTGCTGCGCGTCGACCAGATCCTGATCGATGTCGCGCGGGTTGGCAATGCTCTCCTGCACGACCTTTTTGGTGATCTCGTTAAAGGTAACACGCCGGGCCTTCTCATCGGGGATCTTCAAAAGCTCCTTGAGATGCCAGCTGATTGCTTCGCCCTCGCGGTCCGGGTCGGTTGCAAGATACACCGTTCCGGCCTCTTTGGAACGCTTTTTCAGCTCGTTGATCACGTCCGACCGCGCGGCGACCGGAATATATTCCGGCGTAAAACCGTGTTCAATATCCACGCCGAGCTTGCTCTTCGGCAGATCGCGGAGATGACCCATGGATGCGATGACTTTATAGTCGCCGCCGAGGTACTTTTCAATCGTCCGTGCCTTGGCGGGAGACTCCACAATAACAAGATCCTTTTTTGCTTGCGCCATAATCGTATATCGTCCTTACTTCAGGTTCAAAGAATACCGTTTTCCCGGCAGGGGCTTCACTGCACCGCGAATGGTGAGCACCGTCATGCATGCGAGCACTTTTGCTGCGGAAAAGCCGGTCGAAGCCGCCATTTCATCCACATGGCTCTCGCCCCGTGAAATGCACCGCAAAAGCGCCCTGTGGTCTTCCGTATACTCCGTCAGACGGCTTTCGAGGTCACTATACGGTATCGTCTGCGGCTTGTCAATCTCTGTTTTTGCCGAAACCGGCACCTTTTCGGTCCTTTTCGGCGGGGAATATAGTTCAGTATCGTATTGGATGCGTCCGGGATAAAGCCCTTCATACTCGGAGAGGATATCCCGCGCACCGGTGATCGCCTTGGCTCCGTCGCGGATCAGCGCATTGGTTCCGGCGCTGTTGGGGCTATCGATGTTGCCCGGAACGGCAAACACGTCGCGTCCCTGTTCGAGCGCGAGATTGGCGGTGATGAGTGCTCCGCTGCGTACCGGCGCTTCCACAATGCATACGCCGCAGGACAGGCCGCTGATAATGCGGTTGCGGCGGGGAAAGTTTTCCGGCTTTGTCGGATAGAGCGGCGGAAATTCGCTGATGATGGCTCCAGCCGAGGCGACATCATCGATAAGCAGCGAATTGGCCGGCGGATAATTTACGTCGATCGCCGTACCCAGTACGCCGACGCACGGTTTTCCCGCGAGCAGCGCGCCGCGCGCCGATGCTCCGTCCACGCCGAGCGCCATGCCGGTGACGACGCAGCCGCCGAACGCCGTGATCTCCTGCCCGAGACGCGTTGCAACCGTGGTGCCGTAAGCGCTCGCCTTTCGTGTTCCGACGATCGCGACTGTCGGAAGCTCATCAAGAAACGGAAGATTGCCCCGGACATACAAGACAAGCGGCGGATCGGCAATCTGCCGCAGCCGGTCAGGGTAGGCGGCGTCGTACAGCGTAAGAATGCGGATATTCTTTTCCTGGCAGAGAGCCAGAATCTGCTCGGTGCGGTCCAGATTCCGGGAGGACAGGATGCGGCGTTCCTGCGGTGAAAGGTCATCGAGCTCCGCAAGCCGCTCTTCAGGCGCAAAAAAGGCTTCCATCGCCCCGCCGAAATGCTCCAGAACACGAAAAAGCGTGATCGGGCGGACGCCGTCCATGGAGGCAAGCCATACCCAGTAGCGAAGCTGCGACATTTTCTCTCTCCCCTCTGCTTTTTATCCGCGCTGCGTCCACATCTCCCACATGAAAATGGACGCCGCAACCGCCGCGTTGAGCGATTCGCTGCCGGGCGTCATGGGAAGGATGATTTTTTGATCGCATGCGGCAAGAAGCGCTTCGGTAAGCCCCCGCCCCTCGTTGCCGATGGCCACGGCTGCGCGGCGGAGCGAAGCGCTCTTCACATCAACGCTCTCCGCGCGAAGCGCCGCGCCGCAGAGCGGAAGTTCCCATTCGTGAAGCTTCTCACAAAGTCCGGAGAGATCGGTCTCCCAGATCGGCTGACGGAAGAGCGCGCCCATGGCGGCGCGAACGGTTTTCGGGTTATAGGGGTCGGCACATTCGCCGACGAGTACTACAAGCTCCGTACCAAGCGCCGCCGCGGTGCGCAGCACCGTGCCGACGTTTCCGGGATCCTGCACATTTTCCAGTACGATGACCCGGTCCGGCCGGACGCGTTCCGAAAGAGTCTTTGTCCGAACCGTGAAAAGCGGGCCGGGGCTGTGCTCCAGCGGAGAGGCATAATCAAACACATCCTCCGAGAGCGCATACACCGGCACACCGGGCAATTCTTCGACAGACTTTACGCCGCGCAGATAAATTTCCGCGATATCTGCGCCGTTTGCGATTGCTTCGGAGAGAAGCTTCTCCCCGTCGCAGAGGAACAGTCTCTGCTCGCGGCGGTACGCTTTCTCCCTGCCCAGCCGGCGCAGCGCCTGAACGCGGGAATTTTTTCGGGATGTGATCGGTTCCATAGAAAAAGGCGGGATGCCTGTCCTTTCCTCGTCGCTGACCGGCTCTTCCGGTTTTCGTTTAATCATATCGTCATGCAGGGAAAAAATCAATACAATATTTTATATATTTCTGAACACTTAGCGGATAAAGTTTGTGGCAACGCGCTCTTCCTTCTCCGGAAGGCCGTATTTCTGCTTGCCAAGCGCAATGCTTTTCATCAGGAACGTTATATTTCGCGCCAGCGTGCGCATCGTCTGAAGGCCTTCCGCATCCTCCTCCGCTTCGCCCGGCAGACGGCCATGAACGCTGTTCCAATACTGACTGGAGGCGACCGGCATTCCGCTGATGGTAAAGTACTTGTTGAGCTCGTCAAACGTTGCACTCGTTCCGCCGAGGCGCGCTACGGCAACCGAAGCGCCGACCTTCATCGTGAGATCGTACGGTATGGAGTAGAAAAGCCGGTCGAGGAACGTCACGACCGTGCCGTTGGCGGAGGCATAGTATACAGGCGTGCCGACAACCAGTCCGTCGCAGTCGCGGAGGATATCCGCGGCACGGTTCACCACATCGTCAAAGCCGCACTTGCCCGTGCGTGCGCAGGCGCCGCAGGCAACACAGCCATGAATGGACTGCGTGCCGATGTTCAGCCGCTTTGTCTCCACGCCTTCTTCGGCAAACACCTTCTCCATTTCGCGCAGCGCAAGGTCTGTATTGCCGTTCGCGCGGGGACTTCCGTTGATGATAAGAACTTTCATGGATCCTTTTCTCCTTTTTGTATTTCTCTTTAGTCTGTTACAATTTTCGCATGGCTCGCGCCGTCCGGCGAGCGAGTAACAACAATCTGCCGGTCGATCTCCCGGCGCAGCTCGGATACATGAGATATGATGCCGATGAGGCGGTCTCCCTCCGAGAGCTCGCGCAGCGCGCGCATGGCCTGCCGGAGCGTTTCCTCGTCGAGCGAACCGAAGCCCTCATCCACGAAAAGCGTATCCATCTGCACGCCCCCGGTACTCGACTGGATCTCCTCTGAAAGCCCAAGCGCCAGCGAGAGCGAAGCGAGGAACGTTTCGCCGCCGGAGAGCGTTTTCACGCTGCGCTCGCTGCCGTTGTAGTGATCGATTACGTCGAGTTCCAGGCCGCTCTGCGTATTGAGCTTTGCCGCGCCCTCGCGGCGCTTGAGATCGTACTTTCCGCCGGACATCCGCATCAGGTGCGCGTTGGCGCGCGAGAGTATGCGGTCAAAATACGTCATCTGCACATATGTTTCGAGCGAAACACGCTCTTTTCCGGCAAGCGTGCCGTTCGCGGTATCGTACAGAGGCTTCATCCACGTCCACCGAGCGTCCAGGCTGCAAAGCTCGGCGGTCTTTTCGCCGATCCCCTTTTGCGCCGTTTCGTTCGCCGTGATGCGGCTATTGAGTGTCAAACGCTTCTGCTGTATGTCGTTTTTCCGCTCCGTAAGCCGCTTTTTTTCTTCGGCAAAAGTGCTTGGATCAAGGGGTGCTTCAGAAAGAAGCTTTTTGAGCTGCTCCACTTTTCCCTTCTCCGTCGAAAGAGTCTGTTCCGCAGCTAGAAGCGCTTTTTCGGCGTTTACCCGTGCCTCACGTATTTCCGTCTGCTGCATAAGAGCGCGCATTTTCTCCTTTTCAGCGTCCGCCGCGTTTTCGTGCTTTATGCCCGCGCGGAGCTCGTCCGCCAATGCCAGGAGTGCCGAGCGCGTACTCTGCGCTGCGGCGCTCTCCTTCTGCGCCGCGGCAAGCGGCGCTTCCATAGCAGAGAGCCTTTTTTCCTCTATGGGAATCTGCCGGGCGAGCGCCTCATAGCGCGCCGCATTTTTTTCTTCCTGCGCGATCTCGCGCGCCTTATCGGCGCAGCGGCGCCCGGCCGCCGCCTTTTCTGCTTTGAGATCGACCTCTTCCGCGCCGAAAAGCTTTTCCTTTCGTTCCTCCGTCTCTTTTCGGGCAATCGCATAGGCGCTTTTCGCGCTGCCGGAAGCCGCGCTCGCTTCGTTAACGCGCTCCTGTGCCGCCCTCGCCTTTTTCTCCGCGTCCTTTACGGCTTTTTCCTCCGGCGCGTCGGGCGCGCATTGTGCGGGACGTGGGTGCGTGAGAGCGCCGCAAACGGGGCACGGCTCGCCTTCGCGAAGCGAAGAAGCCAACAGACCAGCCTGCTCATCGTTGAACCGGCGCCGCAGCTCCTGTGCTTCATCGGAAAGCCGCTCTTCCTCGCGCCGCGCCTCCGTATAGGCTGCGAGCGCATTGTCCGCCGCGGCTTTACGCTTTGCGAGCGCTTGAAGCGCGGTTTCGTAGTTTTCGATCTCTTCCAGAAACTGATCCAGTGCCGTCTTCTCCTGCCGGAGGATCGCAAGCTGCTCCGCTGCTGCGGCAAGCGTATGGAATTCTTCCCGTTCCTGCGATAGCCGGTCCTGCAGTGCTTTGCGCTCGGTTTCCAGCGCCGAGAGGCGCGCAGTGGAGGTCTCCACCGCCTTCTGCGCGGCGGAGGTCTCCTTTTCCTTTGCCTGCAGCTCTGCGTGGATTTTAAGCTCTCCATCCAGCGCCGAAATTGTTTCCGTAAGCGCATCAAGCTCCGGCTGACGCGCATTCTCCGTTTCCTGAGCGCAGCGATATGTCTTCACCGCCTCTTCCGCCGCGGTACGCGATGCCTCCGCTGCATCGAGCGCAGCACGGTTTTTCTCGTCCTCCCTGGCCTTTGTCTCCCCGGCGGTCAGCGCTTCCATGTCTTTTTCGGCCTGCGCCAGCGCTGCATTCAGCTCCATATCTGCGGCACGATCCTCCGCAATAAGCTGCGCAAGGAATGCAGACAATTCCTCCTCCGGCGGCAGTTCGCCGTTTTCCGGAAGACGGATGAGCGCGGCGTATTGATCCCGTGCCTTTCGTGCCTCGTCCCGCTCGCGGTTGAGCGTAAGGAAATCCGTCTTTACCCGCTCCTGAAAGCGTGTATAAAGGCTTGTCTTGAATATATCGCGAAAGATTTCCCGGCGGTCTTTCGTGTCCGCCAGCAGAAGCTTTCGGAATTCTCCCTGCGCAATCATGGCGATTTGGCAAAACTGCGAGCGGTCTACGCCGAGGATATCTCGGATCGCCGCGTCCACATCTGCCCGGCGCGTGAGAACACGTCCGTCCGGCATGGTGAGCTCGGCGCGCACCGTCTCCTTTGTGGTTCCGCTGCCGCGGGACTTGGGGCGTTCATACTCCGGGTTTCGCCGGATGGTATAGGTTTTCCCTGCGTTGGAGAAGGTGAATTCCACCTCGGTCGGCGTCTCCGGCGCAGCGAATTTGGAGCGGAGCATGGAGCTCTCGCGCCCATCGCCGCTCGGCGTGCCGAAGAGCGCGAAGGCGATGGCGTCAAAGAGCGTGGTTTTCCCCGCGCCGGTATCGCCCGTAATAAGATACAGCCCCCGCTCGCCGAGCTGCCGGAGATCGAGCTCCGTTTTGCCCGCATACGCACCGAAGGCGCTGAGCATCAGGTAAAGCGGTCTCATGGCGTCCCCCCCTCCCGAAGCGCGGCAAAGGCCGCCTTCGTATAAGCGCTCTGCTCGTCGCTCAGCTTCTGGCCGTTCTGTTTCTCATATAGCTCAGCGAAAAGTTCCGCATCGGTCATCGTCCGGCGGCGTTCCTCCGCCGCGATAACGGCGGAGGAGCGCGTGCGCAGATTATCGTAATCGAGCTTCATAAGGTTTGGATAAATACTGCGAAGCCGCGCGGGGGCGTTCGGAACATCGTTTTCATCCGTAAGAATGGCGTGAATGTAATCTTCAGTATCTGTTCCGGCGTAGTTATCGCGAAGCGCCAGCTCCGCATAGGTGCCGCGTATCTCACGCATATCGCGCTGCGGCGTGAGCGACAGCGCGGAAACCGATACGCTTCCTTTCGCGCCCAGCTCTACAACCGTGACACTCTTCTCCTGATTTCTTTCCGAGAACGAGTATTTGAGCGGTGTCCCGGAATAGCGGAGCGTTTCCCGGCCGATTTTCTGCGCACCATGGAGATGGCCGAGCGCGACATAGTCGAAGCCATCGAACACCGCGGCGTCCACATTGTCCGTACCGCCGACCGTGATATCTTCCGAATCCGATCGCACGCCGCCGGTGACGAACTGATGCGTTACAAGCACGTTGCGTGCCGCAGGATTCACATCCATGTGCTCCACAGCACAGCGAAGCGCGTCGGTATAGCTCTCGATCCCCGCGTCGGGATAAAAGCGCCGGACGTTCGCCGGTTTGATGAACGGGAGAAGATAAAACCTTACTTCGCCGAAAGCATCAGAGAGCGTCACCGGCTCCACGAAGCCGTTATAGACCGGCGAGAGATATACGCCGCTCGGCGTCATAAGGCTTGCACCAAAGGCGATGCGCTCCGGCGAATCGTGGTTGCCGGAGATGCAGAGCACCGGAATATGCCGCTCGGAGATCGCGCGGAGAAAGCCGTCAAAAAGCTCGACCGCCTCGGCGCTCGGCACGGCGCGGTCGTATATGTCGCCCGCGATCACGACGGCGTCAGGGCTCTCCTGCTCCGCCAGACAGAGGATCTCTTCAAGGATGAATTTCTGATCGTCGATCAGGGAAAACTCGTACATGCGCCTTCCGAGATGAAGATCAGATAAATGAAAGAATTTCAAGATCATGCTCCCATAGATATGTATTGTGATTTTATCTTACCCCCGAAGCTTGCGCTTTTCAACCTTTTTCCCCGATTTCGGCGTGAGCATCAAAAAGGACGGAAAGGCAGCGGACTCTGTGTTATACTGTGGAAACAAGTGTGCGAAAGGAGACCTTTATGAAATATCCTGCCGGCTGCATATTCTCTTTGGCGGAGAAAAACGCTCCCATCCCCGGCTGCACCGTGTCGGAAGCCGTTTGCGGCGGTGAGATGGGCGCCGTTTGTTTCTCGCTCGCCGAAGGAACCGACATCAGCGCAGAGATTTACTTTTCCCAAAAACTGCTTATTAACGCCGGAGGAACGCTTGAGGTTTTCTCGCCCGGCGGACTGACGCAGACGCTCCGCGCGCTGGACGCCATCGTAACCCCCGCAGATGTCCCGGTCGGAACGCGCACAGACACGTCCGCCGTTTATCTTGAAATCAATATCGGGAGGAATCAGACAATGAATCAGGCAGTCAAAATCGGAGAAGTTTTCCGTCTTGGAGAGCTCGTCCCCTATCAGGAAGGAAAGATCGTCAACATGGATGTCACCAGCAGCAAAACGATGAAGTTCGCGCTCATGGCGTTTGACGCCGGTACGGGGCTCAGCGAGCACGCCGCCCCCGGCGATGCGCTGATTTTCGCGCTCGACGGCGAAGGCATCATCGGCTATGAGGGCGAGGAACATGTCATCCGCGCCGGAGAAAGCTTCCGCTTTGCCCGCGGCGGCAAACACTATGTCCGCGCCGATAAGCGCTTCAAAATGGCGCTCTTCCTCACACTTGAATAATTCGTTTCCAGATGAAAAGACTCCGACTGATTTTTCAGCCGGAGTCTTTTGCTATACATTTATTGGGATCAAATCTCATGCCATGTGGCATCGATGATCTTCTGGTGGCCGGAGGAACGGAACACCTTGGAGATGCAGACGATCGCGTAAATGCACTCAATGCCCATCACGAGCAGCGAGATGCCGGTGAACACCATCAGGGCCTTTGCGCCTTTGAAGGGATCAAGGATCATCAGCACGCCGAGAATCGCACCTGCAATGCCGAGCAGCAGCGCTCCCCACCAACCGGAAAAACCAAAGCGCCGCGCCTCGGTCGAGATCTGGATGGAGAACACGCTCGCGAGGATGATATAAAACCCGAGAATGACCGGCAGAATGACAAGCGCTCCGTTCGGATGGAGAAGCAGCAGCACGCCGGCGAGGACGCTTGTGAGGCCAAGAAACAGATCGTACCGGAACAGTACGCCGATGAGACCGAGATCAAAATACCGGATGATCTCATAAATACCAGCGGCGATGCAGACGGCGCCCATCAGATAGCAGATCGCAACCGCGGAAATGCCCGGCCAGCAGATCATGACGAGGCCAAGGACCATCGTAACGGCAGAGAGGACAATCGCCCACGTTTTATAGGTTTTCAGAGATTTCTTTTCCATGACCATACACCTTTCCTTATATCTTTAAAAAATATGCGTACACGGACGCGGCAGATTTGCCGCATCCGTATACAGGATTTCCGATTTACTTTGCGTCATGCTCCGCGCGGTTTTCCGCCCAGAGCTTGTCCGCCGCCGGTTTCCACTCGGCAGCATACCGGTCGCACTTGGCACAGAGATGATCGACCGTTTCCGGGGACTGCATATCCGTGGAATGCGCGCCGGAGGACTTCACCATCTCGCGCAGCTTCTCCGGGTTTTCGAGCATCGGGCAGGGACGGAGCATGTTGTCGTTGAACGGCTGTCCGTCGTGATACGCCATGAAAAGCGGGGATTTCATCGTCTCCAGCAGCGTCTTTTCCCGGATGTTCGAATCGGAGTAGTGGATGAACACGCAGGGGTCCACGTCGCCGTTGGCGTTGATGTGGAGGTACGTACGTCCGCCCGCGATGCAGCCGCCGACGAACTCGGCGTCGTTCTGGAAATCCATCGCGAAGAGAGGCTTCGTGGAACGGTAGCGGCGGATGCGGCGGTACATCTCGGTGCGCTGCTCCGGCGTCGGGAGAAGCTCCGGCGAAGCATCGTTGCCGACCGGCATGTAGTGGAAGTACCAGATGAAGTACGCCCCCATCTCGATGAGGCTGTCGTAGTACTCCTCCGAGGTGATAGACTCAAAGTTTGCTCTCGTGTAGCAGGAGGAGATGCCGTAGAGCAGCTTTCGCTCACGAAGAAGGTTCATGGCGTGCGTGGCCTTGCCGTAAACGCCGTCGCCGCGGCGGGAGTCGGTCGCCTCTTCAAAGCCCTCAAGGGAGATGGCCGGGACGAAGTTTTTCACGCGCAGCATATCGTCGGCAAACTTCTCATCGATGAGCGTGCCGTTCGTGAAGGCAAGGAAGATGCAGTCGTCATGCTTTTCGCAAAGCTTGATGAGATCGACCTTGCGCACAAGCGGCTCGCCGCCGGTATAGATGTACATGTAAACGCCCATGTCCTTGCCCTGACGGATGATGTCGTCGATCTCGTCGAAGGTGAGATTGAGCTTGTTGCCGTACTCCGCCGCCCAGCAGCCGGTGCAATGGAGATTACAGGCGCTGGTCGGGTCGAGCAGGATTGCCCAGGGGATGTTGCAGTTATGCTCCTTGCGGAGCTTTTCCTGCTTTTCGCAGCCGACCATGTTAGCGTTGATGAAGAAATTCACCACAATCGTTGTGAGAACGTCATGGTCGACCTCATTCATCATGTGGCGCACAAAATCATAGTACGGATACGTCGGATCCTCAATCGCGCGGCGGATCGCTGCGCGCTGCGCGGGAAAACGTCCCTTGCAGAACGTGTCCGCCCAATCCATCAGCTTGGGAAGGTTGGTCTCCGGATCCTTGTACATGAATTTGATCGCCTGTTCGATGCCGTATTTCTTCACGGTCGTCGATACGCTCATAAAAGCACACTCCTTTGTAGGATTATTCTTTATGCTTTCATTATAGCGAAGCGTTTTTTCTTTTCCATGGACAAACCGACACCGTTGTAAAAAAACTTAACAGAACGTGCAAACTCCCCTATTTAGGTTATTTTCGCCGTTTTATCCTAAAACTTTTCTGCCAAAAAGTGAAAATGGGACCCGCCTTTACAGCGAATCCCCTTTCATCTGCGCCGCAGCGCTATCAACAAACGCGTTGAATACCTTTTCAAGCCGATCCACGCTCTCGTCCACATCGGTCTGCATCTTCTCCCAGGTAAATTTCAGGAAGAAGCCGATGAACGAATACCGGCAGAACTGCGCAATATACCGGATCGATTCCTCCGAAAGCGGTGTCCCGGCGGTCTTTTCCCGGACATAATCCAGGAAAAAATCATCCGTCTCCATAAAGATGTACTGTTCCAGACTTCCGCGGGAAACGGAGGAGAGAAGATTCGTGATGAGCTTCGGATGGCTCTGGCAGTATTGGAGAAATACACGGGCTTCTTCCTTCCAGCCCAGGCTCTCGCGGACGGATTTTTTCAGCATGCCAAAGCGCGTGTTCATCCATACGCTCAGAAGATCGTAGATATCCTGATAGTGGTAGTAAAACGTGTTAGAGCTCACACCGCACCGCCGGACAAGCGCCGATACAGTGATCTTATCAAACGGCATTTCCTCCAGCATTTCTTCAAAGGTCGAGAGGATCGCCTTTTGCGTTAACAGTGCCATTGGAAATATCCCTTTCCCCGTTTATTTCTCAAACATGTCGGAATGGAGCAGCACAGCGTATATCCCCCGAGCCACAGCGCGCGTCTCCGATTCCGAGAGATGATCCGCCACGCAGCTGTTGATAACGCCGAACAGGCCGTTGCATATGAGTGCTGCCGTCTGGTGGAACGAAAAACGCGGTTTGAGATATGTATGACGGCGGAGATAGTCATCCACGCTGATGTACATCCGGTTGAAGTACGCAGAAAACAGATAAGGATTCTCCCTGGATGTGGTGTGGGAAAAGAAGGCGTAGTTGTCGTAATAGAGGCTCAAAATGGCTTCCATGAGGTTCTGATAACCGATAAACCCGTCGTTTTTGGGGTTGTTCACGGCTTGCAGCGCGTGATATTTGTCATTGGCTTCCTGCATATGGTCGGAGAATATCTCCTCGGCAAGAGCGTATTTGTCCTCGTAGTGCGCGTAAAACGTGATCCGGCTGATATCCCCGCGGCGGCAGATCTCTGCAACGGAGATTTTCTCAAACGGCATTTCCTGCAAAATGTCTGTCAGCGTTGCTTTGATATTGCGTTTCGTCTTGGTGATACGTTTATCTTCCAACCGGTTTTCCACCCTTCTGAAGATTGTTTCGCCCGGAATCACAAACAAATATGGGGTAGTGTTTACTTAATTTAACATATGTACAAGAATTTGTCAAACACACGTATCACACGTCGGTCTGCTATATTTCTTCCAGATCATGGTAAACCAGTCCAGCATATTTCGGGCCATCATGTTCTCGCCGAGATCGGGCATGTCCCGCAGAAAACGGCAGTAATGCTTCTCCGCTTTATCGAAGTTATCGAAGAGCGTTTCTGCTTCCAGCGGATACTTCTCCCGGCAGTACCGCTCATAAGGCTTTGCATCCACGAAAGCCTCAAAGCATCCTTTGGGGCTTTCGTCGCTGCATTTCATTTTTCCTCGAACCCTAAATGCAGAAAATGTATATAAAATTTTCAAGGTTCACGGAAGGCTCATCGCCTTCTCACTTTCTCTTTGCCGAATTTTTTTCCGATTTTCCCGCCTTTTTCAAAAATATTTTTTCAGCGCTCCAAAAAGCAAAAAAGCGCCCATCGCACCTGTCTGTCAGGCGCAATGAGCGCAAAAAATTAGACCCGGTGATTTCTCACCGAGTCTCATATCTGAATATATAGTTTTCAAAAAAAAGCCCCGCAGAATCACTTCTGCGAGGCTGAAATTCAATCGCACATTTTTCTCGGCATCCGTGGTGCACCCTTGGTGTAAATTGGTGTACGGATTGGTGTACGAGAGGCTTTTTTAGCCCGATCAGGGGGCAATCAATAGAGCTTTGCGCCGGCGGGGATGGCGTCGTCCACTATCAGGAGGTGGAGCTTCTCTTCCCCGTTCTCCTCGTGCACAGCGGAGATGAGCATACCGCAGGAGTCAATGCCCATCATCGGGCGCGGCGGCAGGTTCGTTATGGCGATGCACGTTTTGCCGATGAGCTCTTCCGGCTCATAGTACATGTGGATGCCGGAGAGGATCGTGCGGTCAACGCCGGTACCATCGTCCAGCGTAAACTGAAGGAGCTTCTTGCTTTTCTTCACGGCGCAGCAGTCCTTGACCTTCACGGCGCGGAAATCGGACTTGGAGAACGTCTCAAAGTCCACATACTCGGTGAAAAGCGGTTCGATCTTCACGTTGGAGAAGTCGATGACCTTCTTCTCCGGCGCTTCAGCGGCCGTTTCCGCAGGAGCTTCAGCCGCAGCCTTTTCCTGCTTCTTTCCCCCATCCAGACTCTTCATCGTCGGGAAGAGCAGTACATCGCGGATGGCGGCAGAGTCGGTAAGCAGCATGACGAGACGGTCAATACCGTAGCCGATGCCGCCCGTGGGCGGCATGCCGATCTCCAGGGCGTTGAGGAAGTCTTCGTCGGTGTGGTTCGCCTCGGCGTCACCGGCAGCGGCGAGAGCGTCCTGCGCGGCGAAACGCGCGCGCTGGTCGATCGGGTCGTTCAGCTCCGAATAGGCGTTGCACATCTCGCGGCCGTAGATGAAGAGCTCAAAACGCTCCACCTTCGTGGGGTCGGTGGGCTTCTTTTTCGTAAGCGGGCTGATCTCCACCGGGTGATCCATGATGAACACCGGCTGGATGAGGTTTTCTTCGCAGTACGTTTCAAAGAAGAGGTTGATGATATCGCCGCGGGCATGGCGGTCCTCATAGGCGATGTTGTGCGCCCTGGCAAGCGCTTTCGCCTCTTCCTCGGTTTTGACAGTGTCAAAGTCAACGCCGGAGTACTTCTTGATGGCGTCGATCATCGTCAGACGCTCAAACGGCTTGCCGAGATCGATCTCCGTGCCCTGATAGGTGATTGTCGTGCTGCCGCAGACGACCTTCGCGAGATGGCGGAACATGTCCTCTGTGAGATCCATCATGCCGTTATAGTCGGTATACGCCTGATAGAGCTCCATGAGCGTGAATTCCGGATTGTGGCGCGTATCGACGCCTTCGTTGCGGAACACGCGGCCGATCTCGTAGACCTTTTCCAGTCCGCCGACGATCAGGCGCTTGAGATAGAGCTCCAGCGAGATGCGAAGCTTTACGTCCTCGTCGAGGGCGTTGTAGTGCGTCTCAAACGGGCGCGCCGCAGCGCCGCCGGCGTTCGGCACGAGCATGGGGGTCTCCACCTCCATGAACCCGCGGTCGTCGAGGAAACGGCGGATCTCGCGCAGGATCTGCGAGCGCTTGACGAACGTGTCGCGCACCTCGGGGTTGACAATCAGGTCAAGATAGCGCTGGCGGTAACGCACGTCGGTATCCTGCAGGCCGTGGAACTTCTCCGGCAGAGGCTTGAGAGACTTGGTGAGAAGCGTAAGCTCCTTGGCGTGAACGGTGATTTCACCGGTCTTCGTACGGAACACAAAGCCCTTGACGCCGATAATGTCGCCGATGTCCATTTTCTTGAAATCGGCATATGCTTCTTCCCCGAGATCGTCGCGGGCAACATAGCACTGAATCACGCCCTGCTTATCCTGGATTTTGCAGAAGGATGCCTTGCCCATGATGCGTTTGACCATCATGCGTCCGGCAACGGACACCTCTTTACCGACCAGCTCGTCACCGGCGGAAAGGATCTCCGCGCTGTGGTGGGTAACATCGTAGCGGGTGATCGCGAAGGGATCCCGTCCTGCGTCCTGCAGGTTCGTCAGCTTTTCGCGGCGGATGCGGAGCAGCTCGCTGAGCGAGACATCCGGCGCAGCGGTCCTTGTTTCCTCTGCCATAGTAATCTCCTATATCTTTATTTTGCGCTCAGTTTTCAAAGTCAAGAATCTCGTAGTGAATGATGCCGCCAGGAGCTTCATACTCAATCTTATCGCCTTTCTTCTTCCCCATCAGGCTGCGGCCAAGGGGGGATTCATCGGAAATGCGGCCAAGCATGGGGTTGGCTTCCTGGCTGCCGACGATCTCATACGTTTCCTCGTCCTCCTCGCCCACTTCGCGGACAGTCACGCGGCTGCCCATGGTGATGGCGGTGCCCACCGGCACATTTTCGAGAATGACGGCGTTTTCGATCAGGTTTTTAATCTCGGCGATTTTGGAGTAGAGCTTGCCCTGCTCGGTTTTCGCTTCATCGTATTCGCTGTTTTCCGACAAATCGCCGAAAGAGCGGGCCTCCTTGATCTGCTCGGAAACCTCTTTCTCCCGAACGGTCTGAAGGTATTCCAGCTCCTTTTTCAGTTCTTCCAGGCGCTCCTGGCTCATTCTGAAACGGCTTTCAACGGACATAGTTTAAACTTCCTTTCGATACTTACATGCTCGCAAATCCCGCACAGAGTAACTCCGTGCGGGAATTTGTCCTGCTATTATACGGAATAGCGCGCCTCGTGTCAAGACGGTTTTCGGGTTCCTTTTTTGTAGATTCCGGCAGATTTTCCGCGAGGGCGCGTTAATGCACGGCATCCTTCGCCGCTTCCAGCTGCACGTCCATATCGCTGTCCTCAATCTGGTAGGAGGCGATATCCGGCGTGACGCCGCCGAGATCGGCCATGCTCTTTTTATCCGGCGTCAGATACTCGAACTTGGAAAGGCGCACGGCGCTGCCGTCGGACAGCTCCACAATCACCTGGCTCTGCGCGCTGCCGGGCGTCCGCCGTCCAACAACCGTTACGCCCGCCTGCTGCATGATGCAGGCAAACACTTCTGCCGCGCAGGTGGTGTTCTCATTGACAAGAATGACCATCGGCATATTGAGATACGAACTGCCGGACGAATACGTTGTCTCCTTCCCGTCGCGGTCGCGAAGAAGGAAAAGATCGCCCTTTGGCAGGAAATAATCGAGCGAGTCCGCCATTTCCGCCGGTTTGCCGCTCGTATTGTCGCGCACATCGATGATAAGGCTTGTTGCGCCGGAGTCCTGCAGAGCGGCCACCGCGGATTTCACGCTGGCGGCGGCACTGTCGTCAAAGTTGCGGATGCGCAGATACCCAACGGTTGTGCTGCGGTTTGCTTTGTTGGCATCGCTGTCCAGCATATAGTAGACAACCGGCTCGGCATAAATGAGCTCGCACTTCATCCGGGCTTCCGCCTTGCCGCCCTGCGTATTGAGAAGGTGGAGCGTGAAATACTTCTCCGCCTCGGTCTCCTTCGCGTCATACGTGCGCAACAGATCGTCCAGCTGTTTGGGCGTATAGGTGGATACGTCGATATTGTCCACGCTCGCGATCATGTTGCCGACCTTTACGTGCGCCTGATCCGCCGGGGAGCCGGGCGTTACGGAAAGAACGGTCAGATAGCCGTAGTTTTCGTTGTACTGCGTGGTGACGCCGATGCCGACGTACTGGTTCGTCAGCGTGAGCTTGTATTCCTCATACTCGGAAGCCGGAAGATAATAGCTTGCCGGGTCGTTCAGCGAGGCAACCATGGCGCTCGCGGAAGCATCCTCCAGAGAGGAGGTGTCCTTCGGCTGATAGAACGTCGTCTCAATGACATGGATGATCTCCATGTATTTATCGGAGGACGCGCCGCTGTCGGCAAGAATCAGGCACGCGGCTGCGGTAACTACGATGCAGATCACGCACGCGAGCAGCGACCAGACGATTTTCGGTACGCGTTTCATAGGCTGATACCTCGGATGTTTTTTCTTTCGGCGCGGCGGTCAGGCCGTCGGGTCATACGTAACGGCGCTCTCGTCGTAGTACTGCATGGGGTCGACCTGCTGCCCGTTTTTGATGACGGCATAGTCCAGATGGCTGCCGGTGGCAATGCCGCTCTCGCCGACATAGCCGATGATCTGCCCCTGTTTGACATACTCGCCGGGCTGCACAATGAAATTCGTCATGTGCGAATAGCGCGTGGCCGTTTCGCCGTCGTGCTCGATGCTGACATAATAGCCGAGCCCGTCGTTGTACGTGGCATTGGCTACCTGCCCGTCGGCCGCAGCGTAGATCGGGTCACCGGACTTTGCGCCGATATCCAGCGCCTTGTGGTTCGTAGACGCGCCCGCCGTAGGCGCGGAGCGCTCGCCGTAGCGCGAGGTGATATATGTGCTGTCCACCGGCCAGATGAAGCTGCCGTTGTAGGCGCCGGAGGCGTTGGAGTTATTCTCATAATACGTCCCGCCGGTACTGCCCGAAGCCGCACCGGAAGCGGTCGTTCCGGCAGAAGATGCGCCGGAGGAGGACGTTCCGCCGCCGGTCGAGCCGGCGTACTGCGCTCTCTGCGCCACCTGCTGCGCGGCGTGTTCCTGCATGGCCTTCAAAAGCTCCTGCATCGCCTCGTCCTCGGCCTGCGCGATGGCGTCATATTCCGCCTGGGCGTCGAAGGAAAGCTCATCGAGATTCGTGATCAACTCGCACGCTGCGTCCACCTGGGCGTTCAGCTGCTCACGGCGGGCGGTAAGCTCCTCGTTCACGGCATCCTGCTCCGCCTTGGCGGTTTCATACTCGCGCTTGATGGTTTCCACGTCCTCGCGGCTCTTCTGCAGGGACTTTTCCAACTCGCGGTCATAGTGCATGATGTCATTTACATCCGCGGCGCGCGCAAGAATCTCGGGAACGCTGCTTCCTTCGAAAATGAATGTGAGATACGAATAGCTGCCGTTTTCCTCCATGGAGCGGATGCGCTCGCGCAGAAGCTCCGTCTGCTCGGTTTCTGCAGCGGTCGCCGCGGCAAGCTCGTCTTTCTTCTGGTCAATCAGCTTCTGATAGACGGCAATCTGCTCTTCAATAAGCGCGATCGTCTCGCGGTTGAGCGAAATCTGCTTATCCAGTGCGGCCTTGCGGAACACGATCAGCGTCTGGTTATCGGAAAGATCCTGTATGACCTGCTCCTGCTCCATCAGCTGCTCTTCCAGCAGTGCACGTTTTTCGGCAAGGCGTTCGAGGTCGGTCTCGTCCACGGCATTTGCCGGGAGAGCGGTGATCACAAGCGAGAGCACCATAACGAGCGCCAGCACGACACAGATCACGGAAAAAACGGTTTTTTGCAATTTGTTACGTTTCATAGGCTCCTTATGTCCCGTAAGGGGAAATCAGCAGTTCCAATACGTAAGCCCGGAGAAATACGCCGCCGGATCGGTCTGCGCACCGTTGATGCGAATTTCAAAATGGCAGTGCGGGCCGGTGGAAACGCCGGTCGAGCCGACCGCTCCGACATACTGTCCGGCGGTGACATACTGCCCATAGCTCACGCCGATGGAGCTCATATGCGCATACACCGTGACAATGCCGTTGCCGTGGTCGATCATGACACAGTTGCCGTAGCCGCCGTTCGCACCGGCGTAAATAACGTCGCCCGCGCCGGCTGCTACAATGGATGCACCCATGCCCGCGCCGATGTCCAGACCGCCGTGGTACGTGCTCGCACCGGTGGTCGGCGCAACACGGTAACCAAACCGGGAGGTGATGAGCGTGCAGCTCGGCACCGGCCACTGAAGGTCATAAAGACTGATTGCTGAGCCGCCGCCAGAGCTTCCGCCGCCGGTATTGCCGCCGGACCCTCCGCCGGAATTTCCCCCGGTGTTGCCGCCGGTATTGTTATTCTGATTGCGTTTTGCCTCTTCCTCGGCGCGCTTGCGGATTGCTTCCTGCAGCGTCTCCTCCGCTTTGGCTTCCTCCTCGGCAATGGCGTCATACTCTGCCTGTGCATCGTCAGAGAGCGTTTCAATGTCGGCGATCATGGTGTATGCCGCCTCGACCTGCGCATCGAGCTCCGCCTGCTTGGTGTCCAGCTCCTTTTGCAGAAGCTCCTGCTCGTGGCGGGCTTCCTCATAGCTCTTTTTGATGGACTCGACATCCTCGCGCGCCGCCATATACTCCTCTTCGAGAGTTTTGTCGTAGTGCATGATGTCGTTCACATCGCCGATACGGGAAAGGAGCTCGGTCACGCTGGAAGAATCAAAAATAAAGCTGACGTAGGAAGAGTTGCTGTTCTCCTCCATCGCGCGGATGCGGGAGCGGAGAAGCTCCGTCTGCGTCGTTTCCTTTTCGAGCGCCTTATCGAGCTCCGCCTGCTTCTCGGCAATGATCTCATCGTAGATTTTGACCTGTTCGCCGATGAGTTCGATCATCTGACGGTTGATTTCAATCTTGTTGTCCAGCGCAAGCTTGCGGGTGATGAAGCGCGCTTTCTGACTGGTAAGATCGTTGATAACGTCCTGCTGCTCCTGCGCCTGCTGTTCGAGAGCGTCCAGTTTTTTCTGGAGATCGTCGATCTCCGACTGGGAGACGGCGTACGCCGGCAGAGACGCCGCAAGAGCCGCGGCGGCCAGAAGCGCACAGAAAACGGAGCGAAGAGTTTTTTTCATGTTTTTCATAGTAAGTACGTAAGTCCGGGAAGGATCAGACCTTCAGATAGTTGCGGATGGCCATGGCACCGCCGAACGCGCCGACAAGTATGCCGATGGCGAGGAACACGATCAGCAGCGGTGTCATCAGCAGCGAGAACGGCATGACCTGAATAAGGCTCGCCGCAATGGAGACCGAAATTTTCTGCGCAACGAAATCATACACCGCCCATTGCAGCAGAAAAGCAATTCCTGCGCCCAAGAGGCCAAGAATCAGACCTTCCACGACAAACGGCGTACGGATAAAGCCGTTGCTCGCGCCGACCATTTTCATGACCGCGATCTCATCGCGCCGCGTGAATGTCGCAAGCTTGATGGTGTTGGACATCATGAAAACAGAAACTACAAGAAGGATGACGATCAGAATCGCCGTGATGACGCTCACAACATTTCGCACCGCAATAAAGCCCTCGGCAATCGTGACAGGAGCATTAACTTCCGCCACGCCGTTGACCGCATCAACAGCGGATGCAGTTTCGCGCATGAGCGTGATGTCATTCAGCCGGATCACGTAGCGGTTGCGGAACACGGTCGCGTCCAGATTTTCAAACACGCTGCTGTCGCCATAAGTATTTTTGTAATTTTCCATGGCTTCTTCGCGGGAGATAAACTGCACATCCCGAACGTTGGGGATGGAGCGGATCGCGCCTTCAATGGAACGGGCGTCGCTGTCGGACAGGGACTCGTCCACAAAGGCGAGAACCTGGCTGTCCTCCTCCATGTTGCCGATGAGGTTATCGACGTTCACCGCCACGAGGCCGAAGCTTCCCATGATGATGAGGCAGGCGGCAATGACCGTGACGGATGCGAACGAGCGGAAGCCGTGCGAGAAAACGCCGCGCATGCCCTCCCGGAAGAGATATGTAATTCTGTTAAGACTCATAGCCGTAATACCCATCCATTCCGTCGCTGATGAGGCAGCCGTCGCTCAGCGACACAACGCGCTTGGAAAAGGCGTTGACAAGTTCCTTTTCGTGCGTAACGATCAGCACCGTCGTCCCCAGCTCGTTGATCTTCTGGAAAAGCAGCATGATCTCCAGACTTCTGGCAGGGTCGAGATTGCCGGTCGGCTCGTCGGCAATAATCATGTCCGGAGAGTTCACCAGCGCGCGGGCGATTGCCACGCGCTGCTGCTCGCCGCCGGAGAGTTCCCGCGGGTAGCGGTCCTCGCGGCCCGAGAGATCGACCAGGTCGAGCACATACGGCACGCGTTTTTTGATCTCGCGGTTGGAAGCGCCGATCACGCGCATCGCGAACGCAACGTTTTCATAGACCGTCATGTCCTTGATGAGCCGGTAGTCCTGGAAGATGACGCCGAGCGAGCGGCGCAGCTTGGGCAGGTTCCGGCGCTTCATCGTGCGAAGGTCAAAGCCGTTGACCTCGATCTGGCCGCCGGTGGCGCGGATCTCGCCGGTCAGCAGCTTGATGATCGTGGTTTTCCCCGAACCGGACGGGCCGACAAGGAACACGAACTCACCGTCCTGAATGGTGAGATCAATGTCCCGCAGCGTCTCCGCACGGCTTCCGGGGTATTTCATTTTGACATCCTTGAGAAGTACCATAAATCAATCTCCGCGTCAGAGCCGGGGATCAGTATTCCCCGTTCTGAGAGTTCAGGTATTTTTTGACCATGAGCGCCACCTTGAAGATGATGGCGTGGTCGAACTCACGCAAATCAAGTCCCGTCAGCTTCTTGATCTTCTCAAGACGGTACACCAGCGTGTTGCGGTGGACAAACAGCTTACGGGAGGTTTCCGACACGTTCAGGTTGTTCTCGAAGAACTTGTTGATCGTGTAGAGCGTTTCCTGATCGAGCGCCTCGATCGGGTTTTTCTTGAACACTTCGCTCAGGAACATTTCGCAGAGCGTCGTGGGAAGCTGATAAATCAGGCGGCCGATGCCGAGGTTATCGTAGTGGATGACGGACTTCTCCGTATCAAACACCTTGCCGACCTCGATGGCGACCTGCGCTTCCTTATACTTGTCCGCAAGAACGCGGAGATGCTTCGCCGTGGTGCCGATGCCGATCACGCACTTGAGATTGAGATCGTCGTGCAGCTTCTTCTCGATCTCCTCGGCGATATCGTAAACTTCCTTGTTGCTGTCCGCCGGGCCGGTCAGTTCCTTGATGAGGACGAGATCGGTCTCGTTGATGCTGAGAACGAAGTCCTTCTGCCGGTCGGGGAACATGTTGGAGATGGCTTCGAGCGCCGCCATGTCGGTGCGCTCCGTCTGCCGGATGAGGAGAACCGCGCGGGGTACGTCCGTGGCAAAATGCAGCTCCTTGGCGCGGACATAAATGTCTCCCGGCAAAATGTTGTCCGAGATAATGTTCTTGACGAAAATCGTCTTATTGTGCTTTTCCTCGTAATTGACCTTTGCCTCCTGAAAAGCGACCGAGGCAAGAATGCACACGCAGCGCGCCGTGGCGTCGTGGCCGTCAACAAAGACGGCATAGTCCAGCCGCGTGCTGAGCCCGCCGACGGGTTTGTACGTGCGGAAATTGGACGTGAAGATCTGATCCGGATAATCGCCGAACCCGGTATGGAAATCATCGAGCTTCGTGCCGATCATGGAAAGCTCGCTGCACGCGACAACGACCCCCTGATCGTCTACAACGCCGATGCACCGGTCGGTGGCATCCTTCATCTGGATGATGATGCTCTGGAAAATCCTGCTGGACATAACGTCTGCCTCCCCCATCTTTCTATACGAAAATGCGCATCAAAAAACTAACGGCATTTTTAGGTATTTTTCATAATAAAGCATTTCTGTGCAAAATTCAATAGCTAAATCTTTACAACTTGTAAATTTTTTTTACACTTAATCAAATCAAAGCAGATTCATAAAAATTCGCCGGACGGTTTTGTATGATATAACGACATTTTCGCACAAACCCCAAAAAAAGTGCGTTCGTCATTTCGACAGGATGCCCGGCTGTATTTTCTCAATTTCTTCCGGCGTCAGACGGCGGTACTCCCCCTCCGCGAGCGACGCATCAAGCCACAGTCCGCCGATCCGCAGGCGCTTGAGTTGTAAAACCGGCATCTGCCGTGAGCCGAGCATACGTTTTACCTGATGATATTTCCCCTCAAAGACTTCAACCTGCACACGCCCGCCGCCGAGATCGATCAGCTCCGCCGGAAGACACTTTGTGCCGTCGCGCAGTTCGATCCCGCTGCGGAAAGCGGCGAAGTCCGCCTCGCAGGGCGTCCCGTCCACCACGGCTTCATAGAGCTTGCTCACGTGGCTTTTCGGCGAGATAACTTTGTGGGCAAAGGTACCGTCGTCCGTCAGCAGGAGAAGGCCGGTCGTATCCTTGTCCAGCCGTCCAACCGGGAAAAGGCCGCGCCGCTTCCAGTCCTCGGGCATGGCGTCCACAACGGTGGGCTTTCGCGGATCGCGCGTGGCCGTCAGTACACCGGGCTGTTTATTGAGCATAATGTAGATATGTCCCGGCCCATCAATCGGTTCACCGTCCACGGTGAGGAAGACCTCTTCGGGGTCAAATTTCGCCGCCGGATCGGCGCACGGCATCCCGTTTACGGCGGCGCGGCCGCGGCGGACAATCTCCCGCGCCTGACTGCGCGAGCAGAGCCCGGTATCGGTGAGAATCTTGTCGAGACGGACGAGCGGCATATTTCTTTCCTTCCTTCCATACATTGGATCGGGGGTGATGAACGATGCGAAAAATCTCACCGGCGCGCCGGAGCGCCGCCGTGAAGGTGATATTGTTTGGATTGATCGCCGCAGCGGTGATTCTCCTCGCCGGAGCGCTTGGGCGGCGCAGCGCCGACAACGCGATCCGCGCCAGAACAAACGAAGAACGGATCGCTTATTTGCTGTCACTCGGCTGGGAAGTTGAGCCAACGCCGATCCTGGAACAGGAGATCACGCTGCCGAAGGAATTCCCGGATGTTTTGACCCAGTACAACGAACTGCAGCGCCAGCAGGGGTTTGATCTGGAGAAATACGCGGGGAAAAAGCTGACGCTCTACACCTACCGGATCACGAACCATCCCGATGCAGAGGAGGCGGACGCCTCGCTCTATGTTTTCCGTTCCGAGCTGGTCGGCGGCGATGTGCATTCCACATCGTTCACGGGATTCATGACGGCGCTGCGGTAGCACCGCAAGATGTACAAAATGGCTGACAGCAAAGCTGCCAGCCATTTTTGTTTGCGAAAATAACGAATTACTCGTTGATGGCGATAACAACACCGGAGCCGACGGTACGGCCGCCCTCGCGGATAGCGAAGCGGAGGCCGTTCTCGATGGCGATCGGGGTGAT
>CAKSWA010000004.1 GCA_934511165.1 uncultured Oscillospiraceae bacterium | reverse complement strand
TCGCCGGAGAAAATGATTGATACTCTATTTGCGCCTGCGGGCGCAAACTCTGCGAGGCTTTTTTGACAGTCTGAAAGCCGGAGAGACGATCTCTCCGGCTTTCCTTTTGCGCCTCCGCGGCTTTCTTTCCCTTCAAAAGCGAAAAAGGGACTTTACAAACGCGGCGATTTCGGGTACAAAAGTCTATAGTAGGATTAGAGTTTTCTGTCGGACGGAGGTACGAAAATGGATCACAAAAAACGGGAACATCTCCTGTCTATCGGGGAAATGGCGGAGACGAACCGCGTTTCGATCGCCACGCTCAGACTCTATGACCGGATGGGACTTTTGCAGCCCTGCTACCGGGACGAGGAATCGAATTACCGGTACTACGACATCCGTCAGACATCCCGGCTCGATATCATTCGGTATATGCGAAATCTCAACATGAGTCTCGCAGAGATCCAGACGCTGCTCGAAAAAGAGGACATTATGCTCATCGAGCAGAAGCTTATAGAGAAAAATAACCAGATCCACCAGCAAATGCGCGATCTCAAGGCCATGCACGAGGCGGTGGAGCGGACGATCCAGTCCATCGAGCGCTACCGGAAATCCCCGGTGAGCGGAACGATCTCGCTGGAATTTATCGATCAGCGTCACATTCTGTACATCCCCTGCGCGGAGAATTTTTATGAGCAGGGGATCGTCGCCTACGAGAAGGCCGTCCGCGCGCTGCGCCGCGAGCTGATGAAGCGCAATCTCCCGCAGCTTTTGTCGTACAGCCTCGGAACGAGCGTGAAAAAGGACGATTTTGCGCGGGGCGCGCTGGTTGCGGACAAGGTGTTTATTTTCGGCGACAAGCACCTGCGCGATTATGGAGAGAATATCGAGGTGATCGAGAGCGGAATGTTCGCCTGCATCTATCTGGATGGCTTCGACCAGGAGACGGAGGGCGCGGCGCGGCTGCTTGAATACTGCCATGCCAACCGGTATGTGTTAAACGGCGATTATATCTGCGAGGAGATGACAGAGCTGAATCTCTTCGATAACAACAAGCGCAACATGTTCCTGCGCCTCCAGGTTCCTGTGATCTTTACAAAAAATTAATTGACAAAACTCTTGACTCTCTACCTGCAACAGACTGTATACTCAATTACAGTATTTTATAGCACAGAAAGGAGCTATTATAATGGATAAGATTAAGATCGTGCAGTATGGTTGCGGAAAGATGAGCAAGTACACTCTTCGCTATGCGTATGAGCATGGCGCGCAGATCGTCGGCGGCATCGGCCACGGCGCGTCTGTCGGCCAGGACATCGGCGACTGGGCGGAGCTTGGCGTCAAGACGGGCGTCATTATCTCCGATAATGCGGAGAAGGTTCTCGACGAGTGCGATGCGGATGTCGCCATCATCACGACCCGCAGCTTCATCGGCGACATTTACGAAGCCATTGAGCAGTGCGTCACCCGCGGCATCAACGTCATCACGACCTGCGAAGAGGCCATTTACCCCTGGACGACCTCCGCGGCCATGATCAATAAGCTCGACGCTCTCGCGAAGGAAAACGGCTGCACCATCACCGGCAGCGGCATGCAGGATATCTTCTGGATCAACATGGTCGGCCTCGTCGCGGCGGGCTGCCACAACATCACGAAGATCAAGGGCGCTTACAGCTACAACGTCGACGAGTACGGCATCGCCCTCGCCGAGGCGCACGGCTGCGACCTGACGCCGGAAGAGTTTGAAGCGAAGATCGCTCACCCGACCGATTTTGAGCCGTCCTACGCCTGGAACGCCTCCGAAGCCATCTGCAACAAGCTCGGCCTCACCATCAAGAGCATTTCCCAGAAGCATGTCCCCTGCATCATCGACAAGGACATTTACAGCGAAACGCTCGGCAAGGACATCAAGGCCGGCCACGCCATCGGCATGTCTGCGGTCGTCACCATCGAGACCATGCAGGGTATCACCGTGGAAGAGGAGACCATCGGCAAGGTCTATGGCCCGGGCGACGGCGATATGTGCGATTGGGAGATCTTCGGCGAGCCCAAGACCGAGTTCCATGTCGTGAAGCCCGCGACCGTTGAGCACACCTGCGCCACGGTTATCAACCGCATTCCGTCTCTGCTCCGCGCTCCTGCCGGATACGTCACCTGCGACCAGCTCGAGCCGGTTGAGTATCTCACCTACCCGATGGAGTACTACTGCTGATCCCCTCTGCGAATATAGAAAATGTGGGCGGTCGAAAGACCGCCCACGTTTGAGCGTGTCAAAAAAGTATTTTTGACACGCTCTCAAACGAGAGTCCGTGAACGGACTCTCGTTGCATTATAGTCCGCAATCGGACACTTACCCCGCGGCAGACGTTTTGGGCGCGGTCTGCCGCGATGGTTACATAGCGTGCTCGTCTGCGTAGCGGTCGTCGATGTATTCGGCGATATCCGAAAAGAGCGCTTCCGCAATTTGCAGCGACCGGCGGCTGAAAACAACGAGATACACCGTCATATCGTTCTCCGCGAGAAAGGCGCGGATGGTCCCGGCGGCGACGCGCATCGCCTCCTCCTTCGGATAGCCGAATACCCCGGCGGAGATGACCGGGAATGCTACGCTCTCGCAGCCGTACTCCTTCGCGAGCGCGAGACTTTTCTGGTAACAGGAAACCAGCTGTTCCCGCTCGCCGTGCGTTCCGCCGTGCCACACGGGGCCGACCGTGTGGATCACGTATTTGCAGGGCAGGCGGTAGCCTTTCGTGATTTTCGCCTCGCCGGTTTTGCAGCCGCGGAGCGCGCGGCATGCCTCCAGCAGCTCCGGCCCCGCGGCGCGGTGGATGCAGCCGTCCACGCCGCCCCCGCCGAGCAGCGCTTCGTCCGCCGCGTTCACAATGGCGTCTACGGGCATTTTCGTTATGTCGTTCCGCACGATGACAAAGGACATGATCTCGCCGCCTTTAAATTTTTCTTTCAGTATATCCGCGTCCGGCGCGGAATGCAACGGCAATGCGCCGACATCGCTTTGTGTGGCGAAACGTCTTCGAGCCGCCGACTTAACATACCGGACAGAAGCGCGGGAGTGTCCGGCAGACGCTTGACGCGCGGCACGCAATATGGTATTCTGTCATAACTATATAAAAATGGAGTGTGATGACCCCAAATGGACGGCGACAGTTGGCTGTCTTGGATACCTATCGTATTTTTCCTCTGTATGGCGGCGTATTTTGCCGTAGCGGAGACCGCCGCCACGTCCGTCAGCCGCATCCGGCTCAAGACGCGGCTCGATCAGGGCGACCAGAAGGCGAAAAAGGCCCTTTACGTACAGGACAATTTTGACCGCGCAATTTCCGCGATCCTCATCGGCACGAATATCGTCCACATCTCCACCGCTACGCTCACAACGGTGCTTGTTACGCGCACCTGGGGCGCGAGCTGGGTGGCGCTTGGCACGGTCGTGTGCACGATCGCGGTGTTTTTTGCCGGAGAGATGCTCCCCAAGAGCATCGCCAAGCGCTACAGTGAACGGTGCGCCCTTGCGACGGCGCCGTCCCTGTGCTTTTTTATGCGCATTTTCGCGCCGCTGGCGAAGGTGCTCTCGCACATCGGTGAGTTCTTTTCCAATCTCGCCAAGGGCGAGCCGGAGATCACCGTGACCGAGGATGAGCTCTACGACATCATCGAAACAATGACCGACGAGGGCGAACTGCCCGAGGAGCGGGCGGAGCTCGTCCACTCGGCGCTGGAGTTTGCCGACGTTACGGTCGAGCGCGTGTTCACGCCGCGCGTGGACGTTGCGGCGCTCGATGTAAACACGCCGCCGGAGAAGATCCTCTCGTTCATCCGCGAGCAGCGCCACAGCCGTCTGCCCGTGTACGAGGGAAGCATCGATAATATCATCGGCGTGCTGCAGATCCGCAAATACGTCCGCGTATATCTGCGCGAGCGGGAATATCCGGAGCTTCGCAGTCTGCTGGATGCCCCGTGCTTCGTGCACCAGAGTGCGTCCATCGATGAGCTTCTGGAAGAACTTAACCGGCGGAAAATCTCTCTCGCCGTTGTCACGGACAACTACGGCGGCACGATGGGCATCGTGACCGTTGAGGACATCATTGAAGAGCTGGTCGGCGAGATCTGGGACGAGGACGATGTCGCGCAGGTCGAATTCCGTCCGCTCGGCGACGACACCTACGAGGTCAGCGCCGACATGGATATGGAAGACCTTTTCGATGAGCTCAGCTACGATGACCCCGAGGATACCGACTGGGAGCATAAGCCCGTCGGCGAGTGGGTATATGAGCAGTTCGACATGATCCCTGCGCAGGGCGATAGCTTCACATGGCACCGGCTGAAGGTGACCGTGGAAGCCATTGACCATCGGCGCATCCGCAAGCTTCTCGTCCAGCTCCTGCCCGAGGAGACGAAGGAAGGGGGCGAGGAAGCATGACGACGTGGATGTATGTGCTTTTGATGCTCGTGCTGCTGTGCGGCTCGGCGTTTTTCTCCGCCTCGGAAATGGCGCTCTCCTCCGCCAACCGGATGCGGCTTGCCTCCGCGGCGGAAGAGGGGAACCGCGCTGCCGCGATCGCCTGCAAGGTGATCGACAAATACGAAAACGCGCTCTCTGCCATTCTCATCGGCAACAACCTCTGCAATATCGGCTCGGACTCCATCCTCACAGCGCTCGGCATTGCGCTGCTGGGGGAAAAGTATAACGGCTGGGTTTCGGTTCTCATTACGCTGTGCATGACGGCGTTCATCATCGTATTCGGCGAATCCGCGCCGAAGATCGCCGCGAAGAACAACGCGAACCGGTTTTCGACGGCGGTTGCGCCGTTCATCCGCTTTCTCATGATCGTGCTCTCGCCGGTCATCTTCCTCGTATCGCTGCTCATCCGCGTCATTACATTCCCGCTCAAGGGCGAGCACAGCGGCGAGAGCTCCGAAGAGGAGGCCGCCGCCGAGCTGCAGTCCATCATTGAAACGGTCGAGGACGAAGGCGTTATCGACGAGGACCGCAGCGAGCTTCTTCGCAGCGCGCTGGACTTTTCCGAGATCGCCGTCATGGATGTGATGACCGCGCGCGTGGACGTGGAAGCGCTCGATATCGACGACGACTGGCGCGAGCTTCTGCTCTCGGGCGAGGATCTGCCGTATTCGCGCATCCCCGTATACGAGGACAGCATCGATAATGTGATCGGCGTGCTGTATCTCAACCGCTTTTTCAAGGCGCTGCTCGATGATCCCGAGGCGGACATCCGCAGCAACCTTATGAAACCGCTCTATATTTATAAGACCGTGAAGCTGCCGGATGTGCTCGCGCAGCTTCGCAAAAACCAGCAGCATCTTGCCATCGTCACGGACGAATACGGCGGAACGCTCGGCATCGTGACGCTCGAAGACGTGCTCGAAGAGCTCGTCGGCGACATCTGGGACGAGACCGACGAGGTCGAGGACGAGATCGTTGAGCGGCCGGACGGCATGTACGAGATCGACGGCGATCTCCCCATCGGCGATCTTGCGGAGCTGCTGGACGTGACGGAGGAATCGCTCGATACCTCGAGCGCCACCGCCGGCGGCTGGACGATCGAGAAGTTCGGCGCGTTCCCCAAGGTGGGCGACACCGTGGAGGCGGACGGACTTCGCGTAAAGGTGCTCGCGATGGACGAGGACGGACTTCGCGTGGAAAAGATCCTCGTGGAGAAGCTGCCCGAGGACGAAACGGACGATTGACCGGGAGGGTTTACCCATTCAGGACTTAACGCAGAAAAGAGAACGGGCGGTGCTCGCGGGGCTTTCCGCATCGAGCATGGACGCCGACGAGCGCTCCACCGAAATTTCGATGGAGGAGCTTGCCGCGCTCGTGGATACCGCGGGCGCGGACACGGTCGCCATGGTTTTGCAGACCCGCCAGTCGCCCGACCCGCGCAGCTTTCTCGGCGCGGGCAAATTGCAGGAGATCAAGGAGATCGTCACGAACAACGAGTGCGATCTCATCGTGATCGATAACGAACTCTCGCCCTCGCAGGCGCGGGCGATCGAGGAGGAGCTCGACGTGCGCGTCGTGGATCGAAGCGGCCTCATTCTCGATATTTTTGCCCAGCGCGCCCGCACGAAGGAGGGCCGCCTGCAGGTGCAGCTTGCGCAGTACGAGTATCTGCTGCCGCGGCTGACCGGCATGTGGACGCACCTCAAGCGCCAGGCCGGCACAAGCGCGCCCATCGGCACGCGCGGCCCCGGCGAAACGCAGCTCGAAACCGACCGGCGGCACATCCGCCGCATCATCCAGAATCTGCAGGCCGATCTCGAACAGGTGCGCCGCGTCCGCTCGACGCAGCGCCGCCGCCGCGAGAAAAACGCCATGCCGATGGTCGCGCTCGTCGGCTATACGAACGCCGGAAAATCCACGGTGCTCAACCGCCTGACGCGCTCGGACATCCCGGCGAACAACCGCCTTTTCGATACGCTGGACACGACGACGCGCCGTCTCTGGCTGCCGGAATTGCAGAGAGAAATTCTGCTCTCGGATACTGTCGGCTTCATCCGCAAGCTGCCGACGAATCTCATCGAGGCCTTCAAGGCCACGCTCGAGGAATTGCAGTACGCCGATCTGCTGCTGCACGTCATCGACGTTTCCGCCCCCGACTGGGAGGAGCAGACAAAGGTCACCGACGCACTCATCCGCGAGCTGGGGGCGTCCGCCACGCCGGTGCTGCGCGTTTATAATAAGTGTGACGCGCTTCCTGTGCTTACGGAGCTTCCGCACACGCGCGACGGCGTCTGCATTTCTGCGCGCACCGGCGAGGGCGTGGATACGCTGCTCGCGCGCATTACGGAGGAGCTGAAGCAATGACGCCGTACCGTACCGCCGCCGGATACGGCGAGGCGGAATATGAGGACAAACGAAGCCGGTTCATCGGCCACATAAAGCCGGTTGCCTCGGAAGCCGAAGCGCAGGCCTTCGTTGACGAAATACGCCGGAAATATGCCGACGCAACGCACAACGTTTTTGCCTACGTCCTGCGCGAGGGAAACATCCTCCGCTGGTCGGACGACGGCGAGCCGGGCGGCACGTCCGGCCAGCCGACGCTCGCGGTATTGCAGGGCGCGGGGCTGACGGATGTCTGCTGCGTCACGACGCGCTATTTCGGCGGAACGCTGCTCGGCTCGGGCGGGCTCGTGCGCGCCTACTCCGCCGCGGCGAGAGCTGCGCTGCGCGAGGCGGGCACCGCCGTCATGCGCCCGTGGCGGCGCGGGAGCTTCGCCTGCTCCTACGCGCGGTACGAGCGGCTGCGCCGCCTTCTCGAAGAGCGCGGTGCGCGCGTCGAGGAAACGCTCTTCGGCGCAGAGGTCGAGATCGTTTTCTCCGCGCCGGAGGCGCAGAGCGAGAGCTTTGTGACGCTCCTTCGCGACGCGACCGCCGGAGAGGCCGAGGTGCGCCTCGGTGAGAGCGTTTTCCGTCCGGAGCGGGAGGAAGAATAATTTAAAAATTTTTTCTCCGAAAAGCAGGGGAAATCGCGGGCAATGTCGTATATAAGTAATGCAGAGGTTTTCTGCATTACTTTTTTTATTTTCAGGGAGGCGGAGCGCATGACTTGTCCGCGGCAGGAACGCGAAGAACTGGAAAAAATTCTGGTGGGTGACTTTGGCGTGCGCGCCGCCGATTCCCACGGCCGCCGCCGTGCGGAGGAAGAGGATCCCGTGCGCACGTGCTTCCAGCGCGACGCCGACCGCATCACGCATTCAAAAGCGTTTCGCCGTCTCAAGCACAAAACGCAGGTCTTCCTTCAGCCGGAGGGCGACCATTACCGCACCCGGCTCACGCACACGCTCGAAGTCACGCGCCTTGCGCGCACCGTCGGGCGGGCGCTGCGGCTCAACGAGGATCTGTGCGAGGCCATCGCTCTCGGCCACGATCTCGGCCACACGCCGTTCGGCCATGCCGGGGAGCGGGCGCTCAACGAAATTTATGGCCCCGGCTTCCGCCACTATGAGCAGTCGCTGCGCGTGGTGGACTGCATCGAAAAGGACGGCCGGGGACTCAATCTCTGCCAGGAGACGCGCATCGGCATCCTGGCCCACACGAAGGGCCACCCCGAGGAGAGCCGCGAGGCCGTCGTCGTGCGGCTGTGCGACCATGTGGCGTATTTGAATCACGATCTGGACGACGCGATGCGCGCCGGGATCGTCTCGGAACCGGAGCTGCCGGAGATCATCGTAAAGCGGCTCGGCACACGCAACAGCCAGCGCATCAATTCGCTTGTCGATAACATCATTCAAACGAGCCGCACCGGGAACGTAGCGATTTCGGACGACATGCAGGAAGTCTGGGACGTGTTCCACGAATTTCTCTATGACCGCGTGTACCACAACCCCGTCGCCAAGGGCGAGGAGACCAAGGTGGAAAACATCCTGCGCGGTATCTGGGAGCATTACTGCCGCTACCCGGACAAGCTGCCGGACGATTTCCGCGGCATCATGGAGCGCGACGGGCTCGAACGCGCCGTGACGGACTATGTTTCCGGCATGACGGACGATTACGCGATCTATCAGTACGGCAAAATCTTCATCCCCATGGCGTGGAGCGTGAAATAAGCATTGCGCGATAAACGAAAGGAGGCGGGCGTATGGCAATTCCCGAACGGTTTCTCGATGAGCTGACCGAGCGAAACGATATTGTGGACGTGGTGAGCCAGTACGTCCGGCTGACGAAGAAGAGCGGGTCGAACCTCTTCGGCCTCTGCCCGTTCCACAGCGAGAAAACGCCCTCGTTTTCCGTTTCGCCCGACCGGCAGATTTATCATTGCTTCGGCTGCGGTAAGGGCGGCGGCGTCATCAACTTCATCATGGAGATCGAAAATCTCTCGTTCCCGGACGCGGTGGCGTTCCTCGCGCGGCGCGCGAATATGACGCTCCCGGAGGAAGCGCAGAGCGAGGATACGTCCCGCCGGGCGCGGCTTCTGGAGCTCAACCGGGACGCAGCGCGGTTTTTCCATGAACAGCTCAAATCCCCGCAGGGCGCCCCGGCGCAGGAGTATGTCCGCCGCCGCGGCATATCGCCCACGATGGTCACGCGCTTCGGGCTGGGCTTCGCGCCCGATGCGTGGGAAACGCTCACGAACGCCATGCGCAAAAAGGGGTACAGCGATCAGGAAATGTTTGAAGCGGGACTCGTGAAGCACGGCAAGTCCGGCGGCGTGTACGACGCCTTTCGCAACCGCCTCATGTTCCCGGTCATTGATGTGCGCGGCAGCGTCATCGGCTTTTCCGGCCGCATTCTCGATGACGGCGAGCCGAAGTACTTAAACAGCCCCGAAACGCCCGTTTTCAGCAAAAGCCATAATCTTTTCGGTTTGAATCTGGCTAAAAAGTCAAAAAACGGGTATATCATTCTCGTAGAAGGCAACATTGACGTTGTATCCCTGCATCAGGCGGGGTTTGACGGCGCGGTCGCCTCGCTCGGCACATCGCTCACGGGCGAGCAGGCGCGGCTCATTTCGCGCTATACGAACGAGGTCATCCTCTGCTACGACAGCGACGAGGCGGGCAAGAAAGCGGCGACGCGCGGCATCGGCATTCTGGAAAAGCTTGATCTCAAGGTGCGCGTTCTGCAGGTGCCGGGCGCGAAGGACCCGGACGAATTCATCAAGAAAAACGGCGCGGACGCCTTCCGCAATCTCATTGACGCGAGCGCCGGGCAGATCGAGTACCGCCTGCGCGATGTGGAGGCGAAGAATCCGCCGACGACCGACGAAGGGCGCGTGGACTATCTCAAGAGCGCGGCCTCGCTTTTAGCGTCGCTGCCGGGCGCGGTCGAGCGCGAGGTATATGCCGCGCGCGTGGCGGAAAAGGCCGGCGTATCGCGCGAAGCGGTATTGCAGGAGGCTGAACGGCTGCGCCGCCGCCGTATTGCCGAAGCGAAAAAGCGCGAGGCGCGCGACGCCGCACGCCCCACGCAGACGGCGCAGCCCGCGCAGCGCTCCATCCGGTACGACGACCCGCGCTCGGCGCGCGCCGAAGAGGGCCTGATCCGGATATTGTATCTCGATCCGGGTGCGGCGAAGGGCAAAACCCTGCCGCCGCCGGAGAGCTTTTCCTCACCCGTACTCGCGCGGCTCTACCGCGAGCTTCTGCGCCGCGTACAGACCGGCGAAACGATCTCCCTGGCGGTGCTCGCCGGACAGTTCACCGGCGACGAGATGAGCCACTTCACCTCGGTGCTCGGCGCGCCGGAGGATCTTTCCCACGCGGATAAGGCGATATCCGATTACATAGCCGTTATCACCGGGCGCACGGAGGACGCCGAAGACGATCTCCGCGCTCTGGCGGAAAAATACAGAAAGACAAAAAGTTTTGGAGGATAAACGATGAGCGAGCAGAAAGAAAAGAAGATGCCGGAAGAAAAGCTGCCGGAGGCGAAGCTGCCCGAATCCGCGAGCGTGAGCGAGGAAGCGGCACTTTCGGCACTGACAGACGCCATTCTCGCGACCGACGAGCCGGAAGAAATTGCGGACATCCCGGAGGACGACGATTTTGAGCCCGCCCGCCCCGCGCGCGGCAAAAAGGAGAAGGCCGAAGACACGCAGAAATCCCGCGAGGAACGCCTCTCGAACCTGATCGAAAAAGGCAAGAAGGCCGGGAAGCTGACGCTCAAGGAGATCGCGGACGTGATCGACGGGCTGAATCTCTCGCAGGAGCAGATGGATCGGTTTTACGATACACTCGAAGAGCTGAACATTGAGACCGTCGGCGAGGATCTGCCGCCCATCGACGATGACGACCTCCTTCCCGCGCTCGACGAGCTTGAGGAGATCGACGAGGTCACCGAAGAAGAGATTGCCGAAGCCGACAGCATGGCGGACTCCTATTCGACGGACGACCCCGTGCGCATGTATCTCAAGGAGATCGGCAAGGTCAATCTTCTCACGCAGGAAGAGGAGATTGAGCTCGCCGTGCGCATGTCCCAGGGCGACGAGGAGGCGAAACGCCGCATGGCGGAAGCAAACCTCCGTCTCGTCGTGAGCATTGCCAAGCGCTATGTCGGCCGCGGGATGCTGTTCCTCGATCTCATTCAGGAGGGCAATCTCGGCCTCATCAAGGCCGTGGAGAAGTTCGACTATACCAAGGGCTACAAGTTCTCGACCTATGCCACGTGGTGGATCCGTCAGGCCATCACCCGCGCCATCGCCGACCAGGCGCGCACGATCCGCATCCCGGTGCACATGGTCGAAACGATCAACAAGGTCATCCGCGTTTCCCGTCAGCTGCTGCAGGAGCTCGGCCACGATCCGAGCGCCGAGGAGATCGCCGCGGAGATGAACATCCCCGTGGAAAAGGTGCGCGATATTCTCAAGATCGCGCAGGAGCCGGTCAGCCTGGAAACCCCGATCGGCGAGGAGGAGGACTCCCATCTCGGTGACTTCATCCCCGACGAGGACGCCTCCGAGCCGAGCGAAGCCGCGAGCTTCTCGCTTTTGAAGGAGCAGCTCATGTCGGTGCTCGCCACGCTCACGCCGCGCGAGGAGAAGGTGCTCCGTCTGCGCTTCGGCATTGAGGACGGCCGCACCCGCACGCTTGAGGAGGTCGGCAAGGAGTTCAACGTTACGCGCGAGCGTATCCGCCAGATCGAGGCGAAGGCGCTGCGCAAGCTCCGCCACCCCAGCCGCAGCAAGAAGCTCCGCGATTTCCTTAACTGAGATTTACGTAGACCCCGCGAGTATTTTTCAAATTCACAAGGAGGAAAAACCATGTTCCGACCCGTGCGAAAAAAGAAAAATGAGATCAGCGCAGAAGCGGCAAAGCAGCTTCTGCACACTGAACGCCGGGGCGTTTTCGCGGTGAACGGAGACGACGGCTACCCCTACGCCATCCCGGTCAACTTCTTCTATGACGAGGAAGCCAACCAGATTTATTTCCACGGCTCCCGCGCCGGACACAAGATCGACTCCATCCGCAAATGCGACAAGGTCTGCTTCACCGTGTACGGCGGCGAGACCATCCGGGACGAGGCATGGGCGCCGTATATGCGCAGCACGGTCGTGTTCGGCCGCTGCCGTCTGCCGGAGTACGGCGAGGAGAGCATGGCGCTTCTCAAGCGCTTCGCCATGAAGTACTATCCCGAGGAGAGCATGGTGGACGCCGAGATCGCCGACGCCGGAAAAGCCGCACAGATGTATGTGATCGACATTGAGCACATCAGCGGCAAGGAAGTCCAGGAAAAATAAATACATAAAAGAAAAGAGAGACCCGTTTTGCGGCAATGCCGTGGAACGGGTCTCTTTTTTTAACGTGATCTTTATACCGGCGGCGGACGGCACATGGTAAAATATTATGTCAGACTGTGCCGAACGGAGGGGGAGAGCCGATGCAGGCCAATCAGGGAAAGAAATGGAACGAGCTCCGGGTGCGCCTATTCAAAATGGTGTCAGTGGGCGTGGTCGACGATCCAATCAACCAGGGGTACGACATTATCAGCACGCTGATGCTGCTCGTGAACCTCGTCGGGGCGTTCGCCAACACGTTCGACGGCGTCCGCGCGCAGTACGCACCGCTCCTCGATCTCACCGAGGAGATCACGGTCGCCTTTTTTGCGCTCGACTACGCGCTCCGGCTCGTTACGGCGAAATGCCTGTACCCGCAGCTCACCGAGGGGCGCGCCCTTGCCAAATATATGCTCTCCGCCGGTGGGATCGTTGATCTTTTGTCGTTCCTGCCGTTTTATCTGCCGGTCTTTTTCCCGTCCGGCGCAGCGGCGTTCCGGCTGTTCCGCGTGGCGCGTATTTTCCGGCTGTTCCGCATCAATGCCTATTACGATTCGCTCAACGTCATCACCGAGGTCATCGTCGGCAAAAAGCAGCAGCTTTTATCGTCGGTGTTCATCATCCTTGTGCTGATGCTCGGGTCGAGCCTCTGCATGTATTCGCTTGAGCACGACGCGCAGCCGGAAGTTTTTAAAAACGCGTTTTCCGGCGTGTGGTGGTCGGTTTCAACGCTGCTCACCATCGGCTACGGCGACATTTATCCCATCACGCCCGCCGGAAAGGCGATGGGTATATTCATCACGTTCCTCGGCGTCGGCATGGTGGCGATTCCGACCGGCATCATCTCCGCCGGCTTCGTCGAGCAGTATACGCGCCTCAAGCGTCTCGGCGACTATGCCGAGGAAGAGAACCTGCACTTTATCAAAACCGAGCTCCACCGCGGCGATCTCTGGGTGGGCAAAACGGTGCGCGAGCTGCATCTGCCGCAGGGCATGATCCTTGCGATCATCCAGCGCGGCGGCGACACGATCATCCCCCGCGGCGATGTGGCGCTCAAAGCCGGGGACAAGCTCGTCATCGGCGCCGAGCACATGAAGGGCGACCGGCCGGTTAATCTGCGCGAGATCACGCTGCGGAAAAATCACGACTGGAACGGCGTCGCCATTAAGGATATCGATATCTCCCGCCAGTCGTTCATCGTCATGGTGCGGCGCGAAAAGAAGCTGATCGTGCCTTACGGAAAGCTCGTCCTTGCCGAGGGCGACACCGTGATCCTCTACAGCAAGGAAGCGCCGAAGCCGACCATCACATTTTAAAATAAGCATGAAAACGGGCGGGCTCTCGAAGAAGGGCTCGCCCGTTTACTGTATTTTACGCATTTACCGCCGTATTGCGACGGCCTCGTAGGGCCGCAGCACATTCGGCGTATGCTCCGGGAGATTGGAAAGGAGAAGATCCGGCGGTGTGTACGCGACCGGCTCCGGCAGAGAAATGGTCTTCGCGCTAAAATTACACAGCACCAGCAGTCCCTCCGCTCCGAGACGCCGTTCATAGGCAAAAATGCGCTCGTCCTCCGGCCAGAGCAGGCGGAAGGAGCTGTCGCGGATGAGCGGGTTATTTTTGCGGAAAGCAAGAACCTGCTTATAGAAGGAAAGGACGGAATGGGGATCGCCTTCTTCCCGCTCGGCGTTGGCCGCGCGCCAGTTGCGCCCCATGCCGATCCACGGTGCGGCGGTAGAGAAGCCGCCGTACAGCGCGCCGCTCCACTGCATGGGTGTCCGGGCGTTGTCACGGCTGATGCAGGCGAGATACCGGAGCATCGTCCGCTGGTTTAGCGCGCCGCCGTCCACGAGATCGCGGTACGCGCGGAGACTTTCGAGATCGCGGTACTGCGAAAGATCGAAAAATCCGGCGTTCGCCATGCCCAGCTCCTCGCCCTGATAAATAAACGGCGTCCCCTGCATCAGATACAGGCACAGGCAGAGCATTTTGGCGGATACGTCCCGGTATTCCGGCAGATCGCATCCAAAGCGGGACACGGCGCGCGGCTGATCGTGATTGCTCCAGAAAAGGCTGTTCCAGGAAATGCCGTGCAGCCCCTCCTGCCAGCGGGCGAACACCTGCTTGAGCGCGGGAAGCGAGGGCTTTTGATCCGTCCACTTGCCGTACCGGCCGTCTGTCAGACCGGTGTGCTCAAACGGGAAAACCATGCCGAGCTCGTGCCGGCCGCGGCCGGCGTAGCGCTTCGCCTCCTCCACGGTGACATTCGGGCATTCGCCGACAGTCAGAATGTCGTAGTGCGAGAGCACCCGCTCGTTCATCTCGCGGAGATAGGCGTGGACTTTTTCCCTGTGGTTGCAGGCGGGCGAAAGATCGGTCTCGTCGCTGCATGGAATGGGCTCGGGCTTCGCGATGAGGCTGATGACATCCATGCGGAAGCCGTCCACGCCCTTATCGAGCCACCAGCGCATCATCCGGTAAATGTCCTCGCGCAGCGCAGCGTTGGCCCAGTTGAGGTCGGGCTGCTTGCGGGAGAAGATGTGGAGATAGTGCGAGCTCGTCGCTGCGTCATACTCCCAGGCCGGGCCGCCGAACCACGACTGCCAGCGGTTGGGCGGCGTATCGCGCCAGATGTAATAGTCCCGGAAGGGGTTGTCGCGGCTCGCGCGGCTCGCGCGGAACCACGCGTGCTCGTCGGAGGTGTGGTTGACAACGAGATCCATGATAATACGGATGCCCCGCTCGTGCGCTGCGGCGAGCAGCCGGTCAAAATCCTCCATCGTGCCGAATTCCGGGTTGATGGCGTAATAGTCGCTGATATCGTAGCCGTTGTCGTCGCCGGGGGAGGCGTAGACCGGGCAGAGCCACACCGTATCCGCGCCGAGATCACGGATGTAATCCAGATGCATCGTGATCCCGTTCAGATCGCCGATTCCGTCGCCGTTGGTGTCCTGAAAGCTGCGCGGGTAGATCTGGTATACGATCGCGTCTTTCCACCATTCAGTGCTCATTCTTCCCGTCCTCCAGACCAAAGTATTTCCGGTAGCAGCCGGTAAAATAGTAGGGGTTCGTGTAGCCGACAAGCGGCGCGGTGTCCCGCTCGGAAAAGCCGTCCCGCTCGATGAGTTGCCGCGCCTTTTCCATGCGCACGCGCATGAGCGCGTCGGTGAACGTCTCCCCGGTCATTTCCTTGAATTTTCGGCTCAGGTAGATGTAATTGATGTGGTATTCCTGCGCAAAGGCGATCAGGCTGAGATCCTCCATATACCGCGTCTGCACTGCGTGTAATACGCGGCGGAGTACGCCCTCGGTGCTGCCGGTCTCCTGCGCGGCGAGCGCGTCAAAGGTCTTGTCCGTGATCTCATGGAAGAGCGCTTCCAGATCGGAAGGCCACTCAACGGTCTGGATGCGGTCAATGTAATTTCCGCCGATCAGTGTGGAGATGTTGATGCCCCGCCCGGCCTCCTGACAGCTCCGTTCCAGAGAGAACGTAAACTCCGTCAGCGCCCGCCGAAGGGACGGCATATGGAGGCAGGCGGCGCGCCCCAGCTCCAGAGAAAGGCTCTTTTGCAGCTCACTGCGGACATCGCGTCCGGAGCGGATCAGCTCGGTGAGCTGCCGGTCATGAAACGGCAGGGAAAGCGCCGGCTGCCCCAGCTCGCGGATGTCGGTATAGGCGAACACCGGCTTGGAACGGTGGACATAGTCCAGCGCTGCGGCTGCCTCCGTGTGCGCGCGCGGCAGAGCTTTGAGTGAATTGCCGCCGCTCACGCCCGCGCGGAAAATGCAGTCCATCGCTTCGAGCCGCGAGAGAAACCACGCCCGCCAGCGGTGCTCGCAGGGCATGCCGCCCTCCCCGGGCAGCAGAGACAGCACGGCGAACCGCCGCTCCTGCGGCAGGAGAAGAAAGCGGCTCTCAAACGGCGCGCCTTTCCAAAACTCCGCCGCCGGCGCGGCCTCGCGTGCGAGCACTTCGCCGAGAAGAAAAGCACTGTCGCGGTGCGAGGAGAGATACGCGCCAAGCGCGGCGTCCGCCCGGCCGCCGGTGAGCGCTGCCGCGCCGAGCAGCGCGGAGAGCGCGTCGCCGGAGTTGGAGCGGCGCTCAATCTTCTCCTTGACCTGTGCAAGCAGCGCGTTTAAATGCTCCGGATCGACCGGCTTGAGCAGGTAATCGAAAACATGCGCGTGGATTGCCTGCTGCATGTAGGAAAAGTCGGTGTATTCGCTCAGCACGAGGATCTCGCAGTTGAGCGCGCGCTTTTCGATCTCGCGGAGGAGCTGCCGTCCGTCGCACTCGGGCATGCGCATGTCGGTGATGAGGATATCCACCGGCGAGGCGATGAGAAAATCCAGCGCCTGGCGGCCGTTTTCTGCCTCCGCCGCCAGCTCGAGACCCAGCTCGTCCCAGCGGATGCAGTGGATGAGCCCCCGGCGGATGGCGGCTTCGTCCTCGGCGATTATAACGCGGATCATAGGCCGCATCTCCTTTCCATGGGGATCACGATCTGGACGACCGTGCCGATGCCTTCCTCGCTGTCGAGCGTGAGCTGCGCCGTTTCGTCGTAGAGAAGGCGCAGACGCATATAGAGATTCCGCAGCCCAATCCCGCGCCTTTCCTCTGCCGGGGAGGGCGCGTAAAGCGCCGAACGGAGCTGCGCGAGTTCCTCTTCGGTCATGCCCTGACCGTCGTCCGTGACCTCGATCGTCAGCCGGTCTCCGGCCGTCCACGCGCCGATGCGGATGGTCCCTGGCTTTTCCCTCTGCTCCAGACCGTGAAGAATGGCGTTTTCCACGAGCGGCTGGATGCTCACGCGCGGTACGGCGCAGCCCATGACGTATTCCGGCACGTCGATTTCCGCATGCAGCCGCTCGCCGAAGCGCAGCTTTTGTATCGTGAGATAGTTTTCCACATAGGACAGCTCCTCGCGCAGCGAGACAAGCGGCTCATTTCCCGAAATGGTGTACCGCATCGTGCTGCCGAGCGCCGTTGCCATGCTTGCAAGGTCGCTCATATGGCGGACAGCCGCCATGGATGCCATCGATTGCAGAACGTTATAGAGAAAGTGGGGGTTCATCTGCGCCTGAAGCGCGCGGATCTCCGCCTTCTGCTGCTGGAGCGCAGCCTCATATTCTCCCGCGAGCGAGCGCTCGAGCTTGTCCATCAGCGCATTGAAGCTGTTTCCGAGCCGCGCGATCTCGTCGGCGCCGGAGACCGTTACGCGATAGGAAAGATCGCGCAGCTGCGTTTCGTCCATGGCGTCTGCGAGCTCTTTTACCGGCTGGCTGATGACGCGCGAGGCGATCGCTGTCACGACGGCAATCAAAATCAGAGCGGCCACCGCGGCGGTGAGAATCGCGCTCGATACGCTCATCGCGCCCGCGGAAAACTCCGACTGCGGCGTCAGGATCAGAACATACCAGCCTGCTTTTTCCGCCCTTGCCGACGCCATGGCGTAGGAAACGCCGCCGGATGTCAGTTCGTGCTGCGGCTCGCCGTCGGAAAAACAGAGGATTTCCTCCGGCAGAGTCTCGCCGGAGGCGGCGCCGGCCGAGTCAAAGACCAGCCGTCCCGTTTCGTCGCACACGCAGACGCGGGAGTCATCGCCCGGCCGGATCAGCTCTGCCAGCTTTTCAAAGTCCGAAAGATCGACCGTGATGAACATCGTTCCTGCATCTTCGAAATGCCCCTCGGTGTTCACGATCCGCCGGGCGACGGCGTATACCGGCTCGGCGCCGCCCTGCGGCGCGTGGCGCAGCGGCATATGTGCGCCCGTCGGCAGGAGCACGGCGCTGTCGGAGGAGAGCGCGCTGTCGGAAACGAGCGCGAGATACGCATCGGGAAGCGCGGCGGCGCGGTAATCGTCGTAAGAACCCGCCTCGCTGCGCGCGGCGTAGACGAGCCGCCCGTCCGGCGTCACATAGATCACGCTGAAAATATCGGAGCGGCTGCTGAGCGCGGAGAGGAAGACGCTCTGGAGCTGTTCGGTCTCCCCGTGTCTCTCCGCTGTGCTCTTCTCCCGCCCGGCGCCGCGCAGAAAGGCGCGGAAGCCTTCGTTAAGATAGATGGAACGGTAAATGTCGTCGATGCGCTCGCACGAGGTTTCCAGCCGCTCCGCACCGGCCGTCACGAGCTTGGTGCTCAGCGTGAGCGCCTGCGAGCGGATGACTGCCTGCGAGCGCACCTGCGCGATCAGCACAACGATTCCCATGGGAACGGCGAGCAGCAGCAGCACGGTAATCATCAGCTTTTCCCGGAGCGAACGAAGGTTTTTGAACATACGGCATCACCCGCGCTCATTATACCAGAAAAGACCGGGGCATGAAGACCGGATGAGGAAAAAACTAATTGATTTCAAAAACAGGCTAAACCGTTTCGTTGCGCAGGGAAAAATGGGGGTGCTATAATCGGCTTGACCGGTCCGGAGAAAGCGGCGCAGTCTGGAGTGGCCACCGGAGAGCGCCGAACGTGTTCCGCAACAAATGAAGGATTGGAGACAAGGCAAATGAAAAGAATCTTTGCTGTTCTGCTTTGCGTCGTTATGATGCTGTCCGTACTTACAGCGTGCGGCGCTTCCGGCACCGCCGGAACAGAGACCCCCGCAGAGACGGCCGCGCCTGCCCCGGCGGAGGCCGCGGCGGAGACCCCGGCGCAGCAGGATGTCACGCTGCATCTTTTCCACCAGAAACAGGAGGCGCAGGAGGCCTTCGCGCAGATCATTGACGCGTTCCATGCCGAGTATCCCTATATCACCGTGGAGCAGGAGATCGTCACAAACGACCCTGCGGCCATTTTGAAAGCCCGCATCGCGACGGGAGAAGTGCCCGATATTTTCCAGGGTGCGAACGACACCATGGACATTGCGCAGGGCGGCTACATCATGGAGCTGACCGGCGAGCCGTTCCTGAACAACATCACCGATGAGGCGCGCAGCGCGTCCTCCTTCACCGACGCAGATGGCCACACCTGGGCCATGCCGGTGGACGGCAGCTGCGAAGGCATTTTCTACAACAAGGACATTTTCGCCAAATACGATCTGGCCGTTCCCACAACGCTCAGCGAGCTGGAAACGGTGATCCGGACGCTGGAAGAAAACGGCGTTACGCCGTTTGCCATGGGCTTTAAGGACGCCTGGACGATCAAGCCGGTCTCTCTCGTGGCGGCGTCCTCCGCCATTTACGGCAAGGACATCACCTGGGACGCCAAAAAGAACAGCGGGGAAGCGAGCTTCACCGGTACCGAGGGCTGGAGCACCACGTTTGAGCTGACGCGCATGGTGTACATGCACGGCAATACCCGCACCGCCTTTGACACCGACTATAACGGCGCGTGCGCCATGATGGCCAACGGCGAAGCCGCCATGATGATCAACGGCCTCTGGGCGCTTGAACCGATCCGGCAAATCAACCCGGACGTGAATCTCGGCATGATGGCGATGCCGGCGACGGAGAATGCCGCGGATACCAAGCTCTTCCAGTTCCCGGACTTCGGCCTTTCTGTCTCTGCGTCCACGGCGCACCCGGAGGAGTGCAAGCTCTTCCTGGAGTTCCTGACCCGCCCGGAGATCGCCGAGCTCTGGTGCAGCACGTCGAAGCTTTTCTCTGCCGTCAAGGGTGTGTCGGTCGATTTTGACCCGCTCGCGGAGGATGTCAACGCCTACATCGACGCCGGCATGGTCTGCACGCAGGTCGACCGCGGCTGGCCCACAGCGTTCGGCTCAGAGTATGAGAGCACGCTGTCCAGCTACATTCTGGATCTTGTCTCTCTCGAGGACGCCATGAAAACGCTGGACGATGCCTGGGCGGCGGCCAAGGCGGCCGGACAGGCGTAATCCGAATAAACAGAGCGAAAGGGGCAGGAAAAACGAAAGTTTTCTTGCCCCTTTTCCGCAGAAGGGAGAATACCATGCGGCCATGGCGACGCCGGCAAAACGCCGTATATATCAGCTTTATTCTTCCCGCCGCCGCGTTTTTCACGGCGTTTTTCATCGTCCCGTTCGCCGAGAGCCTGTGGCTTTCGTTCACCGACGCTTACGGCTACAACCCGGAGCAGCACTTTGTGGGGCTGCGGAACTACCGGGAGGCGCTGACTAACCCGGCCTTTCGCAGCGCGCTTTGGGTAACGGTAAAGTACACGGTATTCGTCACGCTGGGAGCCAATCTGACGGCGCTCGCTCTCGCGCTGCTGCTCGACGGGAACGTGCACTGCAAAAAGCTTTTCCGCGCCGTCTTTTTCCTGCCGAATCTGATGAGTCTTGTTATCGTCAGCTTCGTATGGGTGTTTCTCTACGGCAGCGTGTACCGTTCCTTTGTCAGCATGCTGAATATCCCGGAGGCCTGGCAGATCAGCTGGCTCGGCAACCGGCGGCAGGCGCTCTATTCCATGGGCTTCACGGCCATCTGGCAGTGCGCGGGATATTACATGCTCATCTATATTGCCGGACTTCAAAACATCGGCGCATCGCTGACCGAGGCCGCGGCGATGGACGGCGCGGGGCCGTGGGCGATGATATGGCACATCAAGCTGCCGATGCTATCGCCGGTGATCGCCATGAATACGGTGCTGCTGATGATCTCCTGCTTTAAAACGTTCGATATCCCCATGGCGATGACATCCGGCGGCCCGGCGGGCGCGACGACGACCATCGCTTTGCAGATATACAACACGGCCTTCCGCTCTTCCCGGACGGGCTACGCAACGGCGCAGTCCGTGATACTGTTCCTCATCATCAGCCTGCTCACGGCGCTGACGTTCCGTCTGCAAAGAAAGGGGGAGGAGGAATGAAAGCAAAAAAGAAGGGCGCCGGCATCACGATCCTTGCCGCGGCTGCCGCGCTCGCGTTCTTCTTTCCTGTACTGATCGCGGTGGTCAACTCCTTCAAAACGCAGGGAGAGATACTCAACTCCGCGCTCGCTCTGCCGGTTTCGCCGACGTGGGAGAACTATGCCGCCGTCATCAAAACGGCAGACTTTCCGCGCGCGTTTCTCAACTCCTGTCTCGTAACGGCCGGAGGGATTGCGCTCAATCTCTCGGTGAGCGCGTTGGCGGGATATGCGCTCTCGCGCTGGAAAAGCAAGTGGGCGGATGTCATCACGCTGGTGTTTCTCTCCTCCATGTTCGTTCCGTTCCACACGATCATGATTGCGCTGCTCACCACGGCGCGCGATCTGAAGCTTACGGGGAGCATCGGCGGGCTGATCCTCATCTACTGCGGTCTGCAATGCCCGATCCCGATCTTCCTCATAAAGGGCTTCGTCCGCTCCATCCCGCGGGAGCTGGAGGAGGCGGCAATGATCGACGGCTGCGGTACGGTGCGGATGTTCTTCTCCGTCGTGCTGCCGATGCTCAAGCCGATCCTTGCGACCGTCGCGGTGCTGAACGTGCTCTGGATCTGGAACGACTATCTCCTTCCGTACCTGATCCTCGGAAAGCCCATCACGATCCCGCTCAGCCAGATGTATTTCTACGGCCAGTACAACCAGCAGTGGCATCTCATCATGGCAGGCTTCGTCGTTTCCACCGTCCCCGTGGTGATCTTCTTCCTGCTTATGCAGAAATACATCGTCAACGGGATCGCCGCCGGGGCGGTAAAGGGGTGAAGCGATGGCGTATTCCATAGAAAACATGGAAAATACCGACACCGTGTACATGGTGATGACGGATCGCTTTTTTGACGGCGATCCAACCAACAACGGCACGCCCGGCGCGGAGTATCAGCCGGGCAACCTGCACTTTTATCAGGGCGGAGACTGGGCGGGACTGCGGCGGAAGCTGCCGTATATCAAGGCGCTCGGGTTTTCCGCCGTATGGATGTCTCCGCCGCAGGACAACGAGCTATACAGCCGCACCGGGGACGAGGCGGGCTATCACGGCTACTATACGCGGGATTTCAACAGCCCCAACCCGCACTTTGGGACAGCGGAGGAGCTCCAGGCGCTGCTTTGCGAGGCAGAGCGGCTGGGAATCAAAATGATCCTCGATGTCCAGCTCAACCACACGGCGGACTACCTTGCATACCCATCCCAGCAGTACGACCCGCCGGAATACCGCCCGGCGCCGCCGTTTGATAACCCATCGTGGTATCACAATACGCCGAACATATGGAACTTTGCCGACCCGCAGGAGGCGCAGAACTACAGTCTCGGCGGGCTGGACGATCTCGCACAGGAAAACCCCGCCTGCTGGCAGGCGCTTCTGGATGCCTACTGGAAACCGGAGACGGGCACCGGGTGGTTTTCCTACGGCTTTTCGGGCTCCCGGCTCGACGCCGTGGTAGAGATCCCGCCGGAGTATCTGGAGCGCTTTGAAAAGCACACGGGCAAGCACAGCTTCGGGGAGGCGTTCACCGGCTCAGCGGAGGAAAATGCCACCTTCCAGCAATACATCTGGGGCATGCTGGACTACCCGCTCTATTTCCAGCTGCACAACGCCCTCTGCCGCGGCGAGGACTGGGGCGGCGTGAGCCGCCTGCTCCAAAAAGACGGCCTGTACCGTGATCCCTGCTGTCTCTTCACGTTTCTTGACAATCACGACCGGGCGCGGTTTCTCACAAACTGCGCCGACAACGTTTCGCTGCTCCATCTGGCGCTGGCGCTGCTTTATGCGCTGCGCGGCATCCCGGTGGTCTATTACGGAACGGAGCAGCACATGGCGGGTGATTTCCGCTTCACCGAGCAGATGCTCAACGACACGAACCGCGAAATGATGCCTGCCTTTTCTTCGGAAAACCGGACGGCCGCTCTCCTCCGGCGGCTGAACGGTATCCGGAGAGACCTCGCTGCAATCTTCGCCCAGGGGACGCAGCGGGAGATGTATTTCCGGCCGGGCGACAGCGTGTACGCCTTCCGGCGGGGCGCTGTCGACGGGCGGTACAGTCTCTGCATATTCAATAAGTCCGCCGCCGCGCAGACGCGGACGGTCTTTACCGGCGAGCCGGGGCGGGTTGAGTATGTCGATCTTCTGGATACGCGGCAGCATTACGTATCCGACGGCGGGGAGCTGACGCTGTTCCTGCCGGCCTATGCCGCGATCCTCCTGTCCCCGGAGGCGGCGGGGGAGTATGTCCCTGCGCTGCCGGAAAAGACACGGATCGTCATCCACTATGATACGGGCTTCGGAAACGGTCTCACCATCCGGGGCGATACGTCCCCGCTGCGCTGGGACTTCGGCCAGCGCTGCGAAAACAAAAACGCGGACACCTGGGTCTTTGAAACGGAGCGGCCGAAGGACGGAGAGCTCCGGTTCAAGGTTTTGCTGAATGACGCCGTATGGGAGCGGGGCGAGGACCACCGCGCCGCCGTCGGGCGGGAGACGCACATTTTCCCGTCGTTCGGGTAAAAAGAGCCGCCGGTCACTTCGACCAGCGGCTCTGCCGTATGTTGTTTATTTGTGCGCGAGGAGCTCCTTGCCGGGGATACCAGGCTTCGTAAGGTTCATGGGGTCAAGAATCGTGTCGATCTCTTCCTCGGTGAGGAGCTTTTCCTGCAATATGAGCGAGCGGACGCTCTGCCCGGTGACAATGGCGCGCTTGGCGATGTCTGCGGCGTGCTGGTAGCCGATGTGCGGCGTGAGCGCCGTGATGACGCCGACACTGCTCTCGACAAGCTCCCGGCAGCGCTCCTCGTTGGCGGTGATGCCGGTGACGCAGTTGTCCACGAACGTATGGACGGCGTAGGTCAGCGTGCCGATCGACTGGAACAGGCAGTAGAAGATGATCGGCTCAAAGGCATTGAGCTCCAGCTGCCCACCCTCGGCGGCCATGGTGACGGTCATGTCGTTGCCGATGATGAGAAATGCCACCTGGTTGATGACCTCCGGGATGACGGGATTCACCTTGCCCGGCATGATGGACGAGCCGTTCTGCCGCGCAGGGAGGTTGATCTCGCCGAAGCCGGTGCGCGGCCCGGACGACATGAGACGAAGGTCGTTGGCGATTTTCGAGAGCGTCACCGCGCACGTCTTTACCGCGCCGGACACCGCCACGAACGGATCGGGGTTCTGCGTGGAGTCGATGAGATCGCCCGCCTGCGTGAGCTCGATGCCGGATACCTCGCTCAGCACGGGGACGATGCGCCGGAGATATGTCTCGTCCGCATTGATGCCGGTGCCGATGGCCGTGCCGCCCATGTTGAGCGAGCGCATCTCGTCCATGGCCTTGCCCATGCGCACGGTGTCGCGCCGCACGGCGTCGGCGTAGGCGTGAAATTCCTGCCCCAGCCGGATGGGTACCGCGTCCTGCATCTGGGTGCGGCCCATTTTGATCACGTGGTCAAACTCGCGGGACTTGTCCTCAAAGGCGGCGCGCAGCCGGTTGAGCTCGGCCTCCAGCTTTTTCAGAAGGCGCAGCGTCGTCATCTTCCCGGCGGTGGGGATAACGTCGTTGGTGGACTGGCCGCAGTTTACATGGTCGTTCGGATTGACGAGCGAATAGTCGCCCTTCACGCCGCCGAGCAGCTCAATGGCGCGGTTGGCAATGACCTCGTTGGCGTTCATGTTGATGGAGGTGCCCGCGCCGCCCTGCACGGGATCGACGATGAACTGCTCGAAGAGCTTCCCGGCGAGGATCTCGTCGCAGGCGCGCACGATCGCGCCCGCAATGCGCTCGTCCAGTAGTCCGGCCTCACGGTTGGTGAGCGCCGCCGCCTTTTTGATGTAAGCGAGACTGCGGATGAGCTCCGGGTGCATCCGCAGCCCCGTAATGGGGAAGTTCTCCGCAGCGCGCAGCGACTGCACGCCGTAATATACGTTTGCCGGCACGTCCTTTGTGCCGATGGAGTCTTTTTCTACACGGTAATCGGATGTATGTTTTTCCATTTCTCTTTCTCCTGTATCTCCGATAATGGAGTTCAGCTTGATTATAAAACGGGATATAATATAGTCAAATATAAAGTCTGTTCTTGTTTCTATAATTTAAAAGTTATATAATGGACGCGAGAGGAGGCGATGCTATGAAGCAGAGCGTGTTTGACGGCATGGAATATGTGTATGCCGTGTACCGGGAGGGGAGCTTTCAGAAGGCGGCGGAGAAGCTGTTCGTCTCCCAGCCGTCCGTGAGCGCGTCGGTGCGCCGCGTGGAAGAGCGCGCCGGGAGCCGCCTCATCGACCGCAGCCGGAAGCCGCTCGCGCTCACCGAGTGCGGCGAGGCGTACATCGCCTGCGCCGAAAAAATCCTCGCCATGGAGCGCAGCTTTACGGAGTTCGTGAACGACTGGGAGGGGCTGCGCCGCGGAAAGCTCGTGGTCGGGGGGAGCAGTCTCTTTTCCTCGCTGCTGCTGCCGCCGATGATGGCGGCGTTCCGGGAGAAATACCCGCGCATCACGCTCGCACTTGCGGAGGAGACGACCGCCCGCCTCGAAGAAATGCTGCGGCAGGGGACGGTCGATCTCGTGGTGGACTATGCGATCCCCAATATGGAGCTTTACGACTCGGCGACCGTCTGGGAGGACGCGCTCATCCTCGCCGTGCCGCGCGCCGCGGCGATCAACGCGCGGCTCGCGCCGTACCGCATCGAACCCGAGCAGATCGGCGCCGCGGCGCAAAGCGCCGTGCCGAGCGTGCCAATGGAGCTTTTGAAAGACGAACGCTTCGTGCTTTTGAAACCGGAGAACGATACGCGCGCCCGCGCAGACGCGCTCTGCCGTCTCGGCGGCTTTGCGCCGGAGGCGGCCATGGAGTTCGACCAACAGATGACGGCATATCTCGCCGGGTGCTCCGGCGCGGGGATCACGTTTGTGAGCAGCGTGCTTGTCTCGCGCCTCTCGCCGAACCCCGGCATCTGCTATTACCGCCTGCCGGAGCCGGAGAGCCGCCGCGATATCCGGCTTTTCTGGAAGCGCGACCGGTACAAAACCCGCGCCATGGAGGCGTTTCTCGCCATGCCGCCGGAGAGCGGCGCTGAAAGCGGGGAATGAGAAACGCCCCGGTCTGACAGAGCTTATGGTCAGAACGGGACGTTATTTTTATATCCGCCCGCGGCGGATGCGGCGCTGCCGCTCGCGCCGCTGCGCGGCGTCTTCCCGGCTCTCGCCGGGCGCAGCCGTAGTCATGCGCTGCTGGTGGCGCGCGGCGTAGCAGATCGCCGCAGCCATGACGAGATCGTCGTGCTTTCCGGCGAGCGCCTCGGGGCGGTGATCCTCGTTATAGCAGAATGTCAGCATCTCGCCGAGCAGCTCGCGGTCGGAAAACCACTCCGGGTGCGCGGAGAATATCTCCACGAGATTTGCGATGGCGCGCGGGCGTGTCTGCCGGTCGGTGCGAAAGCCGAAGCTTGCCCGCAGCCGGTGCGTGTAGGTATCCTCCCGCTCGCGGTGGTACTGGTTCGGGTAGCCGAGCTCGGCAAGCTTCATCACGGGATATGTTGAGAAGTTCGTTTCAAGCGCGACGAGCGCGTCGTTATAGTATTTCCCAAGCGCGTACACCTGCCGGACGTACTCCGGCTCGGAAAACCGCCGCCGGAGGGAGGCGGCCTGCTCGCCGGTGCTGTTGTCGATCACGTGCGCGGTGAACCAGTCCGAGCCCTCGCCTGCGGTGTCTCCGCCGAGGACATAAGGGTGTCCCGGCTCGCATTCGCGGTAAATGCAGATTTCGCCCGCATCGTCGTCCTGCCAGACGGCTTCGCCGCTCTCGTCCGAAATAAAGCGCCCGCAGCGCACGGGAGCCACCGCCTCCTCGCGGCGGCGGATGACGAGACCGTTATCAAAAACGCCCGAGCCGCTGTGGAGAAACGCCTCATCGGGGTTTGCGGGGTATTCCTGCCGGAACATGTCCCGGCTGCTGCCGCAGTTGTTTGCAATGCACCAGCGCCGCCAGCGCACCTGCTCCCACGAGAGGGAGTACCGCTCGCGCACCTCGCGCTCCTCCGCCGTCCACTCAATGCCGGGCTCAACCGGCATGGTGTAGTCCGGGTTTTCAAACCACGCGAAAAACACTGGCTCGAAATCGTTCTCCCCGGCGACGGCGGCGTCCCACCGCTCTTTGAAATCCTCGCAGCCGTTGGCGGTGCTCTCGATGATCACCATCGTCCCCGGCGCAGACGGCACGGCCTGCAATATGCCGGCGAGCGTCGCGGCCTTGCTCTCGCCGCCCTCCGGCCAGAAGGCATATTCCGAAAGATGCACGCATTGGAGCGTGTCGGATCGCCCGATGCCGCGCCCGCCCGCAGTCGCGCAGCGAAAGCGCGACCGGAGCCCCGGCAGAGCGCCGCGCGATGCGCGCGACGGATTTTCAAACACCAGCTCCTGCGCGTTCGAGGTGCGGAGCATCGGCTTGACCGGCGCGGGCAGCTCGTCATAAAAGAGCTTGCTCATGCGGAAGAGATTGGCCGTGGCGTCCTCCCGGTGCGCTACGACGAGCGCGTTTACGTTCTCGCGCGTGGCGCAGGCATGGAAGAGCAGCGCCTCCGTGAGCGTGGAAAAGCCGAGCTGCCGCGCCTTTAAAATGATGAGCCGCACGGGCTTTCCCGCGCCCTGCTGGCGCTTGGCAACGGCGTAGAGTTTTTGCTGCGCGGCGTTCAGGCGAAACGGCACGACCGCGCCGTTCTTCGTGCGGATCTTCAGGCACGACTCGATATACTCCTTTGCTACGCACGGATTCACAGCGCGCTCGCCCCCTCCTGTTGCGCCAGCCATTCCTCAAACGAGAGTGCGCCACCCTCGGCGGCTTCCTCCTCACGGAGAGAGCGGAGGTGCTCATCAAGCTCATGCAGCGCGCGCATCGCGCCCGCGGGATCGAATTCCCATGTGCCGTCCGGCTCACGCTGCTTCGTTTCGGGGTTTCGCGTGAGATGCGGCGTCGCCTGCATGCACCGGTCGACGATCTCCACGAGCCGCCGCCCGATCCACGCGCTCGAAACGCCCATTGCGTCAAAAAGCCGCTGCTCGGTTTCGCGCCGGTAGCGCTGCACCACCGGATCGCGCAGCAGCTCGCGGGCGCGCTCCTCCGCCGTCGCGGGGCTGTATCCGGCGGCGATGGCCGCGCCGGCCGCGTCTCCGCCGGCGAGATATTCCTCCACAAAGCGCTTCTGCCGCGCCGTGAGCGCTGTTTTGTCTTTCATGCTGTCCTCCTTTGCGGTCAAAGGGGCATGTACGCAAAGAAATCCTGCCGCAGCTGCGAGAGCCGCCGGGAGGAAATGCCCGTCGCCTCTGCTGTGGCCGCAAGCGTTTTCTTCTGCACGAGCATGCGGAAAAGCGCCATGCCCTCCTCCGGCGTAGCTGCAACGCGCGCGATCGTTTCGCGTACCGTCTCCCGCCGCTCCGGCGGAAGCTGTGCAAACACATCAAGCGCCGCGCGAATATAGCGCACCTCCGCCGCCGTCCGGCCGCAGGGACCGACCCGATACCCCATCGGTTATACCCCCTATGATGTTATGATAACAAGACACGAAGCGTGAATGCAACGAGCAAAAAAGAAAGAAAGGACAGGATTGATCTTATGTATTTCACGCTTCGTGTGATTACGTTATACCACCGGAAAAATGATTTGTCAACACATTTCGTGGAATTCATCTTGACATTTTTCACACCGCGTGTTAAGGTTATAGTGAGGTGATAGTAATGTCTGCTTTCGGTGAAAGACTGTCGGCGCTGCGCAAGGGCGCAGGGCTGACGCAGGCAGAGCTGGCAAAAAAGCTCGGCATATCCAAAAGCTCGGTGAGCATGTACGAATGCGGCAACCGCGAGCCGGAATTTGATCTGCTGGAAAAGATGGCGGATTGTTTTCAGGTGGACATGAACGTCCTGCTCGGCCGCTCGGAGCCGCTTGTGAACAACGATCCGGAACTCACGGCATATCTGGAGGCGCTGCGCGACCGGCCGGAGATGCGCGCGCTGTTCCGCCTTTCGAAAAATGCCACGCGCGAGGATGTGGAAACCGCGGTGACGATCCTCGAAGCGCTGCGCAGCAAGCATGAGAGTACCTGATTATTATGTCCGGTTCGTGGAGCTGCCGCCGGCGGTGCTCGGCGCAACGCTCCCGAACGATGACGGTACATTTTCCGTCTACATCAACGCCCGCCTCGGCGACGAGGCGCGGAGCGAAACGCTGCGCCACGAGCTGGAGCACATGGCGCGGGATCATTTTTACCAAAGCGCCCCCATCGCCGCGCAGGAGGCGGAGGCCCGCGGGGAGGAAGTGCCCGCTGCACCGCCGCCGGAGAGCGGCGCACTGCGCCGCTACCGCGATCTTACCGCGCTCGGCGAGTATCTCCGCAGCATCGGTGCGCTCGGAAACAGCGTGGAATCCCTCGGCGCACAGCCGATACGATAAAACAACAGGAGCCGATGACAAACGTCGTCGGCTCCTGTTGTTTATTATGATAGAGGAAGCACCCGGCAGCCGGAGCAGACGAGCTCCTCCGCCGCGTCCGGGAGAGTGTCTACGTTGATGAGCGGCCGCCCGCCGGAGACGAGGATGTCCACGTACTGCTCCGGGGATAGCTCGCGCACAACGATCTCGCCGTTGGCGCGCCGGTACAGCAGCACCGGAACGCCGCCGTCCGTCGTGAGGACGACGCCGATATCGTAGGCATGCTCGGGATCGAGCCCGTCCAGCGCCAGGCGGCCGCGCCGCTCAACGCTTTTGAGCACCGGTACATCCGCCTGGCTGACCTCGGGCGTGCCGCTGCCGCTTGTGAGCAGCACAACGCGCGAATCCGTCACCGTGGCCGAAAGATCAGACACGGCAAAAGGATCGTACGGCTGGTTGGTGGAGATCACGAAAAACCCGCTCTCCTCGATGCGCAGCGCCCGGCTTTTGTAGAGCTCGCGCACGGAGGTCAGGAGCTTGATGTATTTGCCCTCTTCCGATGCCAGATAATCTTCAATGTCCTCGCGGATGTGCTCGCTGCGGCGCGTGAAGAAGGTGGAGAACATGGCGTCGTCGCCGTTGTCGGTTTGCAGCGCGAGCAGCCACGCGAGCAGCTCCGCACGGCTTCCGGCGGGCAGCTCATCCTCCGAGGGAATGTCCCCCGCGGCGAGACGGTCGAGAAGCGCGGCGGCGCTCAGCGTTTTGTCGTCCGCGCCGAAGAAGCGGATCTCCCCCAGAAGCTGTGCGTCCGGGTGCAGGCTGTCGCTCGCCGGAAGGCGCAGCGGCACGGTCTCCACCACGGCGGCGCTGCCGTCAAGGTATACGTCCGCGATCTCCTGCGTCCGCCCGGTCTCGGCGAGATCGACGCGGAAATCCTCGCGCACGCCGTCCGGCCATAGGGATTCCGGCAGCGCCGTCCGGCTGCCGAGCAGGACGCTCTCGGCATGGATCACAACGCCGGTGCCGTCCCACGAAACGGAGGTCACGATCTGCATCGATACCGGCACAAGGCCGAGCACGCGCTGCGAGATGCAGACGCGCATCTTTCCGTCGGTCAGCCGAACGCCGAAGTCAAGATCGCCGAACCGCTCGCGCAGCTGCCGCCGGAGACCGGGGAGAACGCCGCTCTCGTCGGCGAGAATATAAAGATCGTTTTTATAAAGGCGGACAACAGCGCTGCCGTCATCGGCAAAGGATAGCTCGCCGAGCTCCTCGCTTCGCGGCGCGGCGAGGATCGCGTCCACATCGTCCCGGAAAGCGGAGGCACCGCCGTTGCCGATAATGAACGCCGCGAGCAGCAGCAAAAGGAGAATCCCGGCCGGAATGGCGATTGCCCACCACCGGGCGCGCCGGACGGTCGTGTTCTTTTTCATTGGCCTCCTGCCTCCTTTCCGACGGAAATCGACACACAACGTTTATATTACCGCATCCGCTGGAAAAAAGCAATTGCATCCTGCCGCCGCGGAACATATAATATAGGTCGTTTGGTTCCAAACGGCAAATATTTTGAAATAATCGGGGGTAACGCTCATGTCCTTCTCTCTGGCGCTCGTGGATTTCGACGGCACGCTGGCCGATTCGATGCCGTACTGGCTGCGTCTGCCGGCGGATACGCTCCGCGCTGCCGGTCTGCCGCAGCCGGAGGGTTTTACGGAATACATCCGCTCTGTGCCGGTCTGGGAGATCGCGAAGGAAATGACGAAGCAGTACCCGCAGCTTGAAGCGGAAACGCCGCTCGCTGCGCGATGGAGCGCGGAGATGGCGGCGCACTATGCGCACGATATCCCGCTCAAGCCGGGCGCGAAAGAGCTTCTTTCTGTCCTGCGCGCGGCGGGGCTTCGGGTATACATTCTCTCGGCGACGCGCCACGCGCTGCTCGATGCGGCCATCGAGCGGCTCGGCGTTGCGCCGCTCGTGGACGGCGTTTACGCCGAGGAGGAGACCGGCTCCAAGCGCACCGAAGCGCCCTACGCCTTTTTCCGGGAGATGCTCGGCGTGCCGTATGAGAGAATGCTCCTCGTGGAGGACGCGCCGCGCAATCTTGCCGCGGCGGAATCGCTCGGCGCCGCGGGCGTCGGCGTATACGACGAGAGTATGAAGGAGTATACGGAAGCGATCCGCGCCAGAGCGGCGGTGTATCTGCCGGACTTTTCCGATCTCTCGGCGCTGGAGGCGCTGCTGCGGCGATGACGGATGGGGCACCGTAAACCCCTCAGTCAGCCTGACGGCTGCCAGCTCCCCTAATAGGGGAGCCAAGTAAGTTTGCGTATAACGAACTTGCCTCCCCTATTAGGGGAGGCGGCAAAACCGCAGGTTTTGACGGAGAGGTTTTCTTCATAAAAAATGAAAAAAGTATTGACTTTCCTGGGATTTATGGTATTATGTCATGGCGCTCCAAAGACAGCAGGTGGCGTTTTGCCGTAAATCCTGCCGAGGAAAGCACGATACTTGTATTGTGTCTCCCCCTGTCTTTCGGCAGAGGGAGTTTTTCTTTCGGGCGCAGAAATTTACCCCGGAGGTGAAACCATTGCCTAACGCGAAAGTACTCAGCGAGAAACAGGCCATCGTCGAGGAACTCACCAAGCGTATCGGTAACGCCACGGCGGGCGTCCTTGTGGACTACAAGGGCATCACCGTTCTGGAGGATACCGCTCTGCGCCGTGAGCTGCGTGCTGCCGGCATTGAGTACACCGTTGTGAAGAACACTCTGCTCCGCTTTGCGGTTGACAAGTGCAATCTCAACGAGTTTGACTCCGTGCTCAACGGCACCACCTCTCTGGCCACCACCGAGGGCGACCCCATCGCGCCCATCCGCATCGTCAGCGAGTTCGCCAAGAAGATGAACGGCAAGTTCGAGGTCAAGGGCGGCTTCATGGAAGGTAAAGTCCTTCCGATGGCCGACATCGATGAGATCGCTCAGCTTCCCGGCAAGGATGCCCTGTACTCCAAGGTCCTCGGCACCATGCTCGCACCCATCACCAGCCTGGCCGTCGTTCTTGGTCAGATCCTGGAGCAGAAGGGCGGCTCTCTCGAGACCGCCGAAGCCGCTGCCGAATAATCTGGCAGACACAATTCAATTTTAGGAGGAAAATTACAAATGGCTAGCGAAAAAGTTACCGCTATGATCGAAGAAGTCAAGGCTCTCTCCGTGCTGGAGCTGGCTGAGCTCGTCCACGCCCTTGAGGAGACCTTCGGCGTTTCCGCCGCTGCCGCTGCTGCTCCCGCCGCTGCCGCCGCGGCTGCCCCGGTCGAAGAGAAGACCGAGTTTGATGTTGTCATGACCGAGTTCGGCGCTGAGAAGATCAAGGTCATCAAGGAAGTCCGCGGCCTGCTGGGCCTGGGCCTTGCCGAGGCGAAGGCTCTCGTCGAGTCCGTCCCTGCCAAGCTGAAGGAAGCTGTCTCCAAGGAAGAGGGCGAGGAGATCAAGTCCAAGCTCGAGGCCGTCGGCGCGAAGGTCGAACTCAAGTAAGTTTCTTTATCCCATCCACCTTGCTCCCTGCCTGAGCAGGGGGCCACAGTCCAGAAGGAGGACAACTAATGGCTAAGACCACCGAAAAATACGAGGTCCTGTACGTTCTCAACCCCAACCTCACCGAGGAAGAGACCCAGGCCATCGTGGAAAAGTTCAAGACTCTGATCGAGCAGAACGGCACCGTCGATGAGATGGAAGAGTGGGGCAAGCGCAAGCTCGCCTACGAGATCAACTATCTCACCGAGGGCTACTATGTGCTGGTGAAGTTCACCTCCGGGCCCGAGCTTCCCGCCGAGCTGGATCGTATCCTCGGCATCACCGACGGCGTGATCCGCTCTCTTGTCACTCTGCGCTACGAATAAGCGGAGGGAATGATATGCTGAATCATATCGTTCTTATGGGCCGCCTGACGCGGGATCCGGAGCTGCGCTATACCGGCTCCAACGTTCCCGTGGCGTCCTTCTCCATTGCTGTTGACCGGGATTTCGGCCGCGGTGAAAACGGTGAAAAGCAGACCGATTTCATCAACGTGTCCGCCTGGCGTCAGACCGGGGAATTCGTCTCCAAGTACTTCACGAAGGGCAGCATGATCGTGGTTTCCGGTCGGCTGCAGATCCGTGACTACACCGACCGCGACGGCAACCGCCGTACCGCGGCGGAGGTCGTGGCGGACAACGTTTATTTCGGCGAAAGCAAGCGCCGGGATGACGGAGCCCCGCGGCAGGAGTACGCGCCCCGTCAGGAGTACGCACCCCGCACCCCCTCCAACGAGGGCTTTAACAGCGCGAAAGCGCAGGCCGGATCGTTCCAGACGATCGACGATGACGACGGCCAGCTGCCGTTTTGACACTCACGAAAGGAGTTTTTGAACCATGGCTTTTGATAAGTCCGCTGCCCCGCAGAAGAACCGCAAGCGCAGAAAGGTCTGCCAGTTCTGTGTGGATAAGGCCGAGTATATCGACTACAAGGACACCGTCAAGCTGCGTAAGTATCTGTCCGAGCGCAGCAAGATCCTGCCCCGCCGCACCACCGGCGCCTGCGCCTACCATCAGCGTCTGCTCACCGAGGCGATCAAGCGTGCCCGTCAGGTCGCTATCCTGCCTTACGTGACCGACTGATTTCGGTTTTTTATCGACAAAAAGCTCTCATCCTCCGGGATGGGAGCTTTTTCTGTTGCACAGCGGCAAATCGGCGGTTATAATGAAAGTCAGCAAAAAACAAATTACTACATATACGGAGGTTGGCACGAATATGTACGATAACGGCAAAATCTATCTCGGCCTTTCCGGCGAAGACCGGGTGGAGCTTCCCCTTTCCATGTGCAACCGGCACGGCCTGATCGCCGGTGCGACCGGCACCGGCAAGACCGTCACGATGAAGGTGCTGGCGGAGTCTCTCTCCGACGCGGGTGTGCCCGTATTCCTGTGTGACGTGAAGGGCGATGTCGCCGGTATCTGCGCTCCCGGCGTGGACAGCGAGGACATGCAGAAACGCATTGAATGCTTCGGCCTCACCGGCAAATTCGCCTACCAGGGCTACCCCACCACGTTCTGGGATATCTACCAGACAGGCGGCCACGCCGTGCGCGCCACCGTGAGCGAGATGGGACCCGAGCTTCTCTCCCGCATTCTCGGCCTGAGCGAGGCGCAGGAGGGCGTTTTGCAGATCGTTTTCCGCATCGCGGATGACCGCGGGCTGCTGCTGGACGATCTCAAGGATCTCCGCGCGCTGCTCAACTACACGAACGACCACCGCGAAGATTACCGCATGAAATATGGCAACATCACCACGCAGTCCGTCGCGGCCATTCTTCGCGCGCTGCTGCCGCTGGAAAAAGAGGGCGGCGAGCTGTTCTTCGGCGAGCCTGCGCTCGATGTGAATGACTGGATCCGCACCGATTCCAACGGCCGCGGCATGATCAACGTGCTCGACTGCGTCAAGCTCGTGCAGAACCCGACGCTGTACGCGAGCTTCCTTCTCTGGCTGCTCTCGGAGCTCTTCGAGACGATGCCGGAAGTCGGCGATCAGGAAAAGCCGAAGCTCGTGTTCTTCTTTGACGAGGCGCATATGCTCTTCCGCGACGCTCCGGCGGTGCTCGTGCAGAAGATCGAGCAGACCGTGAAGCTGATCCGCTCACGCGGTATCGGCGTGTTCTTCGTGACGCAGAGCCCGGCGGACGTGCCGAACACCGTGCTCGCGCAGCTTTCCAACCGCGTGCAGCACGCGCTGCGCGCCTATACGCCCACCGAGCTCAAGGCGGTGCGTGTGGCGGCGCAGTCCTTCCGCGAGAATCCCGCGTTCAACGCCGAAGAGGCGATCATGGAGTTGGGTGTGGGCGAGGCGCTCACGTCGTTCCTCGGCGAGGACGGCATCCCCGCCATGGTGCAGCGCACGAAGATCATCTGCCCGCAGAGCCTGATGGGCGCGCCGGAAGCGATGATGCGCGCCAAGGCGATCCTCCGCGACGGCATGGACAAATACGACGAGGCGGTGGACAACGTCTCCGCCTACGAAGTGCTCGCCGACGAGGTGAAGGCCGCGGAGGACGCGCTTGCGCAGGAGCAGGAGCGGCTGGAAGAGAAGAAGCGCGCCGCCGAAGAGGAAAAGCAGCGCCAGAAGCAGGCCGAGGCGGACGAAAAGCGCGCCCAGAAACTCGAAGATGAAGAGCGCCGCCGCGCCCAGAAGCTCGAAGATGAGGAGCGCCGCCGTGCCCAGAAGCTCGAGGACGAAGCGCGCCGCAAGGCTGAGCGCGAAAAGGAGAAGAAGGAAGCCGAGGAGAAGCGCAAAGCCGAGCGTATCCGCTCCAAGATCGAAACGCAGCTCATCTCCGCCGGTGGGCAGATGCTCAAGCGCGGCCTGCTCGGCATTCTGAAGAAGTAAAACGCAGTACGGGAACCCCTCCGGCTTTTGCCTGCGGCAAAACCCACCTCCCCTGATAGGGGAGCTGGCACGGCGCGAAGCGCCGTGCCGGAGGGATTCGTGCTCCTGCCGCAAATCATATATACGAATATGGAAAGCCGCTTCGGCGGCTTTCCGCCGTTTTTCGACAATTATTCTTTACGGAGAATCTATACCCATGATCACCATTCGCGAATACGTCCGCCCCGCCACGCTCGAGGAAGCGTGGGCGCTCAACCAGAAGCGCACGAGCCGCGTCCTCGGCGGTATGCTCTGGCTCAAAATGCAGCACGCCGCCGTCGGCACGGCGATCGACCTCTCCGGTCTCGGCCTTGACACGGTCGAAGAGACGCCGGAAGAATTCACCATCGGCGCCGTGGTCTCGCTGCGCGCGCTCGAAACGAACGCGGCGCTGGACGCCTATACAAACGGCGCCGTGCGCGAAGCGCTGCGCCACATCGTCGGCGTGCAGTTTCGGAATACCGCAACGCTCGGCGGGAGCGTCTACGGCCGGTTCGGCTTTTCGGACGTGCTCACGCTGCTCCTCGCGATGAACGCCTCGGTTGAGCTCTATAAGGGCGGTATCGTCCCGCTGGCGCAGTTTGCCGAAATGCCGTTTGACCGGGATATCCTCGTGCGCGTACATATCCCGAAGGAAAGCGCTGCCTTTTTCTATCAGTCCGTGCGCCCGACGAGAACGGACTTCCCCTCGCTCACCTGTGCGGCGGCGCGCCTTTCGGACGGGGCTTACCGCTTCGCCATCGGTGCGCGGCCCGGAAGGGCGGTTGTGCTCGCACCGCAGGGAACGCCGGAGGAACTGCCGGAGCTCGTCTGTGCGCAGCTCGTGACCGGCTCCAATCTTCGCGGCAGCGCCGAATACCGCAAGCATCTCGCCCGCGTGCTCGTCCGCCGCGCCGCGGAAACGCTGGAAGGAGGCGCGAAATGAATCTCACATTCACGCTCAACGGGAAAAACGTGTCCGCGGATATTTCGCCGGACACGCTGCTGCTCGACCTTGTGCGGCATCTCGGCTGCAAAAGCGTCAAGCGCGGCTGCGGCACCGGCAACTGCGGGCTCTGCACCGTGTATCTGGACGGCAAGCCCGTCCTCTCGTGCGCAACGCTCGCCGCGCGCGTGCAGGGCCGAAGCGTTACGACGCTCGAAGGGCTGCCGAAGGAAGCCGCGGAATTCGGTGCGTTCCTCGCCGATCAGGGCGCGGAGCAATGCGGCTTCTGCAACAGCGGCTTTATTATGAATGCGCTCGCGCTCTTCCGCGAAAACCCCGACCCGGACGAGGACGAGATCAAAGAGTATCTGGCGGGCAATCTCTGCCGCTGCTCCGGCTATGAAGGCCAGCTGCGCGGCATACAGAACTTCCTCGCGTGGAAAAGGGCGAAGGAGGCGGGCGAATGAACACCGTAAATCATGGCGTGCGAAAGCTGGACGCCATGCAGCTTGTGACCGGCCAGCCGGTCTATACCGAGGACATCGCGCCCGAAAACTGCCTCGTAGTAAAGCTCCTCCGCTCGCCGCACGCAAACGCTATCGTGCGTGAGATCGACACCGAGCGCGCCATGCGCGTACCCGGCATGGAGGCAATTTTCACGTGGAAGGACGTGCCGCAGGACGCCCGGCGCTATACGCAGGCCGGGCAGACCGCGCCGGAGCCGAGTCCGCTTGACCGGCTTGTGATCGACCGCCATGTCCGCTTTGCGGGCGATGTTGTCGCCATTCTTGCCGGACAGAATGAGGCATGCGTCGATAAGGCGATGAAGCTTATAAAAGTCGAGTACAACGTGCTCGAGCCGGTGCTCGATTTCCACACCGCGCTCGATAACCCCGTGCTCGTCCACCCGGAGGAAAACTGGGAGGCACAGTGCCCCGTCGGCGCGGACAACCGGCGTAATCTCTGCGCGCACGAAGAAGATGGGCGGGGCGATATTGACGCTGTGCTCCGTGACTGTGATATCGTCATCGACCGCGTATACCACACGAAAGCCTGCCAGCAGACGCCGATGGAGACGTTCCGCACGTTCTGCACGATCGACACCTACGGGCGGCTGCACATTGTGAGCTCCACGCAGATCGTATTCCACACGCGCCGCATCGTGGCCAACGCGCTGCACATCCCGCGCTCGAAGATCCGCGTGACCAAGCCGCGCGTCGGCGGCGGGTTCGGCGCGAAGCAGACGGCGGTGAGCGCGGTGTACCCGGCGTTCGTCACATGGATGACGAAAAAACCGAGCAGGATCATTTTCGACCGCCGCGAGTGCATGATCGCGGGCAGCCCGCGCCATGAAATGGAAATGCACGTGCGTCTCGGCGCGGACAAGAACGGCATTGTGCGCGGCATCGATCTCTATACGCTCTCCAACACCGGCGCCTACGGCGAGCACGGCCCCACGACCGTCGGCCTATCCGGTCACAAATCCATCCCGCTTTACGCCAAAACCGAAGCCTACCGGTTCGTGTACGACGTTGTATACACCAACCACATGTCCTCCGGGGCATACCGCGGCTACGGCGCGACGCAGGGGCTCTTCGCCGTGGAGTCCGCCGTGAACGAGCTGGCCGCGCGTCTCGGCATCGACCCCTTTGAGATACGAAAACGCAACATCCCCCGCGAGGGCGAGATAATGCCCGCCTATTACGGGCAGGAGAATACGAGCTGCGCGCTCGAGGCGTGTCTGAAAAGCGTGCGGCAGCGCATCGGCTGGGACGAAAAATATCCCTGCCGCGATATGGGCGGGGGCAAGGTGCGCGCCGTCGGCATGGGCATGGCGATGCAGGGCTCCGGCATCAACAATGTGGATGTCGGCAGCGCTGCGCTCAAACTCAACGACGGCGGCGGGTACACCCTCTCCATCGGTGCGGCAGACATGGGCACCGGCTGTGATACCATCCTCGCGCAGATCGCCGCCGAAGCGCTCGACTGCCCGCTGGAGAACATTTCCGTTCTCGGCGCGGACACGGATTCCTCGCCCTACGATTCCGGTTCCTATGCCTCCAGCACGACGTATGTTACCGGCAAGGCCGTGGAAGAATGTGCGCTTGCGCTGCGCGAAAAGATCGCGGCGTTTGCCGCGCAAAAGTTCGGCTGTGATGCTGCCGATGTGATTCTCACCGGCAGCTGTGCCGAGAGTGCGAACGGGGAGAAGTCCATCACGCTCGAGGAGATTGCGCTCGCCTCGCAGTGCGGCGGAACGGTCGCGCTTGAAGCGACCGTGACGCACACCTCGCCGATCTCGCCCCCGCCGTTCATGGTGGGCGCGGCGGAGATCGAGCTCGACCGCGAGACCGGGGAAACGCAGGTCGTAAACTTCGTTGCCGCCGTGGACTGCGGCACGCCCATCAACCCGAATCTCGCCCGCGTACAGGCCGAAGGCGGCATATTGCAGGGCATCGGCATGGCGCTCACGGAAAACGTCACCTACGACCGCCGCGGCATGCCGGTGGAAAACTCGTTTATGCAGTACAAGATCCCGACGCGGCAGGACATCGGCCACATCTCCGTCGCGTTCGAGTCGAGCTATGAGGAGACCGGGCCGTACGGCGCAAAGTCCATCGGCGAGGTTGTCATCAATACGCCTCTCCCGGCGATCGCCGACGCGGTATACAACGCCACCGGGAAGCGGTTTTGCGAGCTCCCCATCACGCCCGAGCAGATCGCCATGGCAGCAAAATAAACGAAAACTCCCTGCTGGTTTTGGCAGGGAGTTTTTGATATAAAGAAAAATGTCCGCCATAGAGAAACTTTTTGTTGACAGTGCGGCGAAACTATGGTAAGGTAACACTCGGATTCCATAGAAGCTTTCAGGATTTTTTGAAACTGAAAGTGGAGGACACTCTGGAGAATCCCGTTTGATCGGGTGCCGAAGGTGCAAGGCTCGCATGCCGGGCCGAAACTCTCAGGCAAAAGGACAGGGCAGAATCGTGATAGACCGCGAAAATGTACGGGGTATTTCCGAAACTGCATATTCTCTCCGGAGCTGCCGAAAAACCGGCAGCTTTTTTCTATTTTCTAGCGTCGATTAACAAGGGCCCGCACGTCGGACAGCCAGCCTTTTCGGCGCTTTTTGCCCTTTTTGTCTCGGCGGGCGACAGCCCGCCGTCGCCAAAGAAGAACAAAAATCCCTCGAAAATCCAAGGCTGTCCGATGCGAAGCAGTTCTGCCGGAGCAGAAATGCTCTCAGATCAGGAAGAGCCCGCAGGGAATACTTTGTGTATTCTCAAGGGCTATGACGCCATATGAGGGCATTTCCGCCCGGCCGAACCGCGCGTTCCCTTGTCAATCGACGCTCTAAGGAGGATCCCGCACATGTTCACCGCCATCGAAAACGCGCTCTACCCCGTGGTATGCGATCTCAACACATACCTTTCCAACTATGTTCTCGTCTTTCTTCTCATCGCCGTCGGGCTCTGGTACTCGATCCGCACGCGCTTTGTGCAGGTGCGCTGCTTCGGCGAGGGGATGCGCCGCGTGTTCGGCAATCTCACGCTCCGCGGCGAGAAGCATGAAAGCGGCATGAGCTCCTTTCAGGCGCTCGCCACCGCCATCGCCGCGCAGGTCGGCACCGGCAACATCGTCGGCGCGTCCGGCGCTATATTGACCGGCGGCCCCGGCGCCATCTTCTGGATGTGGATCATCGCCTTTTTCGGCATGGCCACCATTTATGCCGAGGCGACGCTCGCGCTGACCACCCGGCAGATCGACAAGGACGGCACGATCCACGGCGGCCCGGTCTATTACATCACGACGGCCTTTAAGGGCGGCTTCGGAAAGTTCCTCGCGGGCTTCTTCGCCGTCGCCATCATCCTTGCGCTCGGCTTCATGGGCTGCATGGTGCAGTCCAACTCCATCGGCTCCACGTTTGAGACGGCGTTCGGCGTGCCGGCATGGGTCGTCGGCGTTGCGCTCGTCATTCTCTGCGGCACCATCTTCCTCGGCGGCGTGCGCCGTCTTGCCGCCGTTGCGGAAAAGATCGTGCCGGTCATGGCGGCGATCTTCCTCGCGGGCGCGCTCGTCGTGCTCGTTGTCCGCATCCGCTATATCCCCGCAACGTTCGGCATGATTTTCCGGTATGCCTTCCAGCCGCAGGCCATCATCGGCGGCAGCTTAGGCTACGCGCTGAAAACGGCGCTCTCGCAGGGCGCGAAGCGCGGTCTCTTCTCCAACGAAGCCGGCATGGGCTCCACGCCCCACGCCCACGCGCAGGCGCACGTCAAGTCCCCGCACGAGCAGGGTGTTGTGGCGATGATCGGCGTATTCATGGATACGTTCGTCGTGCTCACGCTCAACGCGCTCGTCATCATCTCCACGCTCTACACGCCCGACGGCCCGCTCGCGAACGGCTACACCGGCAGCGTGACGGAAATTCTCGGCAAGAGCAATCTTGCGCAGACCGCGTTCGGCACCGTGTTCGGCAGCCGCTTCGGCGCGATTTTCGTGGCGGTGTGCCTGTTCTTCTTTGCATTCTCTACGGTGCTGAGCTGGAACCTTTTCGGCAAGATCAACGTGATCTATCTCTTCGGCCGTGAGAACGCAAAGCGGAGCACGGCAGTCTATACGATCGTCGCTCTCCTGTTCATTTTCACCGGAACGATGATGTCCAACGACCTCGTCTGGGAGCTCACCGACCTTTTCAACAACCTTATGGTGCTCCCAAACGCGCTTGCCCTCTTCGCCCTCACCGGCACGGTCGCTACCATTGCGCGGGGCAAAACGAGGGTGCAATTGTAAAGCAGAAAAAGATCGCCGCCGTTTCCGATGTGAAACGGCGGCGATTTTGCCTGTTCGGTTATTGTACCGGCGTCATGAAAATGCCGTCCGGCGTCGTTTCCGCCGCATAACCGAACCGCGCACAGAACGCCTCGGCGCACGCTGCGTCCTCTGCGGCGGCCCAGGCAGCCGCGGGGCGGTTTTCCGGGCAGAGCGCATAGTACATCTCCAGCCGGTCGAGCGTTGTATCGTTCACGCCGGAGAGCCACGGGGAGTAGGCGGCGTTTTGATAATCGCCCATGCTCATCCATGTGTATTCCGTAAGCACCAGAACCCGCCCGCCGCCGCTGCGGCGCGCAAGCTCCGCCATGGCGGGCTGCGTCGATGCGTAGAGCTTCGCGGATTCCGGCTCAACGATGAGCCCCTTGTGCGTCCCTTCGGTGATGGTCTCGGTCTGCTCATGGATCGTTGCGCCCCAGAAAACGTTCCGGTACCGGAGATAGGCTGTGCCGCCGGCCTGCGCGAGAACGAGCACCGCGAGCGCTGCGGCTGCCGCGGCGCGAAGCGGCTTTCTTTCGGGGAAAACGTGTTTTGCCGTTCGGAAAGCGACTGTCACGCTGCACGGAACGGCGCTCGCCGCGGCGGAAAAGATTGCGAAGTGCCCCTGATTGGAGCCGAGAATGATGAGCGCGGAATAGAGCATCCCCGGCAGCCACCAAAGCAGCGCGAGACGCCGCGCCGCGTCCGCGTCTGACGGCGGCGTGAGCACAAAGCAGAGCAGCGCAAGAACGTTTACGGCGTACATCATAAAGTTGGGGTGCGGCCAGAGCACGGCGTAGAGAATTTCCGCCGCCGCGGTCAATGCTGTCCCGGCAAGAAAATACGCCGCCGCGTGCTGTTCCCGGCGCTTGTCCAGCAGCGCCGCGAGGGAAAGCGCGAGCATCAGAAGAAGACACGTGCCCGGCAGGGGATGGGCGTGGTACAATACATGGTACGGATACCGCAGCGCCAGCCGAAGCAGCGAGCGGAGAAACGATGTCCGCCCGGCGTGCTCCGGGTCGGAGAAAATGCCTTGCAGTGCGGCGGGGAGCCGGGAAAGATCTGCGCCGCGAAGCCCGAGAAGGAAAAACGCCGCCGCGAGGATCGCCGCGCCGAGCGTGAAAAGGGCGAACGCGTGCAGCGAAAACACCGGAAGGCGCGCCGGGCGCTTTCGCAGCAGCACCACGGCAAGCGCGTACAGAACATATACAAGCGCCAGATACGGGCAGCAGAGCACCGTCCCGGCAAAGCACAGCCCCGCGAGAAGATACGCCGCGCGGCTTCTTTCCCCTGCGGGGACGAGCAGCGCGCCGGTCAGCGAGAGAAGGAGCACGCCGAGCGAGTTGTAGCTGAGCGCGTTGATGCCGAACGGCGCATACATGGCGAGCGCGAGCGCGCCCGCCGCCGCTCCGGCGCGGTGGTAGCGCCGCAGCCGGAGATAGACGGCGGCGGAGACAAGACTCTGCACCGCCACGAAGAGATACCGGAGCACGAGATAGATGCCGTCTGTCCCGCCGTTCAGGCGCTCATAGAGCCAAACGGGCAGATACAGCAGCACGCTCGAAAGCTGCGAAACATGCCACTCGTCAAGGAACAGCCGGTCGCCCTGCGTCAGACGGCGGGCAATTGTGGGATAGAACGATTCATCGATGTTCGCAAAGCTGTAGCGGACGCGCCAGAAGAAAAACGCCGCGGCCGCCGCGAGCAGCAGAAAGAAGAGCGCGTCGCGGCGGTCGAGACGGTTTTTCCGCGCAGTATCACTCGATGGAGTCATCGTGATATACCCAGTCGCGGACAAGCGTGGTCGTATACTCGTTGCGTCCGGTGCGGCAGACGACCTGCGATATGCCGGCGTTGATGATGAGCCGGCGGCACATGGCGCAGGGCGTTGTCTCCGGATAGTGCTCGCCGGTGACGGCGTCGTGCCCGACGAGATAGAGCGTTGCGCCCATCATGTCGCGCCGCGCGGCGGAGATGATGGCGTTTGCCTCGGCGTGGACGCTGCGGCAGAGCTCGTACCGCTCTCCGGCGGGGATATTCAGCTCGCGCCGGGCGCAATAGCCGAGATCGGAGCAGTTGCGCCGTCCGCGCGGCGCGCCGTTGTAGCCGGTGGCGACGATCTCGTCGTCACGCACGATGATCGCGCCGAACTGCCGCCGGAGACAGGTGCTGCGCTCCAGAGCGGCCTCGGCAATGTCGAGATAGTAATTCTCCTTGCTGCGGCGGTTGTCCATAGGTTTTTCTCCTATCTTTTTCTTTGTTATCCCGTCCATTTTACTCTGGCTGCACAAGTTTCGTCAATGCCCTTGTTTTTTCGCGAAAAAGATTATAATATAAGTATTCCCTTGGAAGGGAAGGAGGGAAGCGCCGTGCAGCAGAGAAACTACCAGCGGGAGATGGACACGCTTATTGCGTCGCTTGATGCCCGCCCCCGGCTCCTTCTCCACAGCTGCTGCGGCCCGTGCTCGAGCGCGTGCCTCGAGCGGCTCGCGCCGCATTTCGATATCGACGTTTTCTTCTATAACCCGAACATCCTCCCGGCGGAGGAGTGGGAAAAGCGGCTGTACTGGCAAAAGCATCTGCTGAAGGCCGCGCCTTTCGGCAAAGGCGTCGGGCTGATTGTCCCGGAGCGGGACGAGGCGGCGTTCCGTCTCGCTGCGGCGGGGCTGGAGGCCGAACCCGAAGGCGGCGCGCGGTGTACCGAGTGCTTTGTCCTCCGTCTCTCGCGCACGGCGGAGGCCGCCCGCGATGGTGGCTACGACTATTTCGCCACAACGCTCACCGTCTCCCCGCACAAGAATGCGCCGCTCATCAACGCCATCGGCGAAAAGCTCGCCGGGGAATACGGCGTTTCCTGGCTGCCGTCCGACTTTAAAAAGCGCGACGGCTACCGCCGGAGCATTGAACTTTCGCACGAATACGGACTGTACCGCCAGAGCTGGTGCGGCTGCGGTCTGCCCGAAGATATTTCGTAATCAGAACCACAGAAAGAGGTACCCCGTCTTGAACAGCAACGATCTCCGCGAAAAGCTTATCATCCCCGCCGTCGTCGGCGCGCTCTATGCCGCTCTTACGATGCTCCTCGCCCCCATCAGCTACGGCAATCTGCAATTTCGTATCTCGGAAGCACTGTGCGTGCTGCCGGTTTTCTTCCCGTATACGTCCGTCGGATTGTTTCTCGGCTGTGCTCTGGCAAACATGATCTCCGCCGCCGGGATTCTGGACGTTATCTTCGGCTCGCTCGCCACGCTCGGCGCGGGGCTTTGCGCCGCGGCATGCGGACGTGAGGCGCGCCGCACCGGCGCGATGCCCTCCACGGCAAAGCGCGTTCTTGCATGCCTGAGTCCCGTGGTCTGGAATGGCATCGTCATCGGCGCGGTGCTCGCGTGGAGCTTCGCGCGCGACGCCTTCTGGCCGAGCTTTCTGCTCTTCGGCGCGGAGGTCGCACTCGGCGAGGCGGGGGTGCTGTTTCTGCTCGGCATGCCGCTCCTCGCGCTCATCCCCCGAATCTTTCATTTGGAAAGGAAGAACGCCGCATGAAATCACTGCGTGAGCTCTACTCCGTCGGGCGAGGCCCGTCCAGCTCCCACACCATCGGACCCTGGCGCGCCTGCCGCCTGTTCCGCTCTGAGCACCCGGACGCCGACCGCTATGAGGTCACGCTCTTCGGCTCGCTTGCCCTGACCGGACGCGGACATCTGACCGATGTTGCCGTGCGCGATGCGCTCGCGCCGGTGCCGGCCGGCATTCTCTGGAACACCGAGCGCACCGACTTGCCGCACCCGAACACGATGGAGCTGCGCGCATACAAAAACGGCGCGCTCACCGGCGAGATGACCGCGCTTTCCGTCGGCGGCGGGGCGATCTCCATTCCCGGCCGCCCGGACACCGAACGGCCGGAGGTATACCCGGAGAAGAGCTACGCCGAAATTTCGGCCTTTTGCAGCGCGAATAAGCTTCGCCTGAGCGACTATGTGTTCCTGCGGGAAGGCGAGGGGATCCGCGAATATCTTTTCACCATCTGGAACACGATGAAGCAGAGCGTTTCCGACGGTCTCACGCGCACCGGCGAGCTACCGGGAGGGCTGGAGGTCGAGCGCAAGGCGCAGTATCTCTATAACCGCCGCCACATCGGCGAGAGCCCGCAGACGCGGGAAAACCGGCTCGTGTGCGCGTATGCGTTCGCGGTGGCCGAGCAGAACGCCTCCGGCGGCGAGATCGTCACGGCGCCGACGTGCGGTTCGAGCGGCGTTATGCCGGCGGCGCTGCTGTATATGCAGGAGGAGCGCGGCTTTTCCGATGAGGCCATGGTGCGCGCGCTGGCCGCGGGCGGCGTGATCGGCAATCTCATCAAGACGAACGCCTCCATCTCCGGCGCGGAGTGCGGCTGCCAGGCGGAGATCGGCTCGGCCTGCTCCATGACCGCCGCAGCGCTCGGCGAGCTTTTTGAAATGGGTCTCGGCCAGATCGGCTATGCTGCCGAGGTCGCCATGGAGCACCATCTCGGCCTCACGTGCGACCCCATCGGGGGACTGGTGCAGATCCCGTGCATCGAGCGCAACGCCGTGGCCGCAATGCGCGCGATCAACGCGCTCTCGCTGGCAAACTTCCTCTCCGAGACGAGCAAGATATCGTTTGATACCGTTGTCCACACAATGTATGAAACGGGGCGGGATTTGAACCGCGTTTACCGCGAAACCGCCGAGGGCGGTCTCGCCAAAAACTATCACCCGGATAAATAAGTGGCCGGAATCGTTAGTTTTCGTGTATTTTCCGGGAGATTTCTTAACAAAAAGCGGATTGACACGGCTTTTCCTGCGTGCTATATTTTCGTTGTTCCCAAGGGAATCCCGGCAGCGGCGAGGCCGCGCGGTTTTCATCCCTGCCGCAATGATATGAAAGGACGGAAGAACCATGAGCAAAGAAGAGAAGACCCTCGAAACCAAGGCGGAAGAAAAAGCCGAAGAGTATGTTGAGACCGAATTCGTGAAGGAAATGGCCGTTGAGCCCGTGGAAGTTCCGGATGTTACCTACGAAGGTGAGCTTGTCGGCTGGACGGAGCACATGCCCCACCATGAAGGCCATGAGCACCACGAGCATCACAAGGAAGACCCGGAAGAGCTCGTGGAGACGGAGTTCGTGAAGGAAATGGCCGTGGAGCCGGTGGAAGTTCCCGATGTCACCTACGAAGGCGAGATCATCGGCTGGACGGAGCATATGCCCCACCACGAGCACCACGAGGAAAAGAAGTAATCCGCGATTTACCGGCGGCCGGACACATGCGTGTCCGGCCGTCTTTTTGCGCAAAAAAGGTTGACATACTACGCCTTTTTACTATATAATCCATATTTGTCTGATTATCTCTTATTCGCCATCTGCGCCGGAAAATCCGGTGTTGAGAATAATGGGAAAAAATATGAAAGGATGTGTCCCCCTATGATCCGCACTTACCAGCCCAAGAAGCGCCAGCGTGCCAAGGAGCACGGCTTCCGCAAGAGAATGTCCACCGCCAACGGCCGCAAGGTTCTTGCCCGCCGCCGCGCCAAGGGCCGCAAGGAACTCACCGCCTGAGCAACCCCTCTCGCCGGGAGCGATTCCTTCCTCCGGTGAAAGGGACGTGAGCGCCAATGGAGTTTACCGAAACCATTAAGAAAAATTACGAGTTCCGCCGCCTGTACGCCAAAGGGAAAAGCGCGGTCACGCCGACGCTCGTTGTGTATACCCACCGGAACAAAACCGGCGGCAACCGCGTGGGCTTCACCGTCACTACCCGGCTTGGCCACGCCGTGACGCGCAACCGCGTCCGGCGGCGTCTGCGGGAGATCTACCGTCTCCACGAGACCGAGCTGTGCCGCGGCGCGGAGCTTGTGGTTGTTGCGCGCTCGCGCAGCGTCACCGCCGCCTATAGCGACCTGGAGCGGGATTTTCTCCGCGCCTGCCGAAAGCTTTCGCTGACGCGGGAGGAGACTGCCCAGTGAAAGCTGTTCTTCTCTGGCTCATCCGATTTTACCGGAAAAATATCTCTCCCCGAAAGCCTCCCTGCTGCCGGTTTATCCCGACATGCTCCCAGTACGCGCTGGAAGCCATCGAGAAATACGGCGCTGCCAAGGGAGGCTGGCTCGCATTCAAGCGCATCTGCCGGTGCCATCCGTTCCATACCGGCGAACACGATTTTTATGACCCTGTGCCCTGAACGGGCAACGCTGAAAGACGGGAGTTACCTTCTATGATCAAAATTTTCGGCTCCGTGCTGCTGTTCTTCTACAACATCTGCAGCAGCTACGGCGGAGCGATCCTTCTCTTCGGTCTCCTCGTGAAGCTCATCATGCTGCCCTTCCAGATGAAGAGCAAGCACAGCATGATGCGCACCACCATGCTCACGCCCCGCGTGAAGGAGCTGGAGAAGCGTTACGCCACCAACAAGCAGAAGTATCAGGAAGAGGTCGCCAAGCTCTATAAGGAAGCCAAGATCAACCCGATGTCCGGCTGCCTGTGGACGCTGATCCCCTTCCCGATCGTCATCATCCTCTATCAGGCGGTGCGTCAGCCGCTCACCGCGCTCATGCAGCTTTCGCAGGAGCACATCACGACGCTGACCGACGTTGTCGCCCAGCTCGGGTACTACGCCGCCCCCGCCAAGGCGGACGCCTATTCCCAGATGACCATCGCCAATGTGCTGCACGAGCACTTTGCCGAGATCGCCGCCAACCCCGGCGTGGCGGACTTCGCCAGCCAGCTCAAGGACATCAACTTCCACTTCCTCGGTCTCAATCTGATCGAGAAGCCGTCGCTCATGTTCTGGAACACCACGGAGTGGCAGAACGGCCTCTGGTACATCGCGCTGCTGATGTTCCTCATCCCGTTCATCTCCGCCGGTCTCACTGTTCTCCAGACGAAGCTCACCCAGAAGATGAATCCCCCGCAGGACGCCCAGACTGCTCAGACCAGCAAGACCATGAACCTCGTTATGCCGCTGATGAGCGTTTACATCTGCTTCATCATGCCGGTGTCCATGGGTCTGTACTGGATCGAGCAGAGCGTGCTCGGCATCATTCAGGAAGCCCTTCTCAACCGCTACTACAAGACGAAGCTCGATGCCGAGATGGCCGAGTTCAACGAGGCGCAGCGCAAGAAGGACGCCGAAATGGAAGCCAAGCGCGCCGAGACCGAGCGTCTCAAAGCCGAGGGCAAGACCCAGGTCAACGCCAACACAAGCAAGAAGCGCCTCGCCGCGCAGGAGCGTAATGCCGAGGAGCAGCGTCTTGCCGCGGTCCGCGCCGCCGAGCGCGCCGCGAAGAATCCGGGCGCGGAGCTGCCTGCCTCGCAGGTCGGCACCCGCCGGTTTGCCCGCGGCCGTGCCTATGTGGCGGACCGCTATGACGTGACCGAGGCGGAAGCCGCCGCCGAGACCGCTGAAGCCGCTGCCGCGGGCGAGGCCGATCTCGAAGAGGCGAAGGCGCAGCTCGCCGAAACCGAAGCCGTTGAGACCGTGGAGACGGTCGAGACTGCCGGGGAAACGGCCGAAGCTCCCGCCGCCGAAGAGAAGGAGTAAAACACACATGATTCGATCCATAGAGACCACCGGCAAAACGAAGGAGATCGCGATCCGCGCCGCTCTCGAACAGCTCAAGCTCACCGAGGACGACATCACCTACGAGATCCTGGAGCTGGGCCGCAGCGGTTTTCTGGGCATCGGTGCCGTCCCGGCGCGCGTCCGCGTCAGCTATGACGACGGCCAGCCCGAGCCGAAGAGCGTAAAGCCCCAGCCGGTCAAAGCTCCGGCAAAAAAGCCCGAGACCGCGAAAAAGAGCGAGCCGAAGAAGACCGTGGCGCGCGAATACGCCGCCGGAAGCCAGGAAAAGGAAGTGGAAAGCTTCCTTCGCGGCCTGCTCGACCGCATGGGCGTGGAGTGCACGATCGACATTTCCGCGCGCGAAGGCGGCGGACTGGAAGTCAAGCTTGACGGCCCCGACATGGGCGCCGTGATCGGCCGCCGCGGCGAAACGCTCGACGCCATCCAGCATCTTGTGAACTATGCCGTCAACCGCGGCAGCGACAAGCGGATGCACATCAGCGTGGACGCCGAGGGCTACCGCAGCAAGCGCGAGGAATCCCTCGTCCATCTTGCCCACAAGATGGCGGCGAAGGCGATCAAGTATAAGCGCAGCATGGCGCTGGAACCGATGAACTCCTACGAGCGCCACGTGATCCACACGGCGCTGCAGGACTACGAAGGCGTTTCCACCAGCTCCACCGGCGTGGAGCCGAACCGCCGCGTCGTTGTCAACTACGAGCGTCCCGCCGGAGAAGCGGCGGAGGAGCCGCGCCGCGGCAGCCGCGGCGATCGCAGCCGCCGTCCGCGCGATAACCGCGAAAACCGCGCACCGCGCGCGGCCGCTCCCGCGCCGGGGAAGAAGGCGGAGACCGCCGAGCCTCTCCCCGCACCCGAGTATCCCGCGGACTACACCCCTCCGGTGAAGAACAAGCCCCAGAGCCGCGAGTGGTGCTGAATCATTAAACAGAAACGGAAGCCATGCACAGCAGGGCTTCCGTTTTTGCTTGCCGAAAATCGGAGCGCTGGATCAATCCAACGCCCCGGTTTTCGGCAGCTTCACGCCGCCGGGGGAGCCCCGGCGGCGCGGTGCTTATTCAGTTTTCTTCGCCTGTTCCATACGATTTGCCCATGCCATAGGATTTGTAACAGGCCTGAAGTATGGCATGCGCGGCTTTTTTCAGCCGTTCCGGTTGATCGACAATGTAATAAAGATCAATACCATAGTGGATGAGCTGCCAGACATCCGGGTTTAGATCCGGATTGTCCTTCTCGTTGCAGTTATTGAGGAGATACTTTGCCAGCTTTACACTTTCTTCCGGGGGGGTATCAAGAAGCAGATGTGCAATAAATGACATTTCCGTTGTTGTCCAATAGGTGTCGTGGCATTTGAACTCGTCTACGGAGATCGCTCCCAGCATTCCGAAAATCAACGCTGCTACGCACTCCCAAGTCACCTGTGAATAGTTCTCCGGCTTCTGCCCGATCGCATCGATCAGCTTTTTTGCTGCGACAGGCGCTCTGTGCGACATTCTTGTGTATATCTCCTTCATGTCTTCTTCCGTCAGATCTTTCAATTTCTCCCGCGGGTCTTCACTGGTCTGTGGATTTTCTTTGAAATCGTCACTCATGCAGTTTCCCTCCGATATGATGGAATATCGACTCTTTTGCGAATTTACTGTACCATATCTTGCCTGAAAAATCACGGATTTTCGGAGCATGTATAAACGCCGCCGGGGTATCCCCCGGCGGCGCAGTGCGGTGATTCGGTTTTACAGATCGTTTGCCCGTATTTCGTCAAACCACATACGGCAGCGGATTTCGGTTTCGCAATCACTCAAGGGCTTCAGGCGCTCATAGCCGTACTGCGCTCGCACTTGGCGGGTTTTCGCGTCATATACGATCTTGATTACCGTTGGTACGTCCCTTTTGTACTCCAGACACAGCTCGCGGACGGCAACAGCATAACACAGGATTGTCCTTCGTATATCTCTTTTTTCCTCTCTCGAGAGCGAAGATGATTCTCGACCCTCGCGTATTGCTCTATTCCAGTCATTGTCCGTATAGAATTTTCCCTCGATGATGAAGGCTGGTCTCGCCATAATTGCGCCGCATTCGAGATCGGAATAGATATAAATTTTCTCTGCACGGTTTTCCGCATAGGCAATGCTCTGGCGGATCATTTCACTTTGGTACTCAGAAAACAGATCCTCAAACGGGCGTCCTTCCGCCGCGGCCTTTTTATTGTATTCCTTCAAGTATTTATGCAGCTCACCGTAGGTCATAACCCCAGTCCTCCTAATAGATCATTTGTGATGTGTTCACTATATTCTTCTCCGTCAATCGTATACTCTATGCTAAAGGCACTTGGTCGCAAATCGTCTCCCGCGTACTCGACACGGACATCTACCTCCACCGTTTTTCCGTCCTGTATAGCCCTGTACCATTCGTTCTCCAATTTCTTATAGGAACTCAGGCTAACAAGCCAATACTGTGACACAAGGTTGTCCAACTGCCCGGAGCCGCCGAAGCGGTCGCCCGCCAGATGCCCGGCATGATCGCCCGGCTGCTTTCCCGGCGTGTTATACACATACGGCAGACGCCCGGTAACAGTTCGTCCTTTTTCTCATAATTATACTGTACCATGCTTTGCTGAAAAAATCACGGACTTTTCCAGCACACAAAACACCGCCGGGGTGTCCCCGGCGGCGCGGTGCTTATTCAGTTTTCTTCGCCTGTTCCAAAATTTGCATAACATGCGTCAAGGACTTTTTGTATCCCGTTCGCCAGAAATTCCGGCCGGTCGAGGCAATAATATGCGTCAATGCCGATATGAATAAGCTGGTTCATATTAATGTTGCATTCCGGATCTTTCTTACTCGCGCTTTTATGCAAACGTTCTGTCAAGCCAAAGCTCGACTCTGCTTCTATTTCAAGAACTACGTTGGCGATCGCGGCCATCATCCCGTTTATCACTACCAAGTCACAATATCCCAACTCTTCAATGGACATAGCCGATAACATCCCGTAAATCATAGCCGCCATACACTCTCTGGTCACCGGAGTATATTCCGACGGTTTCTGTCCGCTCGCCGCAACCATCTTGCGGGCGTTTTCCAGCGCCTCTTTGGGAATGCGGGAAAACACTTCTTTCTTTTCTTCCATAGACATATTTCGTTTGCGTTCGTAACGTTCCTCGTCCTGTCGGTCCTGCTCCGTTTCCTCGTAACGATCATTGTATGCTTTCTGCATCGTCCACATCCTCCTGAAAATTATTTTTCTTTTTAAAGTGAATCTTTTTCGGCATTCTTGGAATTGGCATGTCAGGATATATACCATGCTCCATCTGCTGCCGAATCATCCAATCCAGGGAGAACTCTGCAACATTTTTATTCACCCCGGCAGTTTGTAAAGACGCCAAAAAGATTTCACAGGCTTCTCTATTTGTCGGTCTAATGTTCAACGCACGATACTCGTCCAATCGCGTTTCTGTATGATTATGAGCTTTACCGTGTGCACTTTCCGGATTTGTGAACACATTTCCGGGTAAAGAAATCGCGATGCCTTCGTTTCTGGCCGTGGTATCTCTATATATTGCGTTTGGTGCCACATGGTGTGCCTGTGCGTTAGGCAATCCCAGCTGTTTAATTATTGGCTTCGCTTCACTATACGATGAGACCACAATCGGATATTTTTTTCCATCCGGATACATTATACCATACTCTGGAGGAAAAATCATCGCGTTTCCGCGTTGTTCATGCGGAATTCCGGCAAGATAATCCGGTTTTTCCCCCTGCTCAATGGCTTGAATGATCCGCCCGACTGCGCTTCCTATTTCATCGTTATCCCGCACCTCTCCCGCAATCGCGGTGATGGCACGCTCAACGATCACCGCTTCGCGGGAATCCCGAATGGCACTCACTGATGAAGAAGTGCCTGCGCCCGGCAGGCCAAGCAGTTGGGATGTGCCTTCCAGCACTGCTCCAGCCATACGCGTTACGCTCTCTTCGTTCAGAAAGGCTTCACGGCTGCTGTAGCTCTCGCCGCGCTTCACCGCGTCGGCCGCGGTGCCCGTCACCGCTTCCGTCAGTCTCGCAGCGTCGGAGGCGTTCATTCCGGCAAGCGCTTCCGCGAGCCGCTTTCCCGACGCCGAATTTTCAAACGCCTCGTTGAACCGCACCAGATCGCGCGCCGGCAGCTTCTGCTCATACAAAAACGCCGCCGGGGAGACCCCGGCGGCGCTGTATGCAGATAGTCACTTTTTCTTGAACATGCCTTTATACGGATCCGGAATCTCTCCTGAGCCGCCAGCAGCTGCGTCTTCCTGCGCAAACCACTCCAGTTCGACTTTCAGCGGAAAACCACCTTTTTCCTTAGACCATACCGGCTCATACCGCATCCGAACATCCGGTTTTCCCGTTGCCACATCGTAAACCATCCGAATCTCCGTCGGCACAGGCCTTTCATACTGGCGGAACAGGGTCCAAAGCTTGGTCCAGTCTTCTCGGAGTATCTCTCCCAGTCGACGCTGTACATCGCGTCCCTCATCATACGGCGGCTCTCCCGGTCGAAGTGCCGTATTCAGTTTCCCGTTCATAACAACTTGCCCGTTGATTTTATAAAAGTATCCGCAGTATTGTAAATGGGATTCGTTCGACAGATAAACATAGATTTTTTCGGCGCGCCCCTCCACATATTCATAGCAGACGCCAAGGATATCGCTGATCAACTCGGAAAACTGGTTTTCAAAAGCATACTTGGTATCCATTTCTTGCTCCTTTCAAAAGCTATCGTACATTAGAAAAATAAAGTTCAATCGACTTACCGTCTATAGTGAGTTCTATAAAAATCCCCTCTGGTCGGAGATTGGTTTCATTATAGATGATTCTTCCCTCCATTTCAACCGTTCCGCCATTTTGAATGACAGATTCCAGATGATCCTCCATTACGCGATAATCGCCTCTGTTCATGCTGCGCAGCTGCGAAACAAGATTGGCGATCGTAGCTGCGCCGCCAAAGCGGTCACCAATGAGATGTCCTGCATCGTCGTATGTCATTTTCCCCGGCGTGTTTGGGTCATGCCTCAGGCGCTTATCGCGTGCTGTCAGCTGCAATTTCTCCGAAAAAAATCGATTAATTCTTCCCCGCGAATCCGTTTCATACAAGTAATTGTATTCTCCCGTGTAATACTTCACATTGGATTTCAACTTGTTTTTCCCGCAGAACGGATTCTCGACGAGTTCTTTGCTTGCGCTATTCTCTTCAGCCAACATATCCGGTCGTTCTCTGATTTCTGTTTCGGATATCTGTTTTTTTGTTCTTTCCTCCCGCATCTTTGCAGATTCTGCCTCAAGCTTTTCAATATAGTTCTGGATTTCCTGACTATTTCGAGCGGGCTGATCCGAGAACATGCCATCTCTATCCGTGCTTTCCTTGAGATCAAACTTTCCTTCAAGGTAATCCTTATAAAGCGTTTTCTTCTCGGGCGAAAGAGCTTCCTTTGAGCGTTCGCCGCTCGCATCATCAAAAACATCCGAAACTTCGCTCCCCTGCTTCTGCCGTACACGCTCCGCGGTATCTCTAAGTGTGCCGTCTTTTTGGAGGCGTTCGGTGAGCGCTTCCTTCGCCATGTCCTTGAGCGCCGCCACGTTGGAATCGCGAATGGTCTCTCTCGTCGGTGCGGTGTCGTCCGCATCAGCAAGCCCCAGCGCTTCCGCCGCTTCCGCGATCACCGCCTCCGTCATGCGCTCTACGCTCTCGTCGGTCAGAAAGTCCGTCCGGCTGCTGTAGTTCTCGCCGCGCTTCACCGCGTCGGCCACGGCGCCCGTCACCGCTTCCGTCAGTCTCGCAGCGTCGGAGGCGTTCATTCCGGCAAGCGCTTCCGCGAGCCGCTTTCCCGACGCCGAATTTTCAAACGCCTCGTTGAACCGCGCCAGATCGCGTGCCGGCAGCTTTCCCCGGAGACTGTCGGCGACACGGGCGGCAGTCTCTGAAATGTTCACCGTTGCATCCGCCGTTTTCCCGGTCGTATTCTCCCGCATCGACGCGTCGTTCTGCGTCATCGCCTCATCAACACCAACCTCAATGGCATCCTGCGGCGGGACGCCATATTGGAGGAGAGACGTTGCGTTCAGGAGGCCGGAGATGAATGCACCGTCGCGAAAGGCTTCCAGCGAGTCACGCCAAACTTCTCTGCCCGTTCTGGCGTCATAACCGCCGAGGAGCTTCTGCGCGGCATAGTTGCCCCATTCGGACATAAATTCCTCGAAGCCTTCCCCAAGAATACTGCTTGCCGTGACAAGCGCTTTCTGTACATTGGGGTCGCTTGTCACTTTTCCGACAAGCGTTTCCATTACCCCGTCCGTTACGCCGCCCACGCCGAGCTTTTTTCCGGCGAAGGAACCGAGACCGGAACTGATCGCCTCCGTGCCAAGCTCTATGACGCCCGCGGCGGTGGCGAGCCGCATGGCTGTCTCCGGGTCTATGCCATTGGCAATCGCCTCTTCATACGCGCTGCCGGAGGCGGAGGCGAATGTCACCGAGCCGGAAAGCACCTTTCCGACCGTTGCTGCCGCTCGCGCCGATTCATAAGCGGCACCGCCCAAAGTTAGAGCGCCACCAACCAAATTGCCCGCCGCGGACGCCGCAAGTGCCGGAGCCATAGCGCCGAGGGCGCGGTAAAGCTGGCCGTCTCTTCTCACATAGTTGTTAAAGCCTTCCTCGTCCGCGATGCGCGCGGTTTCGGCGTTGTAGGCTTCGCCCCAATTCACTGCCTGCGTCGGGACAAAATCGCTCGTTTCCTCCCGATACTTTGCAAGGTAGTACTGGTACAGTTCCTCGTAATTGCCTTTGCCGTTGGCAGCATCTCTTACCGCATCGTTTTCCGCCATCTGCTCAGCACGCCCGGCCTGCATGCGGTAATGGAAATCGTTTACGAAGTTTCTCGCCGTATCCATTACTCCGCCGATCATGTTTCTCCATTGATAATCAGCGACTTTGCGATAGCCCGCAGCGTCGCTTACTCCATTTCTTTCCCACTCCGCCTGTACGAGATCGTCGACCTCGCCGGTGTAGCCGCCGCGCAGGCCGAGGATTTCCGCCTCGTCCTCTGCGCTGCCATACAGCTCGCGGAACAGCCGCGCCCGCTCTTCCTGCGCCTTTCGTTTTGCCTCCTGCTCGGCGAAGAACTTCTTCTGATACTCTTCGCTGCTGCTCACGCCGTTCTGCCGCAGAAAATCATCGGCGACATCCTGCGCCTCGCCGGTATACGAGTTCACTCCCATGATCTCGTTCATGTCGGCGATATCGGCAGCGCTGGCATACGAAGAACGGAAGGGCGGTTTCTCCGTTGTCTTGGTCGCTCCGGTCGGCTTGGTCGCCGTGGTTGGCTTTGTCGTTCCGGCCGGTTTGGCCGCTCCAATCGTCCCGGTCGTGTCGGTCGTCTGGTTTCCTTTGCCGGAATTCTGCTGTACCCCGTTGCTTGTCGGACGCCCCCTTGTCGGGGACGTATAGTTCTGCCGGGCATTTTCTCCTCTGTGCGAAACGCTGCTGCCCGCCCGTGCCGTCGTCTGGCTTGTCTGTCCCTGCGGGACGGCCACCGTCGGGTTTGACGGGGCTCGTCCCTGTGAGGATTTTGTTGGAGGTATGGGGTTGGTCTTGGTGTTGGACGGATAGTCCCATACCGAATAAGCTTTTCTGCTCATGGCCATCCTTTCTGCTTTCTATAGATTTAAAACACAATTTGTGTTTCATATCTATATAGTAGCAGAAAATCACGCTCCGTGTTCATCAACTTTTCCGTCGGATTTCACGAATCGTATAGCCATTGATATTGCAGGGGTTTTGCGGTGTCAAAAATCATTGAGCGACAGTTACGGCACGTAATATGCACACGTTCCGTGACATTAACGAACACTAAAAACCGCCGCCGGAGGGACTTGCCTCCGGCGGCGGTTCGCGTCTGGCTATTCGGTTTTGTGACTCTCTTATTCCTCCGCGGGAACGAGGAAGTCCTCTTTCGTGATGGTCATGAGATCGTCCTTTGCCGGGGCTTCCATGGCGGCGAGGCGGTTGGCCTGGCGGGAGATGATGTCCTCGAAGCGGTTTCGCACATCGCGGCCGTTGCCGAAGTTATCGTCGCGGTTTTTGTACATGTCCTCGAAGAACTCCTTCGCATACGCCTCCGCTTCCTCGGTGAGGCAGTAGCCGTTCTTTTTGCAGCGCATCTCAAACATGGCCATGAGCTCTTCGCCGTTGTAATCGGGGAAATACATGTATTTATTGAAGCGCGACTGCAAGCCGGGGTTGGAGTTGATGAACTTCTCCATCGGCTCATCGTACCCGGCGACGATCACAACAAGATCGTCACGGTGATCCTCCATGGCCTTGAGCAGCGTTTCGATCGCCTCGCGGCCGAAATCGTTCTCGCCGCCGGAGGCGAGCGAGTACGCCTCGTCGATGAACAGTACGCCGCCGAGCGCCGACTGGATGACCTCCTGCGTTTTGAGCGCCGTCTGCCCGACGTAGCCCGCGACGAGCCCGGAACGGTCGACCTCGACGAGCTGCCCCTTGCTCAATGCGCCGATGGCGGCGTACAGCCCGGCCATGAGCCGCGCCACGGTCGTTTTGCCGGTGCCGGGGTTGCCGAGGAACACCATGTGCAGACTCATGGCGCTGTTCGGCAGGCCGTTTTCCTCGCGCAGCTTGCGCACTTTAATTAAATTGGTGAGATTTTTTACCTCGCGCTTGACCGTTCCAAGGCCGACGAGCTCCTCCAGCTCGGCCATGAGCTCTTCAAGATTCGGCTTTTCGGGCTCGGCTTCCTTCTGCGCGGACGCCTCGACGCCCGCTTTCTTTTCGCCGGCGGCGGAAACGCCCGTCTGCGCCGTAAACGGCTGCTCGCCGCTCGTCACGTAATCCACGGCATTGATGGGCGCTTTGGATTTCATGACGTTCGCCCCGTCACAAATGGCGGTGAGCTTATCCGAGCACTCGGTGATATACTCGGCCTCAGCCATCGTGACTTCGTCGTCCACGGCGGCGAGATAAAGCAGTATGTTTGTAAGCATGCGCACGAAAATGCGCGAGTTGGCCGAGCCGCGGCGCGCGTCCTGCTCCGTCAGATTCCAGAAAAAGAGCGGCGGCAGGAAATCGGCACTTTTGCACACCTTCTCGGTGAGCTCCCAGAGAAGGTATGCGCCGGGTTTGCGCCCCTTGGAATAGAGCTGATTCACCGCGTCCACGTGCTGCTGGCCGAGCCGGGGGCTTCCTTTCCAGAGGCCGAGCGCACACGAGACCACGAACTCGTCCAGCTCCTGTGCGAGACCGCGCCCCGCAACTTTATAAAACGCCTCCGTGTTGGCAATATAGGTTTTGTGCAGCTCCTCCGGGGAGCGTTTCCAGGGTGTCGGCATGGCGCTGTCTCCTTTTTCGGCCGCCCGGCCGGGCGGAATTTTTTCTCCATTATACACCACTTTTTTTATTTGTGAACGGTTTTTTAAATCTTTGCGGAACGCTTGACATTTATATAAAGGAGTGGTAAATTAGCACTCGTAAGAAGAGAGTGCCAACACTCGACGGCACACAGTGCTAATGCGAGGAAACCGCCGTGGAAATCAGCCAGAGAAAAAAGAAAATACTCGCGGCTGTTGTGGATGAATACATCCGCACGGCAGAGCCGGTCGGCTCCAAGACGATCGCGGAGATCGCCGGACTCGGGTGCAGCAGCGCCACGATCCGCAACGAGCTCTCCGAGCTCACAGCGCTCGGCTATCTGGAGCAGCCGCACACAAGCGCGGGGCGCATCCCCTCACCGCAGGGCTACCGGTTCTACGTAAACGAGCTCATGGAGCGGCAGCGCCTCTCCGTGGAAGAGGCCAAGGCGATCAACGCCCGGCTGAGCCAGAAGATGGAGCAGCTCGACAAGCTCATGAGCGACGCCGGCAAGCTTGCCGGTCAGCTCACCGGCTACCCGGCGCTCACGCTCAGCGCGCCGCGCGCTGCGACGATCAAGCGGTTCGATCTTCTCTACATTGACGCGAACACCTTCATAATCGTTGTTCTTCTCGGAGACAATACCGTTAAGAACAAGCTCGTGCATCTGCCGTTCTCGGTGGAGCAGGGGCAGATCCAGAAGCTCTCGGCGCTCTTCAACGCGGGCTTCACAAATCTCCCCGAAGAGAGCATCACGCCGGTGCTCATCTCCGCCACGGAGCGCGCGGCGCGCGACACGATGGGGCTTGCCTCCATCATCGCCGCCTACGCCATCGAGGTTTTGAGCGAGAGCCGCGCGGGCGCGGCATACGTCACCGGCGAGAGCAGTCTTTTGCAGCAGCCGGAGTTCCGCGATCCCGACAAGGCGCACCGCGTCATCAGCTACCTTTCCGATTCCGACCATCTCATGCGTCTGCCGGGCGCGGCGGACGGCAACCCCGTCCGGGTCATCATCGGGCCGGAAAACGTTGCCGAGGAGCTGCGCGATTCAAGCGTTGTCATGGCAAGCTACGACGCCGGCGAAGGTCAGCGCGGACTGATCGGCGTGGTCGGGCCGCTGCGGATGGACTACAGCGCCGTGGCCGCCAAGCTCAAATACATTGCCGACGGACTCAGCCGTCTGCTCGGCGCAGGCGAAGCCCCTGCGGGCTTCGGAAAAATGATAGTTAAAGGAGACACATGGACCGATGAGCAGCAAGAATAAGGAAACCGCTCCGAAGGAAGAGCAGCCCATCGAAGAAACGCCGGTCGAAGAAGCGCCGGAGGCGATGGTCGAGGAGGTGTCCGAAACGGACGCGCTTCGCGCGGAGCTTGAAAGCGCGCAGAACGACCTCGCCGCGGAAAAGGACAAAAACCTCCGGCTCCGCGCCGAATACGACAACTTCCGCAAGCGCTCAGCCAGAGAGCGCGACAACATCTACGCCGATGTCAAAGCCGACACGCTCAAAAAGCTGCTGCCGATCTTTGATAATCTCGAACGCGCTCTCCGGCAGGAAACCGCGGACGAGGCTTACAAAAAGGGCGTGGAAATGACGATGACCCAGTTCCTCGAAGCGCTCAAGGCGCTCGGCGTCACGCCGATCGAGACCGTCGGTCAGAAATTCGACCCCAACGAGCACAACGCCGTCATGCACATGGAAGACCCCGATAAGGGCGAGGGCGAGATTGTGCAGGAGTTCCAGAAAGGCTTCAAAATGGGCGATCGGGTGATCCGCTTCAGCATGGTGCAGGTCGCCAACTGATTTCCCGTTTGAATATATCATCCCATAGTTAATAAAAATATTTCGTCTATACAGGAGGCAATCATTATGTCTAAAATCATCGGTATCGATCTTGGCACTACCAATAGTTGCGTCGCCGTTATGGAAGGCGGCGAACCGAAAGTCATCCCCAACGCCGAGGGCGCGCGCACCACGCCGTCCGTCGTAGCGTTCTCCAAGACCGGCGAGCGTATGGTCGGCCAGGTTGCAAAGCGCCAGGCCATCACCAACCCCGACCGCACCATTTCCTCCATCAAGCGTGAGATGGGCACCAACTACCGCGTCAACATCGACGGCAAGAGCTACACGCCCCCCGAGATCAGCGCTATGGTGCTGCAGAAGCTCAAGACCGACGCGGAAGCGTATCTCGGCGAAACCGTGACCGACGCGGTCATCACCGTCCCGGCGTACTTCTCCGACAGCCAGCGTCAGGCCACCAAGGACGCCGGCAAGATCGCGGGTCTCGATGTCAAGCGTATCATCAACGAGCCGACCGCGGCTGCTCTGGCCTACGGTCTCGATAAGGAATCCGAGCAGAAGATCATGGTCTACGACCTCGGCGGCGGCACGTTCGATGTGTCCGTGCTCGAGATCGGCGACGGCGTTATCGAAGTTCTGGCTACCGCGGGCGACACCCGTCTCGGCGGCGACGACTTTGATAAGTGCGTGACCGATTACCTCGTGGAAGAGTTCAAGAAGGCCGAGGGCGTTGACCTCTCCGGCGATAAGGTCGCCATGCAGCGCCTGCGCGAGGCCGCCGAAAAGGCGAAGTGCGATCTGTCCGGCGTGACGAGCACCAACGTCAACCTGCCGTATATCACCGCCGATGCGAACGGCCCGAAGCACCTGGATGTCACCCTGACCCGCGCAAAGTTCAACGAGTTGACCCATCACCTCGTGGAGCGCACGATGGCCCCTGTCCGTCAGGCACTGAGCGACGCTGGCCTCTCCGTGAACGATCTGAGCAAGGTGCTGCTCGTCGGCGGCTCCACCCGTATCCCCGCTGTGCAGGAAGCCGTGAAGAGCTTCACCGGTAAAGAGCCCTTCAAGGGCATTAACCCCGATGAGTGCGTGGCCGTGGGCGCTGCCATTCAGGGCGGCGTGCTCGGCGGCGACGTGGAAGGCATCCTGCTGCTCGACGTGACCCCGCTGTCTCTTGGCATCGAGACGCTCGGCGGCGTCTGCACCAAGCTCATCGACCGCAACACCACCATCCCGACCCGCAAGAGCCAGGTGTTCTCCACCGCCGCGGACAACCAGACCTCCGTTGAGGTCAACGTCCTGCAGGGCGAGCGCGAGATGGCGCAGTACAACAAGAGCCTCGGCCGCTTCCATCTGGACGGCATCGCCCCGGCGCGCCGCGGCGTGCCGCAGATCGAGGTCACCTTCGATATCGACGCCAACGGCATCGTGAACGTCTCCGCGAAGGATCTCGGCACCGGCAAGGAGCAGCACATCACCATCACCGCTTCCTCCAACCTCTCCAAGGACGACATCGACAAGGCCGTTAAAGAGGCCGAGCAGTTTGCCGCTGAGGATAAGAAGCGCAAGGAAGAAGTCGATGTCCGCAATGCCGGTGACCAGATGGTCTACCAGACCGAGAAGACCCTCTCCGAGATGGGCGATAAGCTCGACGCCGCCGACAAGGGCGAAGTGGAGCAGAAGCTCGCGAGCCTGAAGACCGCCCTCTCCGGCACCGACACCGAGTCCATCAAGAAGGCGACCGAAGAGCTGACGCAGGCCTTCTACAAGGTCAGCGAGAAGATGTACCAGCAGGCCAACCCGCAGGGCGCGCAGGGCAATCCGGGCGCCGGTGCGAGCTACACCGATCCCGGTGCGCAGCAGGGCCAGCAGGGCGGTCAGTACTACGATGCCGACTACGAAGTGGTCGACGACGACAAGGACAAGAAGTAAGAGTTTCCCAATTTGAGTCCCAATCAACGGAATGCGGGGCGGACGGATTTCCGGTCCGCCCGCGTTCCATGTTAAGAGGATAGCTATATGGCCGATAAACGCGATTATTATGAGGTGCTTGGCGTAGACAAAAGTGCCAGCGCCGACGACATAAAGAAAGCCTACCGGAAAAAGGCAAAGGAATTTCACCCCGACCTGCACCCCGGCGACAAGGAGTGCGAGCAGAAATTCAAGGAGGTCAACGAGGCCTACGAGGTGCTCTCCGACGCCGATAAACGCGCGAAGTACGACCAGTACGGCTTCGCAGCCTTCGATCCGTCCAGCTTCCAGTCGAGCGCCGAGGGCTTCGGCGGCTTTGCCGACATCCTGAACGATCTCTTCGGCGGAGGCTTTGGCGGCGGGTTCAGCAGCGGCTTCGGCGGTTTTGGCGGCGCGCAGCGCTCGCCCAACGCCCCCATGCGCGGCGAGAACGTCCGCACGGAAGTCCAGGTCAGCTTTGGGGAAGCCTGCTTCGGCGTCAGCCGCGAGCTGGACGTTATGAAGGTCGAAACCTGTGACAAATGCAAGGGCACCGGCTGCGCCGAGGGCACGACCCCCGAGATCTGCCCGGACTGCAAGGGCCGCGGCAGCGTGATGCGCACGGCGCGCACGCCATTCGGCATGATGCAGACGCAGGAGCCATGCTCCCGCTGCGGCGGCACGGGCAAGATCATCCACCAGCCGTGCCCGACCTGCAAGGGCAAGGGCAAGGTGCGCCGCTCGCGCCGCATCAAGGTGGACATCCCCGCCGGTATCGATGATGGGCAGACCATCTCCCTGCGCGGGCTCGGCAACGCCGGACGCAACGGCGGCCCGGCGGGCGATCTGCTCGTGACGGTGAGCGTGCGCAGTCATCCGCAGTTTGAGCGCGAAGGCACGTCCATTCTCTATGAGCTGCCCGTGTCCATCGTGCAGGCGTCGCTCGGCGCCGAGGTCGAGGTGCCGACGATCGATGGCAAGGTGAAATACACCGTGCCCGAAGGCACGCAGTCCGGAACGGTGTTCCGTCTGCGCGGCAAGGGCGTGCCGTATCTCCACGGCGGCGGCCGCGGCGACCAGTTCGTCACGGTGCGCGTCGTCACGCCGAAGAACCTGACCGTTGAGCAGAAGGATCTTCTCCGCAAGCTCGGCGAGAGTCTCGGCGACACCGGCGTCACGTCGAAGAAGAAAGGCATCTTCGGCGGCAAATAAATACCGTTTCCCAACATCCGCCGCGCGGTTTTCCTGCGCGGCGGATATTTCGTTTCCCGGCAGCGCTTGCCCCGGCAGCGCGGCGATGGTATAATACCGGCAGCGGGACGCCTGTTCCGCTGCGTGAATACAAAAAAGCGAGGCAGAGCGAATGAAATACGATTTTACCTCCATCATGGATCGGCAGGGGCGCGATGCGCTTGCGATCGACGGTGTCGGCCACGGTTTTGCGCCGGGCGCGCCGCGCGAGGGCTTTGACGTGATCCCCATGTGGGTCGCGGATATGAATTTCCCTACCGTTCCGACCGTTCCGGCTGCGATCATTGAGCGCGCCGGGCACCCGGCCTATGGATATTTTCTTCCCTCGGAGGCTTACGTCAACGGCATCCTCCGCTGGCAGGAGCAGCGCCACGGCGCAACAGGACTCAGGCGTGAGAATCTCGGCTACGAGAACGGCGTGCTCGGCGGCGTTGTCAGCGCGCTGAATGTGTTCTGCTCGAAGGGCGGGAATGTTCTTCTGCATTCGCCCACTTATATTGGCTTCACCGGCGCGCTGCGCAATAACGGCTACAACATGATCCTCTCGCCGCTCGTGAAGGACGAAAAAGGCGTATGGCGTATGGATTTTGAGGATATGGAACGCCGGATCGTAGAGAATAAGATTCATGCTGCGGTGTTCTGCTCGCCGCATAACCCGACCGGGCGCGTGTGGGAGCGCTGGGAGGTCGAGCGCTTCACGGCCCTCTGCGCGAAGCACGACGTATTCATCGTCTCGGACGAGATCTGGTCGGACATTGTCCGCCCCGGCGTCGTCCACACGCCGACGCAGTCCGTGAGTGAGGACGCGAAAAACCAGACGCTCGCGCTCTATGCGCCGAGCAAAACGTTCAACCTCGCGGGGCTCGTGGGCTCGTACCACATCGCCTACAGCCCGTGGATCCTTGACCGGATGGAGAAGGAGAGCTCCCTCTCACACTATAACAGCATGAACGTGCTCTCCATGCATGCGCTCGCCGCCGCTTATTCCCCGGAGGGCAGCGAGTGGGCGGACGAGCTCTGCGCCGTGATCGCGGGCAACATTGATTTTGCCTGTGACTATATCAAAACACGGTTTGCCGGTGTGGAGGTCTCGAAGCCGGAGGGGACGTACATGCTCTTTGTGGACTGCACGAAATGGTGCGAATCGCACGGAAAGACGATCGACGATGTGGAAAAAGCGTGCTGGGATGTCGGCGTGGCAGTGCAGGACGGCCGCCAGTTCCACGGCCCCTGCCACATCCGCATGAATCTCGCGCTCCCGCTCTCCCGCGTGCAGGAGGCCTTCGACCGGATGGACAAATACGTTTTCAACGCCTGATGAAAGAAATAGCCGATGGCAGACGCCATCGGCTATTTCTCAGACTGTCAAAAAAGCCTCGCAGAGTTTGCGCCCGCAGGCGCAAATAGAGTATCAATCATTTTCTCCGGCGACAT